>CAZYEZ010000246.1:0-1511 GCA_964646775.1 uncultured Chitinophagaceae bacterium | reverse complement strand
GCATTATCTTTTTTAAAACCGCTGTTGCAAGCACAGAAGATGGTGTGTTGCTGTTTGAGGAACCAGAAGCTCATTCTTTTCCGCCTTATATGTCGCACATCACACAGGAAATGATCCATAAGAAGAATAATCAATATTTCGTAGCGACACACAGCCCCTTTATCCTAAATGATTTCTTGGAGAATGCAAGGGACGAATTGGCCGTGTATATGGTTCACTACAAAAACCATGAAACTCGGTTGCGGAAGCTGGAAGATCAGGAGTTGCACGATATTTATCAGCATGGGGTTGATTTATTTACCAATAGTGAGAGTTTTGTGTAAAGATGGATTTGAGTATTATACCCGAATGCTACGTGGACACCAACCTGATGGAGACAATCGTTTTGCCCCGTGAAAAATACAATCACCAAAAGGGTTGTGGAACGGTGGCAAAAGTAATGAAAGAAAAGTTTGCGGATGGTTTTGCCCTAGGGATCATTGATAAGGATAAGAACGAACTGGATTATTTGGGTGAATTTACGACGGTATGTACCAAAGGTAGTTTAACATTGCACAAGCATCAAACAAAACACCATTATATTATCCAGATCAGTCCGGCAATCGAGCAGTTTATCCTACTGGCCGTAGCTTATGCAAAACTTGATTTGACCGATTATGATCTGCCCAATACATTACAGGCTTTGAGCAAGGTGACCAAATCTACTAATAGTAAGGATGATGATAGGTTTAAGCGGCTCTTTAGAGACCTGAAAAAAAGCAAAGCTACGGAACTGGATTTATTGAGTGCATGGGTTACCTACCTAAAAGCAAACCGATATAACATAGATCTGGATATCGTCAAGGAGTTATAAGAGAGAGATTATATCAAAATCCGATCGGTTTTAAAGATTGAAAGTCGCCCTAAAAATTCCCATTCTGCCCCGTAGGGTATAATTGTTGATGGACATTTGGTTTGAGGTGAGATCCGCGATTTCATAGTTCTTTATCCCCATGATGTTGTTGATGTCCAGTGAAAAATCAGTCCTCAATCGTACCGATTTGTATCGCAGGCGCATATTGAGAAATGAATAGTTCAGGCTGTTTTTATCCTGTTGGATAAGCCGGGTATTCTTTGTCTCTACATGGGTATCCAGGTTCCTGATGGGAGAGTAGCCGATGGTCAGTCCCTGAGAAAACCGCCAGATGCTGTTCGTCATATTTGCTGACAGATCGCCTTTCGGCAAACTCCTGCTTCTGGCCCCGGCGCCCTCATATTTCAGCGTAAACAGCCTGAAAAACCTGCCGTCTAACCCGATATTGGCAGCATGGATATGATTGTCGAAAGGTAGCCTTGTCTGGTTGATGAATTGGTCATAACGGGTCCTGCTCCAGTTCATCCCGAATTTGGCAGTGGTATTCAGAGCGAAAATATACTTGCTGATCCCGAAGCCAGCGGAAAGCATGTTCTGCTGATGCTTGAACGGTATCAGGATATTTTGCCGGATATCATTGTCCAGGATACTCGACTGA
>CAZYEZ010000245.1:0-1609 GCA_964646775.1 uncultured Chitinophagaceae bacterium | reverse complement strand
GCACGGTGGTGTGAGAGGACAGCAGGGGAACTAATCCCCTGCTTCCTACTCGATTGCCATTTGTGCTATTTGTGCTATTCTCCCCTTCTGGGAAAGGATGAGCGGGGCGCCGCTCGCCCTTCATCGGCCAATTGCCTCGTCTGATCCCCCAAGATATACCCCTTGTCCGATTCCGTTTTCTTTTTTGACGGTCGATTTGAACATTTATGCTCTATCCTTACCATGCACTAAATAAACCCTATGAAAAACACCTTGACCCTATCATTTGCCGCCGCATTCCTTATTCTCAGCCTTCTAAACGCGAACACCTCGGGCCCTGCCCATCAAGGCAACGGAAACAAAACGGGAGGGCCCGGTTCGACCGGTACCTGCCAAAGCTGCCATCAATCTTCCCAAGGGAAAACGGTATTAAATCTCGAAATTAGAGAGAAGCAGACCCAGGTCCTGGTCTCCCATAGCTATACCCCCCATACCGACTACGAGATCACCATTAAAGGCATGCATCCCAGCCTCTCTTTATTTGGCTTTCAGCTAATGGCGATTCTTTCGAATCAATCCGATGCGGGTCAGTTTGGCAACCTAGGCACCGATCTCCATCAGATAACCATTGGCGGCAAGACCCTGCTGGAACATCATCACCCGCTTTCGGCAGACCCCCAAGGCACGATTGCCCGTTTTGATTGGACCTCACCAGGTCCGGGAAGTGGCAAGGTTGAGTTCTACGGGATACTCAATGCCGTAAATGGCGACAATTCCAACAGCGGCGATGCATCGGGAGAGCCTCGTTCATGGACCCTCAGCGAGTCCACCACTTTTGTCGCCGAAGCCTCCTCGTTCTCGCATCTCATTTCTGCTTACCCCAATCCCGCCCATCAGTCTTTGACCATTGAGCTGAGCCCCCATCTATCCTCCCCTTCCATCCAAATCTTTGATTTAGGCGGAAAACGCTGGTTTGAGACCAGGTTGGACAAAACCCAACCGTTCCTGGAGGTTGATCTGGGTACCTGGACGCCTGGCTTCTATATAATCCATATGGTGGAAGAGGGTCGCCTTCATAAAGCTTCTTTCCTCAAGAGGTAGGATCAGATCCTTCCTCTCCCCCATCCAAAAGAAAAGCCAATTTCGCGCCGCAGGTGGGGATCGGGCATAATCTTTTTAGGCCTTATAGTTGACCAAACTATATCGCCATGGAAAGGATGGATAAAAAAGCCAAGCGCAGATTCGGCATCATCTGTCTGATTCCGAACCTTGCCTTTCTAACTGTTGCCGGATATTATCTATATAGTCTTTGGCCTTTAATCAAGTTCAAGGATTTGGAAAACCATTTTGCCATTTCCAGTATCACGGCGGCGGAGTATGACACTTTATTCTGGATGACGGCCATCGCCGCGGTCATCAGCGCGGTGGTGTTGATCTACTGTATCGTTCATGTAACCAAGATCAAACACATGCTCGCAGGTACGAAAATTGTCTGGATCTTAATCCTGTCTGCACTCGTCCCCGTGTCGTTTCTCATCTTCTACTTCTTAGAAGTTCGCCAGGAGCCCAAACATCTTGAAACCTATGCCGACATCGCTTGATGAGGCGGCATCAAGATGGAATTCTCCTT
>CAZYEZ010000244.1:0-1625 GCA_964646775.1 uncultured Chitinophagaceae bacterium | reverse complement strand
TGTCCCAGACCAGCCTCCGCAACATCCATCAGGACAGTGCGGATAAATGGGCCTCCCGGGCCAACAACGATTTGAATTCCCTTTGCTTTTTGAACGGTGACTTTTATCGACCCTGGTATGAGGGGCGGACATCTCAGAAAGATTAATTGGGATCGAGAGATTCGGGGAGCTCCCGGACCACCACCTTTCCTTCTTCGATCCAGGCAGCCAGCCTATAGGTTTTTGCCTTGCCCCCTATATAAAGCACCGGATGCGTGGCCTGGGCGCGTGGCGAGGAGATTTCGGTCCTGAGGTTTTCCTGCCCGTTCACTTGGCTGAGCTGAATGCGGGAATAGGAGGCGTTGTCCATTTTATACGGTTCGCTAAAAACCACCCAAGGTGTCCCGTCAGGATGCACGGATGGGGAAGCAAACTTGGCTTGGGAAGACAAGCGTCGCTTTTGAATCTGGCCACGGGTTGGGCAGATTTCTGCAATATAGAGCCCAGAGGGAGAGGCACCGGTATACCAGGTCAGGAACACCGTCGTATCGCCCCTCGCTAAGGAGGGCCCAAGATGGGGGCAGCCGTCGACTTTCCATTCGTCCATACTTATTCCAGCCTGCCTGACAAGGGGGGTGCCCTCCTCGGAGAGCCAAACCAAACTGATATCTCTATGAGAATTCGAATCCAGGTCCCGGTATGCCAGCAAGACCTGTCCATTGGGAAGCGGCAGTATGGCAGTTCTGCAGCAAGGGCAGGCAGCATGGTCAACGCGTAGCGGCGATGAAAACGAATCTCTGCCTGCTGATCGGGCAAAATAGACGGGTCGACTGCCGGGGATCCGGGGCTGGGGATCGGTATCCAGCCAGACCACGCCGACTTCTCCATCAGCCAAACGGGTAATTGAAGCGAAAGATTGGGAATCGGAGGGCCGTCGTTTCGACCCCATCGATCGAGGCTTTGACCAGGATTTTCCTCCATCTTCTGAGATTCGGAATCTAAGATCTCGGATTCCGAAACGGTGCTCTTTGGAAGCTGTGGAAGTTTCATATAGGACCATGATGGTGCCCTCCCCTTTGAAGACGAGCTTAGGCATCCCCTCTTCATGGATGGCAACCTTTGCTTCCATGGGCACAGGGACTGGATCGGCAAAACGACCGGTTTGGGGTTCCCAAATGGTAAACAGGAGACGGGGTGTCTCTTGGGCGCCTACTTCAACCCAACTTAGGCATGGGGTGCCATCGGGGGTATCAAAGAAGCGTAGACACTGCACCTGAGTTCCCGTATCCGCGAGAAGGGTCTGCCGCCACGGTTCATTTACCGCTTTTGAATTGGAACGGCAACCCATGAGCTGGGGGAAAAGGAAAATACAGGTAATTATTACAAAAACAGACCGCTTGGGGAAGATCGATGGGTGAGACATATTCTACGTTTAAAAATGATAGTTTAGGCGAACGCCGACGTATCCCTGACGGCCCGCAGAAGGATGATAGTAAGCGGGGTCGCTGCCGCCGTAAGAGGGAGCATTGAGGGAAACCAGGGAGCTGTATTTGGCGTCGGTGAGATTGTCCAAGCCGGCGTGCAAGTCGAGTCCAATTTTTTCTCCCAGTTTTCCATATTCGGCCACCTCGTCTTCTAAAAATCTA
>CAZYEZ010000243.1:0-1677 GCA_964646775.1 uncultured Chitinophagaceae bacterium | reverse complement strand
TGATCCCGTGCAGTTCTAATAATTACCGGGGGGGTGCGCAATGCCGAACGTATATAGCTACAAGGCCAGGGACTTCTCCGGCAAGATGATTAGTGGACAAATTCAGGCCGATGATATGAACCGCGCTGCCGAGTTGATTCGAGCCAGGAAATTAACCATCGTGGAGTTGGCCCCGGGCAGTACAAAACAAAAAAAGACCTCCTTGTTCAAAAAGAAGACTATTCCCCTCAAAGAATTTGCCGTCTTTTGCCGACAGATGTCCACCATGACCAATGCCGGCGTAACAATAATTTCCTCTATTACCGCCATTGGAGCCCAGGCAGAGAATCCGCTTTTAGCGGATACCCTGACCGATATCGGTAAAGAGCTGGAAGCCGGCAAGACCTTTAGCGAGGCCTGTTATAGACATAAAGACTTCTTTCCCAACATTTTTACCAGCATGGTGGAAGCAGGCGAGGCCTCCGGTTCCTTGGACGAAGTATTGGCTCGTCTGGCCGAGTACTTTGAGAATCAAAGCGAAATTATGGAAAAGGTTAAGTCCGCTACTACCTACCCAACTGTCATCGGCGTCGTGGCAGTTATAGTGGTAATCCTCCTCATGGCTACCGTTATTCCCGGGTTTGCTTCCATGTTTGCCCAAGCCGATCAGGAATTGCCGGGGATTACTGTGGCCACCCTGGCCATCAGTCAGGTAATGCAGAAATACTACTATATCTATGTACCGGCAATCATTTTGGGGGTGATTCTCCTAAAAAAGTGGGCAGATACCACCAAGGGCCGGCATACTATTCAAAGGTTAACGCTCAAACTGCCCAAATTCGGAATCATCTTTAAAAACTCCGCCATTGGCAGATTTTGTCGATCCCTGAGCATCTTGGTGGCCAGCGGCGTCCCCATGATTCAGGCTTTGGAAATCGTTGCCCGGGTCGTCAACAACGTAGAGTTTTCCAGTGCAATTCTCTACGCCCGGCGCGGGGTTTCGGAAGGCATGACCCTAAGCCAGGGACTCGGCGGCTCTCCTCACTTTACACCCCTGGTTTTGCACATGCTCAAGGTTGGGGAAGAGGCCGGGGCTTTGGATGAAATGCTCAGCAAGGTCGCCGATTTCTATGAGGATGAGGTCAAGTACACGGTGGACAGGCTTAGCTCCATCATAGAACCTTTCATGATCTTTGGTCTAGCTATTATCGTAGGGTTTATGCTTGCGGCAGTAATGTTGCCCATGTTCGATATGGGCAGTATGGTTCAGACCTAAAGGCCCTACGAAAGATAATGACGTTAGTAAATATAAGGAGGTGGTAGGACAGGGAATCACAGGAGTTTTTGGTCTGTTTTTATCCAAATATATTAAGGAGGTCATAGAATGTTAAATTTTTTCCATCGTGCCTTAAAGAATGAGAAGGGCTTCACCCTGATCGAGGTCTTGGTTGTCGTAGCTATCATCGGTATCCTGGTCGCCCTGGCAGCGCCCCGGGTTATTCGCCGGATTGACGATGCCCGTTTAGCAGCCGACGAAGCTACCGCCAAGGTGCTCAACGATGCCATCCTGGGCCTCGAGCTGGATGCCGACAAGCGGGATGATTACGATGCAGACTGGACTACCGGGGATATCACCTGGGGCGAACTTCAAGGATTCCTCGATGATACCAATGTTGTTACCCTTGCTGATGACGATAG
>CAZYEZ010000242.1:0-1683 GCA_964646775.1 uncultured Chitinophagaceae bacterium | reverse complement strand
GCCGGGATTATTCTGCAGCGCGAGTTGCAAATAGTCCTCCAAGCTCTGCGCTACCATCCCAATACCCATAAATAAAAAAAGTAAAAGACTTATTTTTTCTTTCATTTGATTCCTTTTCATCGTTATTTGTTTTGAGCTTTAACAGATGCTATCGCTCTTGTATCACGTTTTATGACGGTTTCTCGCCAATAAGCCTGCAGGATCGGCACAACAAAAATGGTCATTAGTTGTATAACCATGCCCCCTACTATCGGGATGGCCATCGGCACCATTATATCAGACCCCTTTCCAGTGGAAGTAAGTACTGGATACAAAGCAATTATCGTTACCGCCGTTGTCATCATAGCTGGTCGTACTCGTTTTTTACCTGCTTCTATGACCGCCGAACGAACCTCAGCGACTGTTTTTGGATCCTTTTGCTGGAATAACTGATGGATATAAGTTCCCATAAGAACTCCATCATCGGTCGCAATACCAAAGAGTGCGATAAATCCTACCCAAACTGCCACACTAAGATTAATCGTCCCTATTTGAAAGAGGTCCCTCATATTCTCTCCTGCAATTTCAAAATTCATAAACCATCCTTGGCCGTATAACCACAGCATAATAAATCCACCTGCAAAGGCAACAAACACCCCAGAGAAGTGAATTAAAGAGGCGATAATATTTTTAAACTGAGAATATAACAACAGAAAAATGATGAGCAATGAGATGGGGATAACAATAGCTAGGCGTTTTACGGCCCGAACTTGATTTTCATAATTTCCTGAGAATTCATAACTCACTCCTGGTGGAACGGTTAATTCACCATTATCAATCTTGTCTTGGATGAGCTTTTGGGCTGTGTTAACCACATCCAGTTCAGCGAAATCTTCACGTTTATCAAAAAGAACATAACTTACCAAAAAGGTATTCTCACTTTTGATCATTTGAGGACCTGCGGTATAGGTTATATCGACCAATTGCCCTAATGGAATCTGTCCATTGTTAGGCAATGGAACCAAAATAATTTTTAGATCACTAGGACTGCTTCTCAACTCTCTTGGATACCGCACTCGAACTGGATAACGCTCTCGCCCTTCAACGGTACTGGTGATTTGCATCCCACCGATGGCAATTTCTATTGTCTGCAATACCTGCTCTACACTTACTCCATATCTTGAGATAGCATTGCGGTTGATATCAAGCTCCAAATACGGTTTTCCGATCACTCTATCGGCAAAAACTGCCTCTTTTTTTACCGAAGGAACCTGTTTTAAAATTTCCTCTAACGCAAAGCCAAAATTTTGGATGGTCTCTAAATCGGGGCCATAAACCTTAATTCCCATTGGAGCTCTCATTCCCGTTTGCAACATTACAAGTCTAGTCTCAATGGGCTGTAGCTTAGGAGCTGAAGTCACCCCAGGAATTTGAGTAGCCTTTACAATTTCATCCCAAATATCATCAGGACTTTGGATATGTGATCGCCAGTTTCTAAAGTACGCGCCATTTGGATCATCGATAAGCTGCTCCTCTGAGATTCTCTGCACAAGCGCCTCTTCATTGGATAAGTGCTCACCTGATCGCAGTATAAACAGGCCGTTGCTATCTACTTTAAATCGCTTTAAAGATCTATTTTCATCCAGGCTATATTCTGGCTTATAGTTTATGATATTCTCATACATCGAAATAGGTGCCGGATCA
>CAZYEZ010000241.1:0-1719 GCA_964646775.1 uncultured Chitinophagaceae bacterium | reverse complement strand
CATTGAGCGTTACGGGAAGATCGAAGCCAATAAGCAGGCATTAAAAAATCCTGATTCCCAAACCATCATCAAATTGGGGAAAGGGGTGATTCGCGAGAAGTATGGTAACCTTTTCGAGATGTACGAAAAGATTACGGGGGAAAACCCCTACGAGGTTCCCATGCGCATCTATCCAGCCGTCCATTACACGATGGGAGGTCTTTGGGTTGATTACGAGTTGATGACCACCGTACAGGGTCTCTACGCGCTTGGGGAGGCAAACTTCAGTGATCATGGTGCCAATCGCCTCGGGGCCTCCGCCCTGATGCAAGGGCTTGCTGATGGCTATTTTGTGATCCCTTATACACTCGGAAACTATCTGGCCGAAGAGATCCGAACCAAGCCCATACCGCTGGATCACCCCGCCTTTGAAAAGGCTGAAAAAGAAGTGGCAGACCGCATTCATCGGCTGATGAATACCGGCGGCAAGGAAAGCGTGGAAAGTTTTCATAAGCGTCTGGGTCAGATCATGTGGAATAAATGCGGAATGGCCAGAAATGAGGCGCACTTAAAAGAAGCGATCGAGGAAATTAAAGCCCTAAGAAAGCATTTTTGGGAGAATGTGCGGGTCCCCGGGGAGATCAATGAGTTTAATCCCGAACTGGATAAAGCAGGAAGGGTGGCCGATTTTCTTGAGCTCGCCGAGTTGATGTGTATGGATGCCCTCGAGCGTAAAGAGAGCTGTGGCGGTCACTTCCGTGAAGAGTCTCAGACTGAAGATGGAGAAGCCCAGCGAAACGACGAAGAGTTTATGCACGTGAGTGCCTGGGAGTACAAGGGAGAAGGCCAATTTGAATTTTATAAGGAACCGTTGAGCTATGAATTGGTAAAGCCAACCAGTCGAAGCTATAAATAATCGGTTTGAAATCTAAAGATTGATCAATGGAACATTATACCATGAATCTCACCCTCAAAGTCTGGAAGCAGAAAAATGCCCAGACCAAGGGACATTTTGAGACTTATTCGGTGAAAAACATCTCCTCCGAAATGTCGTTTCTAGAGATGTTTGATGTGCTGAATGAGCAGCTCATTTCAGAAGGCAAAGAGCCCATTGCATTTGACCACGACTGCCGAGAAGGCATTTGTGGAATGTGCAGCATGTATATCAACGGCCGGGCCCACGGCCCCTGGGATCTGACGACCACCTGCCAGCTGCATATGCGCGAGTACAAAGATGGTGACACCATCGTGGTGGAGCCCTGGCGCGCAGATGCTTTTCCGGTTATCAAGGATCTGGTCGTAGACCGCGAAGCCTTCGACCGAATTATTGAAGCCGGGGGCTATGTATCCGTGAATACGGGTAATGCCCAGGATGCCAACTCACTGCCCATCGAAAAGCACCAGGCAGATGAGGCTTTTGCGGCCGCCGCATGCATCGGCTGTGGAGCCTGCGTGGCTGCCTGCCCCAATGCTTCGGCCATGCTCTTTGTTTCGGCCAAGGTCTCCCATCTTGCCATGCTGCCACAGGGGGATCCAGAGCGAAAAATCCGGGTTGTAAACATGGTCCAGCAGATGGACAAAGAAGGATTTGGGAGCTGCACGAATATCGGGGCCTGCGAAGCTGAGTGCCCGAAAGGAATTTCTCTGGAGAATATCAACCGCTTAAACCGGGAATATTTAGCAGCGACTTTTGCAGGGGGATCTAAGAACGCGGTCTAGGCGGCGTTCCATGATTCCCTA
>CAZYEZ010000240.1:0-1722 GCA_964646775.1 uncultured Chitinophagaceae bacterium | reverse complement strand
TTGGCAATATAGAAGTCAACTGGGGTATATGCCCCAAATTGGACGGTATCCAGAGAATATGTCGGTTGGTCAAGTTCTGCAACTCATGATGGATATTCGGGGAGTCTCCCAAAATCAGTTGGACTTAGACCTTTACAATGCATACAAACTCCCTACGATGTTGGATAAACGAATGGGGACCTTGTCGGGCGGAACAAGACAGAAAGTAAGTGCTTGCCTAGCTTTTATGTTCAGACCCCAAGTCCTAATTCTAGATGAGCCTACGGCGGGCCTGGATCCGCTTTCAACGGAGGTTTTGAAGGAGAAGATTAAGGAAGAGACGGCTAAAGAGAGGCTGATTACTATCAGCTCCCATGTGCTGAGTGATCTGGATGACTTGGCGACGCATATCACCTACATGCAAGAAGGACGGCCTTTGTTACATCGACCCCTCGATGAACTGAAGCAGGAGACGGGCGAGCAAAGGTTGGGTAAAATGATTTCGAAGATCTTAAGGGAAGAAATGCCGCAGCGATGAAGCAAGTGATAAAATATGTGGTCGTTGACCTGGTTCGCAACAAGACACTGGTTGTGTACACCCTCGTGCTTCTGGCACTCAGTCTGGGCGTATTTATGATGGAAACCAATGAGAATAAAGGTGTGTTAAGTTTATTGACCATTGTGCTCTTTGTCGTTCCCCTTATGTCTGTCATATTTAGTACCATTTACCTTTATAACAGTGCGGAGTTTTTGGAGCTTCTTTTAAGTCAGCCGCTTAAAAGATCGACGATTTGGTCTAGCCTTTTTCTGGGCCTTACGCTTTGTTTGGTTTCCTCCGTGGTCTTGGGTGTTGGTTTACCCGTTTTATTGCTCGCACGAACCTCGGCCGGTTGGCTTTTGCTGTTGAGTGCTTGCGTGCTCACCATGATCTTCATTTCGTTGGCATTTTGGGCAGCGGTAAGGTTGCGAGACAAGGCCAAGGGGGTGGGATTATCCATTTTACTATGGCTGTATTTTGCAATTATTTTTAACGCGCTGATTTTATTTTTTGTATTCCAGTTTTCGGATTATCCCATTGAAAATGCTATGATTGCCATTTCGCTTCTCAACCCCATAGATATTTGTCGGATTTTTGTTTTGTTGGATACAGACTTTTCGGCCATGATGGGTTATACGGGAGCGATATTTAGAAAGTTCTTCGGAACCGAAAAGGGGATGTTCATCGCCGCCCTGGTGATGGCAGCTTGGATCGTTACACCCTATATGTTTTCGCTTCGATACTTTCTTAAAAAGGATATATAGGGGAGGCTACATGCCGCGGTAGACTCAAACGTTTCCTAATGGCTACATACAAAGGTGCCGTAAACAGCGCATCATGGGTTTCTGCGGCGGAGCCTAAGAAGTAGGGCAGATATTTGCTCTCCCGAATCTCCCTAGTAGTATTTGTTCTTCGGTCTCCCGATCTGAGAGGTTCTTAATATGTTCGATAATGATGGTGCCAAGAATAAACCCAGATTAAGCATTAGAGAATGGATATGGAAAGTTTTGGGATTGAGCCCAAAGGGATCGGAACCACTTTCGGTGCGCCCGGCATGGGTCATTACTATAGGGTGAAAGTCCCGAACACACTTGGCAGTTGGAAGTGTTAGCTTAAGGCAAGGGTGTCCATCGCGAGGTGGAATCTGAAGGAAGCCGGCGGCAAAGTCCTGACCTGACGGACAGAAACTGCATACAAGGCCCATC
>CAZYEZ010000239.1:0-1760 GCA_964646775.1 uncultured Chitinophagaceae bacterium | reverse complement strand
GGGGGACTATTGATTTTCCTTATCGAACTGGTAATCTTTGTGGCTGTCATCGTTGGACTGATTCTTCTGACTCAGGGAGTACGTAAGATTCCTTTGAACTTTGCAAGACGCGTAATCGGAGGTTCGAATGCAGCCAGGGAATTGGCCGGCGGAAGCCGGGACTTCATTCCCCTGAAGGTCAATGCTGCCGGGGTGATGCCGATCATCTTCGCCCAGGCCATTCTTTTTATCCCTGCGACGGTGGTGGGTTTTTCCAGCTCCGAATCCGCCGCCGGTTTTGTTCGGGCCATGTCCGATCCTCAGAATTTCTGGTATAATCTCGTCTACGCTTTGTTGGTGATTGCTTTCACCTATTTCTATACGGCCTTGATCTTTAATCCCACGGAAATGGCCGATAATTTAAAGCGTAACAACAGCTTTATTCCCGGGGTGAAACCCGGAGAGCCCACGGCTAATTATATTGCCACCATTATGGATCGCATTACTTTGCCGGGCGCCATTTTCCTTGCCATCGCGGGTATCCTTCCCGGTATAGCTGGATTCTTCGGCGTGACCAGTGGTTTTGCTTCTTTCTATGGGGGAACTTCCATGCTGATCGGGGTTGGCGTTATCCTCGATACGCTTCAGCAAATCGAAAGTCATTTGCTCATGCGGCAGTATGATGGTTTAATGAAATCCGGCCGGATCTCTGGACGTCAAGCGGCAGCCGGCGTGCATATTTAAGCGGAGGTTGTTGGCATGATTCCTATATTGAGTGAAGAAGAAATTGAGCAGGTCAGGCAATCGGCCCTAGCTGTAACGACCACCCTAACTGAGATAGCGGGGCTATTAAAGCCCGGGATCACGACCCTTTCCATCGATCAGATGGCCGAGGAGTTTATCCGGGGTCTCGGCGGGGTGCCCTCCTTTAAGAATTTCAATGGATACCCTTATTCGCTATGTATTTCCGTGAATGAGGCCGTCGTGCATGGGTTCCCGGGGGACTACGTCTTGCAGGATGGAGACATCGTTTCCATAGACTGTGGGGTTTATATGAATGGATTCCATGGAGATCATGCCTATACCTTTGGTATCGGGGAGATCGACAAGGAGGTCCTTGAACTCATGAAGCACACCCGCACCTCCCTGTTTAAGGGAATTCAGGAGGCTCGGGTAGGGCAAAGAGTCGGCGACATCGGCTATGCCATCCAGCAGGCCACGGAGAAGGCTTATGGATATGGAGTGGTTCGGGAACTGGTTGGCCATGGCGTAGGAAGGGAATTGCATGGAGAGCCTCAGGTCCCCAACTATGGACGCCGAGGCACGGGAAAGCGCCTTAAGAGAGGCATGGTGATTGCCATTGAGCCCATGATTAATTTAGGTACGCGGGAGGTGATTACCCTCGAAGATGGCTGGACCATCGTCACCGCAGATAAAAAGCCTTCGGTTCATTTTGAGCATACGGTGGCCGTGGGAGATAAAGAAGGCGAGGCCTTGTCTCAGTTTGGCCCCATTGAAGAAGCCATCCGCAAGAATCCAGCCCTCAATAAGGACTATTTTTAGTTCCCGGGACGAAGTCCCAAGTTCTCTGATCTATTCGATCAAAGCATTTTCAAAGCATTAGCAAAGCAGTCAAAAAGAGTATTCAAAAAGAGCATTCAAAAAGAACATAAAGAAGAATAGAAGAATAAAAAAACCTCGTCCAAATGACGAGGTTTTTTTATTCGGTGCGCCCGGCATGGGTCATTACTATAGGGTGAAAGTCCCGAACACACTTGGCA
>CAZYEZ010000238.1:0-1760 GCA_964646775.1 uncultured Chitinophagaceae bacterium | reverse complement strand
GATGGAGATGGTCGACAAAATGAAGCCTGCTTCGGCCAACGGTATCGGCTCGCGTATTGCCTCGGTTCATAACGGTTCTTCCTTATTTACGGGCGATGCGGGTTCGGGGGAGTCGAATATCCGTCGGTATATCATCGAAAACGATTGGCTGGAAGCGATTGTACAATTGCCCAACAACTTGTTTTACAACACGGGCATTACCACCTATATCTGGCTGCTCAACAATAACAAACCCGAGCACCGCAAGGGCAAGGTACAACTGATTGATGCCAACAACCTGTATCGCAAACTGCGCAAAAACCTGGGCAATAAAAACTGCGAATTTGCTCCCGAACATATCGCACTCATTACCCGTGCGCATCTTGAAAACTGGGAAAGCGCTCCGGAAGATAGTCTGCTGAAGGTGCGCCAATTCGACAATGAAGACTTTGGTTATTACAAAGTCAATATAGAACGCCCTAAGCGTCTAAAGGCTCAGTTCAGCAAAGAAGCCTTAGATGCCTTACGCTTCGATAAAGGCTTACAAATACCAATGCAGGCTTTGTACGATTCCTATGGCGACCTGGTGTATGCAGGATTGGAAAGTCACGCAGAAGAGATTAACAAACGAGCGGAAAAA
Organism: uncultured Chitinophagaceae bacterium; assembly: GCA_964646775.1. Classification (GTDB taxonomy): domain Bacteria; phylum Bacteroidota; class Bacteroidia; order Chitinophagales; family Chitinophagaceae; genus CAYPQN01. The sequence continues at coordinate 1,141 of CAZYEZ010000238.1, read as the reverse complement.
GAAGATTGGGGTTTGAATAAAAAGCAACTCTCCAAACTCCTCGAACCAGCCACCTGGCAAAAGCCCAAAGCTTTGTACGATGCCGCCTTGCAGCTCTGGCAGCATATCGGTGATGATATTTTTATGGATTTCAATGCTTTCTCTACGCTGGTAGATGAGGTGGTCAAACAGCATAAACTCAGCCTCTCTGCGGCAGAGAAGAAAGCCATTCTCCAAGCCATCAGCAGTTACGATGCCGAGGCTGAAAAGGTCATCAAAAAAGTAGAAAAACTACAAGGCGATAAGTTGGATAAATTATTGCACCATCTGGGTTGTACAGAAGCGCAATTACCTTTATTTGGTTATTACCCGACCGGAAAAGCCGGAGAATATATAATCTACGAAACCGAGTCTGACTTGCGCGATGCAGAGCAAATTCCGCTCAGCGAACCCATCATCGAATATTTCTTGCGCGAGGTAAAACCTCACGTGGAGGAAGCCTGGATAAACCTCCACAGCGTGAAGATAGGCTATGAAATTTCCTTTAATAAATACTTCTATCAGCACACCCCACTCCGCAGTATTCAGGAGATTAAAGAGGAATTATTAGCTCTGGAGCAACAAGCCGATGGATTATTAAATGATATCTTAAACTTTTAATGGACATGCATACATACGACAGTTATAAAGATTCCGGTATCGATTGGCTCGGGGAAATACCAAGCCATTGGGAAGTGAGACGATTAGGTAATTGGTTTGAAGAAAGAAGAGAAAAAGTTTCCGATAAAGATTATGCCCCTCTATCAGTTACAAAAAATGGTATTGTTCCTCAATTAGAAAATGCTGCCAAATCAAATGATGGTGATAATAGAAAGCTTGTAAAAGCTGGTGATTTTGTTATAAATAGTCGTTCTGATAGAAAAGGTTCTAGTGGATTGTCTAGTTTTGATGGTTCTGTTTCATTAATAAATATAGTATTGAAGCCTAGAAACATTTTTGGAAACTTCACTGAATATCTTCTCAAATCACATAGTTTTATTGAAGAATTCTACAGAAACGGACACGGTATTGTTGCTGATTTGTGGACAACTCGATTTGAGGAAATGAAATTTATCAATTTACCCATCCCCCCCCTCCACGAGCAAGAAGCCATTGCCCGTTT
>CAZYEZ010000237.1:0-1772 GCA_964646775.1 uncultured Chitinophagaceae bacterium | reverse complement strand
TGGAGGTTTTATTTATGCTGCGTAACTTTGAGTCTCACACTTCTTATCAGGAAAACCTGAAGCTTCATCTCCTGCTTTTTTGGGAGACCGATAGGGGCAGGGTCACGGATATGGAAAAATCCATATCCAAGCTATACCTTCTCAATTTGGATCCCCTGCTCCCTATCATTAAACCCCTTTATTCTAATACCGGCTGTCCCGCCAAGAACCAGCTGGGTATTATTCGCTCTCTTATCCTTATGCTCGACCAAAAACACCACGGCATTACAAACTGGGCCAAAAAAGTGGCCAACGACCCCCTCCTTTGTGCTATTTGCGGATTCCAATATGGAAAAGCCCCTTCCGTCGGTTCCTACTATGACTTCATTAAACGTCTATGGAAAGCTTCTCATAAAATCCATGTCGCCAGGAAAAAGAAACTGAGGCCTTTCAAGCCTAAACCCCGTAAGAAACTCAAGGCCGGCCAGAAACTGAAACCCAAGCACAACGGCATCGTTAAAAAGTTTGCCAGAATCGCCATGAGAGACGCACTCCCTGAGTATCGTCCCGAACAGATCTTCCAGGAATTCCTTGCCCGCTGTGTCGTTGATGTTTCCGCCAAAATGGGTATCTTGGGCGATGTGCAAAAACTTTCTGTCGCCGGTGATGGCACCCCATTCTATTCCGGTGCTTCCCATTACGGTACAAAGGTCTGTGATTGTAAAAAACACGGTGTCTACGATTGCAAGTGCCCCAGACGTTATTCCGACCCTGATGCAAGATGGGGTTGGGACAGCTACAGGGAACAGTGGTTCTATGGCGATACCCTCTTTAACATCACTGCTTCCGACAGTCCCTATGACCTTCCCATTTACCTGCGTAAAGCACAGGCTTCAAGACATGACAGCATCCTTGCCGTTTTTGCCATGTCTGAGGTAAGAAAACTTTATCCTGACCTTTGCATCCGTAATTTTATTGCCGATGGGGCCATGGACAACTATCCCACTTATGAACTCTTGTATCATTGGAACATCGTCCCCTTCATCCCCTTGGATACAAAAACCAAACAAACTCTTACCAAGCTGCCTCCGGGAATTATCTGCCTTGATGATCAAGGCAGGCCTATCTGCAAAGGCGGTATCCCTTACGAAGACTGCGGCTACTCCTACCCCAAAGGTATCAAGTACAGGTGCTATTTCGACTGCCATGACATTGAAAAACCTTGTCAATGTACCGATTCACCTTATGGAAGGACTGTCTATTTAAAGCCCAAAGACGATTTCCGGCTGATTACTCCCGTACCCCGCGGCTCTGAAGCTTTTAATGAAAAATTTAAAACACGCACCTCTGTCGAAAGAAGCCACAAAAGGCTCTTTGAAGATTACGACATTGAAGAGTACAAGGCCAGATGCTCCAGGCAGCGGTTTGCATTGGCTACTTTTGCTGCAGTGAATGTCCACTTGGACGCTTGGGTCAAGCATACAGGCTTTAGTATAATTCCTTTGCTTGAAGAACTCTCTGGCAAAGCAGCGTGATAGCTACCGAGTCTTTATTGTGATGAATCAATGGCCTTCTCATAGGCTTTCCTTTGCTATGCCCATTTTCAGAAAGTTATACAGCATATTCGTTTATCAAGGTTCATTTCGTCAATATGCATTTACTTTTGTCAGTCTCTCAATGTTACTTTATCCCATTAATTAACATTCAGCAGGTTTTCCAGTTACTTTTCGAGACTATTCCGATTATAAAAGTTTAATTCTTTAGGAATACTGATGGCAGTTGTAAAACACTTA
>CAZYEZ010000236.1:0-1794 GCA_964646775.1 uncultured Chitinophagaceae bacterium | reverse complement strand
TCTAAATACTCGAAATAATGGGTTGCCAGTTTGCTTTTCTCCCCATCTTTATGTTTGTTTAATCGTTGGCGGTCGGTCGAGGCAATTTCAGCTGGCCCAATTACCTTGCTCTCCAGGGCTTCAAAAAGTATCCGAATATATTCTGGGTTGGAAACCAACGCCGCTACGACAGAATTTTTTACCCGGGGCGTATAGGCAGACCAGATTTCTTTTCGGGTCATTAAACGAGCCCCCTCAACCTTTCCCAGTCGTGCCAGTGCCGAAACGGTCTCGATTTGAATTTCCGGCGGGTTCCGAGCGTCTAATGTATTTTCCAACACCGGCCTGGCGTTATCGAAATCATAGTACCCCAATAACGCAACGGCGTCTTTTCGTTGAGAAACTGGAAGATTTTCCGCCAAGGCCACCCGGTTCATTCTTTTCATAAATGTGCCCAACCGTGTCGATGCCTTTGGGTTGGATTCGTTGGCCAACAAGGCGTGAAGGGGGGAACCTTTGTCTTGCATTATTTCTTTTCGGCGGGAAACTCCTTCGGCGAGCCCTAGGATAGTCGCAGCTCGCCAATCTTCCCCACCTTTTTGATGGAGTGTCTCCTCCAACAAATCACGACAAGCCTCAGCTGATGCCGCATTTCCAAACAGGCGCCCCATGTCTTGCATTACCAAGGCATAGGCACGGGCATTCCCCATATTTTGCTTTCGAAAAGCTTCTAAAAACTCCGATAGCCGTCCCGATATACCGCTTAAGACCGCATTCCGGGACCACTTGTCCTCTCCATCCTGCGCTGCTATCTTGGCCAGAGCTTCGACCGAATTCGTCCCTGGCAAATTACCTAATGCTAGGGCGGTCTTAAATCGGACGCGCTGATCCGGATCGGAAGCACTGACCTCTAAAATTTTACCGGGGTTATTCGCTTTGTAAGCACCTGCCAATTCAACCACCTGTTCCCTAACGCCGGAATGAGGATCGCGAACAGACAGAGTTAATAATTCGTCGTTTAATGCTCCGAGGTGATTTAATAACCAAAGGGCGGCTGCTCGCGTCTCAGCCTTATTTGAACCCTTAACTAATTGGATCAACCCGCTCGTATAAGCCGAATTTCTGTTTTCTAAAATGAGCCTGAAAGCCGTTTCTCTAGCCCATTGATTTTTAGAATCTAATGCGTTCAACACCTCAGTGGTCGTGGCCAAACGACCAGGGGTGGTGAGTTTTTTGTCCTTAGTGAAAATTTTATATAATCTCCCATCCGACTTGCCACTTTCAAAATCGAGCAAATGACGCGCGTCTTCCGGCACGTAGGAAGGGTGATCGATCACCTTTCGATACATATCAGCTAAGTAGAGGGCTCCGTCTGGACCATGATTTAAGTATACCGGGCGAAACCATTCATCGGTTGAAGCGAGAAATTCTTTGTCATCATAAACTAACTCCGACCGAAACCCTGGGCCTTGAGGCATCATTTTTTGTCTTTGCACTAAATTCTGGGCTGGTTCACAGATAAACACATTCCCCTTATGTGACTCGGTCATGGCATCTCCGTTGTAGACCAGCAAACCACAGGCGGAAGTGAAGGTCCCTGTATGCGATAACCCGATCAGTTTTGGAATAAACTCCGCGGTTGTAACTGCTCCACTGATAGGAAATACCTTAGCATTCGCTTCCACATCGGATACATTCTGGTGGGTTTCAGTAAACAGGAGGGCTGGATTGCGTTTCAAATGGGCTGGCTCCAGCATCATTTGCATTACCGGGTGTCGATTAGAAGTTCCGAAACGTCTCCCAAAAGGATCAAAC
>CAZYEZ010000235.1:0-1799 GCA_964646775.1 uncultured Chitinophagaceae bacterium | reverse complement strand
CGACCTTACGACCGGAAAGGTCATCGATTTACTGGAAGGAGAGCCTTATGAAGTGCCTCAGAAGCCTTTTGGTGGCCCCGAAGATTTCATATGGACGCCAGACAGCAAAGGGGTGATCTATGTATGTAAGAAGAAGAAAGGCAAAGTGTATGCTCAGTCGACGAACACGGATCTGTACCACTATCAAATTGCGACGGGGGAGACCGAGAACCTTACCGAAGAGAACAAGGGCTATGATACCCATCCTAAATTCAGTAAAGATGGAAGATACCTGCTCTGGACGGCGATGAAAAGGGATGGCTATGAAGCCGACAAGAATGACCTCTATGTCATGGACTGGCAGCACCGCGATCGGGGCCGCCGAAACCTCACCGCCCACTGGGACGGAACCGTAGATGATTTCTATATGATGCCTGGAAGCCAGGAGCTTTATTTCGTTGCCCCCTGGCGGGGAACCCGGCAGGTCTTTACCCTGAGCGTCCCCCGAAATATCATGGATCGAAAATTACCAGCCATCCGGCAAGCTACCGAAGGGAATTTCGATATTCATGGAATTGTCGGCTCTTCTCATAAGGGGGAACTGGTCGTAGCCCGTATGGATATGAACCATGCCTCCGAGATTTTCGCCCTGAACCTGAAAGGGGGTGCCCTGCGGCCATTAACCCAGGAGAACGCGGAGATCTACAACCGCATTTCGACTTCCCGCACCGAGCTTCGAATGACGGAAACTTTCGACGGCAGACAGATGGGTGTTTGGGTTATTTATCCCCCAGACTTTGACTCTACCAAAAAATATCCCACTCTATTGTATTGTCAAGGAGGTCCCCAGTCTGCATTGAGCCAGTTCTACTCATTCCGTTGGAACTTTCAGCTGATGGCAGCCCAGGGATACATCGTGGTGGCGCCCAATCGCCGTGGAATGCCGGGATGGGGTACGGAATGGAATGAGCTCATCAGCAAGGATTGGGCTGGCGGGGCCATGAAAGATTACCTGGCCGCCATAGATATGATGGCTAAGGAGCCTTATGTCGATACCGATCGACTGGGATGCGTGGGCGCCAGTTACGGCGGATACAGCGTCTTCACCTTAGCCGGCATGCATGAGGGTCGATTTAAATCCTTTATCGCCCATGATGGACTCTATGACCTGCGCAGCTGGTATGGGACCACCGAAGAGTTGTTTTTTGCCAATTGGGACCTAGGAGGTGCCTACTGGGATCAGCCGCAGCCAGAATCTTACCAAAAGGCAGATCCAAGTCTTCGCGTGGATAAATGGGATACGCCGATTATGATCATCCAGGGTGGACTGGATTTTCGGGTGGGCATCGAGCAGGGCCTCGAAGCCTTTCAGGCGGCCCAGCTCCGAGGCATTCCTTCGAAGCTGCTCTACTTCCCCAATGAGAACCATTGGATCCTAAATCCGCATAATGCCTTGGTTTGGCAGACGGAGTTTTTCTCCTGGTTAGAAGAAACCCTGGGTCAGCCATGAGGAAGAACCTCCGCAACCCGGCCGTTCTCCGGGTGCTGACTTATAATGTAAACGGTATTAGGGCAGCGATTCGAAAGGGGTTTTTAGACTGGCTGGACACCCAGCCCGCCGATGTCATTTGTTTACAGGAGATCAAAGCGCAGACGGAGAACTTGGACTTGAGCATATTCGAGGAAAGAGGTTATCAGTACTATGGGTATTCGGCGGAAAAAAAAGGATACAGCGGGGTGGCAATTCTGACACGCATCCGTCCTCAGGAAGTGCATTACGGACATGGGTATGCGCAAAGCGATATGGAAGGACGGGTGAT
>CAZYEZ010000234.1:0-1824 GCA_964646775.1 uncultured Chitinophagaceae bacterium | reverse complement strand
AGCACAGGGGGACATTTCGACTCCTTGATCCTGGAAGGCCAGGTATTGGAAGCGCATACAGGATTGCCGGATACCAGCGCTCAAATCCTGCTGGTGCCGGCAGATCAGCCCGATTCGCTCTGGCTTAAAGTGCGACCGCGCTATGTGAGTCGGGTGAAAGCAGGCAAATTCCGTTTCGATGGATTGCCCAAAAAGCCTTTTCGCGCCTTTGCCTTAAAAGACGGGAACGGAAATCTCCTCTATGACGCGGAAGGGGAAGCGGTGGGCTTTTTGGATTCGCTGTATTACCCGGCTGGAGCGGGGGAGACCAGCCTGGAGATTCGTCTATTTTTGGAAGCCCCTCCTGAATCCAAGAAAACCGATCGCAAAGGCAAGCAACAGGGTAAACGAGGAAGTCTGGCCAAGGAAGAATCCCGAAGCTTGCCGCCTTTTCAGTATACGCCGCAGGTAGATACCAGCGATCTGAATCGACGGAGCTTTGACATCACTGAACCCCTGCGCATTCTCTTTAGCCGCCCCCTTTCTGCTTTGGAGACTTCGAAGATTCGCCTATACCGCGATTCTCTGGACTCCATGATTGGGGTCGATTACCGAAGTTTTATCGACACCAGCGACAGTACCCAAGTGGTTTTGGTCGCCGATTGGAAAGAGGACCAGGTTTATACCCTAGGGTTCCAAGCTGGGTTTGCGGTGGATACCGGTCAGCAGGAAGCTCCGGCGGGCAGGTATCGTTTTCGGACAAAAAGGGCTTCGGATTACGGCATCCTCCGCCTCGCCCTCCCAAAATCCTTACAGGATGGATCCTATTTAATTCGACTTGATAAGGAAGCCGATTCCTTTCGCATGGTTGCCCTTGACCGGGAGGAATGGACCTGGTCCTATTTAGAGCCTACGACTTATCGTTTTTTTCTTATCGAGGACCGAAACGGGAATGGCCGCTGGGACAGCGGGGATTTTGCGGAACGCCGACAGCCGGAAAGGGTATTTCCGCTCGGCGAACCGATCGACCTGAAGGCGGGCTGGGAACTTCAGTTTGATCATGACGAGGAGAGCTTAGACTTCCTTTTCCCTAACGCGGCCCCTAACTCCGCCGAAACCGAATCGGATGCCGAGCCTCTTGGCGGGACCCATGAAGACGCGGAATAGAGAAGGGATGGAATAGAGAACTGGCCGAATCGCCGAATCATGGATCCCGAGGTTGCTAGGCCGGTGGATTTTGCTAGCATCCGGATTAATCTCTATTTTTAGGCGCCTTCATCCCGGCGGATGGCCAAGGGTCGAACCCGTGGGCCGAAAAAACCGGGACTGGAGAAAAATCCATTCTATGATGAGAACCAGCTTGATCGCTTCTATTACGACCATGATGATGATGAGCCCCGCTTTACAAGCTCAAGAGCGCATGACCCCTGAATTGCTGTGGCGCCTGCACCGGGTGCAGGCCGAAGCAATAAGCCCAGATGGGAAGACCTTATTCTATGCTTCGACCACCTATCACCTGCCCACGGAAAATAAGAAAACCCGGCACTATGCATTGGACATCCAAACGGGGAAGCGCCAAGATAGTCCATGGCCGGAAGGGAAGACCGTGGTCGAGCGAAGAAGCGGCTTATGGGTAGCCCACGATAAGGATCAAGTTTATGTTTCTGAGGATAAAGGGAAAACCTGGTCGGTGAAATGGAAGGGCCTAGAGGGGGGAAAACACATCAAACTGTCTCCCGATGGAAATAAACTGCTCTTTGTCAGGAAGGTTCCGGTAGACACGATACTAGGAAAGGAGAAATACCCGCAATGGGGGAAGACGACCGCTCATATCTATGAGGATCT
>CAZYEZ010000233.1:0-1854 GCA_964646775.1 uncultured Chitinophagaceae bacterium | reverse complement strand
GAAAACTATTCTTGAATACCGCAAAAAAGAAGCGCAAATCCTTTCACGAGATACGAAAAGCCAAGGGGCGTCAGCCGCGTCCTTGTGCAGAAAAGACCATTGAAAAATCTGTAGTACACAAACTGACTCTAAAAAAGGTGGAAGCCTCGAAAATATGGGCTCCCCTTAAATTAATGCGCAATGTGGGTTAAGGGATGAAGCGCAAGGCGGGAAGTAAGGTCATAGATTGCCCGATTAATGGAAATGAGAACTCATTATGCGAATTAGGAGGGAAAATTGGGGCGTTTAGTTCAATGAAACGGGTTAGTTATTTAGCAACCCCTACTTAATCCGCCAAGCCCCATCGTTAAAAAACAGGAGTAACTGTTTTATTTTTTGACGATTAATTAGTACCTTCCGTGGCGTTAATAATAAATTTGTCCACCCATGCCTTCACCCGCCCCCGCGCCGCCGCAAAAGAAAGTGAGTAAACTTGTTAAGTTTGCACCTAAAGGAGAACAAAAGTTTTATGATGCCTTGAAAGTGCGAGTGGACGAGTATTTTCGCAGTCAAGGAATTTCCCCTCAAGCTAATCACCAAATGAGAATCAAATCGGTGGTCATGATTAGCCTCTACTTTATTCCCTACATTTTTATTGTCACCGGACTCGCTTCCGCATCTCCCTTTATTTTCTATAGCCTTTGGATCCTAATGGGCGTGGGTATTGTAGGTATCGGGACATGCATCATGCATGATTCCAATCATGGCTCCTACTCTCGCAAGCCCGCGGTCAACTATGCCTTGGGCGGCCTATTAAACATCATCGGCGGATACTCCCGAAACTGGCGAATTCAGCACAATATTCTCCACCATACCTATACGAATGTAACTGGCCTCGACGAAGACATCGCAGGAACCCCCTTGATACGCATGTCCCCCCACTCTCCTTTGCTCAAGATCCACCGCTACCAAGCCTATTATGCATGGTTTCTATATGCCATGATGAATTTGGTTTGGGTAGTCATCAAAGACTATCGCTTGATTTTTCACTATGAAAGAGAAGGCTTATTAAAAAAAGAGAAAGTTAGTTTATCACGTGCCTTTTTGGAAGTAACGGCTTATCGGATTTTTTATATCGGATACATCATTGTACTCCCCGGGTTATTCTCGGGAATGAGCTGGGGCAGTGTAATCCTGGGCTTCCTACTCATGCAAATGGTCGCCGGATTATTCCTGGCATTAATATTCCAACCCGCCCACGTTATGGAAACATCTGAGTTCCCAGTTCCGGACGATGAGCGAAAAATGGAAAACAGCTGGGCCGTCCACCAACTTTTGAATACCACCAATTTTGCGCCAGGAAGCCGCATTACCTCATGGTTCATGGGAGGGCTTAACTATCAGATTGAGCACCACCTTTTCCCTCAGATTTGCCATATTCACTATCAGAACCTGGCCCCAATTGTTAAAGAAACAGCAGAGCTCCATGGGCTCAAATATAACGTGGTTCCGACGGTTTTTGGCGCGATTGTTGAGCACGGAAAGATGCTCCATGCCCTGAGAAAATAGAAGTTCACCTGGTGGTTCCGTTTACTACAACTGACAGACAAAGAACTGCTGACGCTGTTTAAACATGTGGAAAAGCCGAACAAAGAAGATAAGCATCTGATCAAGACATTTATCGATGCATTTCTAACAAAAAGACAAGTGCAGAATTTTGCTCAAAAAAAATGCCCGGTAAATCCGGGCTTTTTTCTGACTTTGACCCTCTCGATCGTATTTTAGAATGATTTCTTGCTTCGTATACATACTTATCATCTTTTAACCCAAATTCCGCATTAGGATTTTTTAGGTCAAAAAAAGCAGTAATTTTCT
>CAZYEZ010000232.1:0-1866 GCA_964646775.1 uncultured Chitinophagaceae bacterium | reverse complement strand
TTAATTTTGCCCTAGGGCCCCAACTATAAATTATATCAGCGGACTGATTTTATATTATTATGCCTGGTATAAGATGGCGCAGTCTGGTTCCTTTGAATTCCTGATTTACTTGAACACATAGGGGTCCTATCCCGCCAAAGACAGGCCAATTTGAAACAGCAGATTGGTGAATTTTTGCCCGAGTGCGACGATAGGTATATCAGCGGGCTAATTTCTTCTTGTAGTGTGCCGGGTATAGATGGTGCAGTTCGGTCATCTTAGTGTCCCTGATTTCTTCGAAGACATAGTTGAGCCAGTCAAAAGGATTGACTTCTTCCTCTCGGCACATGGCAAAAAACGAATAGATACTGGCCGCTCGCCTCGCCGCTTGATGGGAACCGGCGAACAGATAATTTTTCCTTCCCAAAGCCAGGGTTCGGATTTTGTTTTCAACGAGATTGTTGTCGATTTCCAGGTGTCCATCAGAGAGGTATGCTGTCAGCTTATCCCAGCGGGTGAGCACATATCTCATTGCTTTTCCTATGCCACTTCTTGGTAGCACATTCCCCCGCATGGCCTCATCCGTCATCCATTTCTTAAAAGCCTGGAGCAGAGGCAATGATTTGGAAATCCGAAGTTCCTTTCGCTGCTGGGGACTGTACTTCCCCTCCCTGGCTTCTGATTCCACCCTGTAGATATCCTGGATAAAACCCAGAGCGATCCTCGCTCTTTGTTTGTCATTGGCAAGACTATTATGAAACTCCCGTCGGGCATGCGCCCAGCATCCTACATGGGTCACCCCATTACGCATGCCTATCTTGTCATAGACGCCATGACCATCGGATTGGAGGAATCCCTTGAATCCATCCAATACATGAGCGGCAGCACGGGCGCTACGCCCTGACTGATAGTCAAAGAGCACGGTACCATCCAATGGGCAATGCTATACCCAGTAGCAGCCTTGATGGCAACTACCGTTGCTGGTTACAGCTCTTGTCCTGCACTTTAATTGGCGACTCATCACACTGCAAATACCCTCTTTTTCGCGTCTCCTTTAGGAGATGTTGGTAGAGGGTGTCGAGAACATTTAGTCCCTTCCGGGCCCACCCTTCCAAGGTAGAGGGGGCGATGGGTATCTTTTCTCGCTTGAAGCGTTGAGTCTGTCTATAAAGCGGGAGGTGAACCACGTACTTATCCACTAGTACCGAAGCGATCACCGATGGTCCGGCCAGACATTTGGCAAACAACCTGTCAGGTGCAGGGGCCACCGCGATTTTATTGCTTTCTTCAGATAGGTATTTATGCCGAATGGTCCGACGGATGTAATATTTTAGGGGGTTAACCATCAATTCATCCGTAGTTTCGGTTCCGATGTGTGTCATTTCTTCCACGTCGCCATCGGGGTATACATGGACTTCCTCTACAGGAAGATGATCGGGCAATGGGATGCGCCCTGGATGTTTAGCCGAAGGTTTTTTGCGTTCATAGGAGATTTTCTCTATGGTTTCTTCCCTCAGCTGCACCTGCTCTTCGGGTGGAATCTCAAAGGGGAGCTGTGGGTGATTAGCAAGATCGGGGCGTTTAAACCTTTCCTGCCTTTTTCCGAATAGCATATGTTTTAACTGCGCTATTTCGAAGTCCTTATCTGCAATGACCGAATCCTTTCTTTTGATGATTCTCCGAAGATCTGAAATTTCCGCCTGCGTCTCCAGGAGCATCTTAGCTTCCTAGGAGGGTTGATTATGCGGCGCTTCGATCATGATGTAAAGATACGAAACGATGGCTCAATAGTCTAATAAAATCAGTGCTTTCAGCGATTTTTTTGGATTTATTTATCCACATTCCGGGGCCGTATTTTGTGGATTCCATCGGGTTTTTTTCGTGCTC
>CAZYEZ010000231.1:0-1954 GCA_964646775.1 uncultured Chitinophagaceae bacterium | reverse complement strand
GAATCGACCCGATGGATGAAGCGCATCGATGCGTTGAGGAGCAGGGGAGACTGGGAAAACCTGACTCGGGGCTTTTATCAGGACCACTACCGTCCTAAGGACTATGTAAACAAATGTTTAAGCATCTATCAACAAGTCATCTACTAATTATTTCCGATTCGGCTATGTATAAGGATGGTCCCAGGACCTATGCCTATGAGCCGGTTTTGCGGGAAGTGGAAGCTTTGGCCTCGGTATTTTCCCGGGTGACCTGGATGGGCGCTCGAACGGCTAGGCGGAGTCCGGATTTTGCACCCATTCTTCCTGCTAATATTGATTCGGTGCTGTTTCCACGGCTGGATTATCCACGTTGGAACACCTGGCAGGTACTGGCTTCTATCCCTGAGATGCTTCGAAAGATTCGGGAGTATACCGTTCGGGCCGATCGGGTCCATACCCGAGGTCCGTCCCACCCGGCGGCACTGAGCTTATGGCTTTCGACTTGGGGCCATCGACCCTCCTGGCATAAATATGCGGGGGATTGGCTGGCGAGCTCCCCACCGCGCTCCTATGCATTCCAGCGAAATCTACTTCTTCGCCGCGGCGGTAACCGCTCGACGGTCACCGTCAATGCCCGGCGTGCCGAGGATCCCGATTTTATAAAAGCCTTGCCCAATCCTTGTCTATGGAAAAACGAATGGGAGCAAGCTGGAGTTCAGGCGGCCGCTCGTCGATTTGAAAAACCCTATCGCTGGATTTTTGCCGGAACGCTTATGGAAAGCAAGGGGATTTTTGATCTCCTCCGTGCCCTCAAAACAGATTCATTCCCGGATCTCGATGAACTGGTCATTGCTGGCCGGGGCCCCCTGGCTCCCCAGATTCAGGCATGGATCGATGGCTATCAGGGACCGGTGAAGGTTCAATTCCGAGGCGCTTTGAATCGTACGGACCTGAATGAAGCCTTTGGCCGCGCGGACTTTCTGGTCTTGCCCAGTCGATCCGAAGGGTTCCCCAAGGTGGTTGCCGAAGCCGCTGCGATGGGCTGCATACCGCTGATCCCCGCTTTCCCATCGTTGCAAGACCTATGGAAAGATGGCGAGCAAGCTTTTCTTCTGGATCCAAATCGGCCCCTTTTCGAAACTTGGCAAAGACTGCGGATGCGCAAAGACCTTCCGGCAATTAGCCAGGGAGCTCGTCGCAGCGCCGCTGCATATACCTATGAAAAATACCTGGAAAACTTGGCTCGGTATGTCTTCCCCGCCTCCGTTTAATCCTGGACCGGGGCGGAAGCAGGGGCAGAACCCTGCTTTTCCCTGGTTGATTGGATTAGGACTTATCCTGGTGACGGCCAAAGTGCCTGCCCTGCTGGGTTTGATCTGGGTGGCCCTCTGGGGCTTGGCGCTTTGGGGGTTATGGAAGCGCCGAATCGACTGGATTTGGAAAGCGATGGCGGCTACGCCAGGACTAGAAGTCTGGTCCAGAATGCAAGATCAGATTACCCTTCCTTATGAGATCGGGAAGTATAGCCTGGCTTACTTATTCCTTCTTTTGGGCATCCATCATTGGAACCGGGGTGGTGCGCCGCCGGCCTATTCCCTGGGGAAATGGATATTCCTGCTTCTGATCCCCTCCCTTTTTGTGGCTCTTCCCCGCTTTGAGTTCGGTGACTGGGTGTTTAACGCCCTGGGTATGCTGCTGCTTGCCGGCGGCCTTTGGATTTTAGCTCGACAGCGCTGGTCGATTGATTTTTGGTTTCAGTGTATCCAAGGGGCCCTATGGCCCCTGCTAGGGGTACTGGTCTATCTTTCGATTCATAATCCTATTGAAATGGAAAGCCAGTTCTTCCTGGGGGCGGCCTCGACGCTAACCGATGGATTTGGAGCCAATCAGGTATCCACAATTCTGGGATTGGGTTTCTTTCTTACCGCCCTGCTTCTGGTCGGGGGAAGGCCGTTTTTTCCCTATTTGTGGATGA
>CAZYEZ010000230.1:0-1960 GCA_964646775.1 uncultured Chitinophagaceae bacterium | reverse complement strand
ACTTTAAGCGTCATGCTCATTTATTCTTTGAAAGGGAAGCCGGATAGCAGTTCAGTAGTTTACAAGCGACACAAACGCCTGTGTCGCTTTTTCTATGCCCCGACCCGAACGTATGTGCTATAATCCTTTTACGGGAGGGATTATCATGGTCGAAATCGTCAATTTCCGTAGCCCGGTGAATGCTGCCCAGCAGCAGCGATTCGCTGTTGCTCTTTGCCGGGTGTCTACCGAAGACCAGTTCCAGAAAGGGCTATCTATACCTGAACAGCGCAGCCGGATAGAGAAATGGGCCGAAGCTAACGGGGTGAAAGTTCTGCGGTGGGAAGAAATCTATCATTCTGCCTACCGTGGCCTTGACGAGGATCCCCGGGTCCTGGATTTGCTGAAATATGCCAAGGAGACCCCACAGATCTCCCTGTTCTTGGTCGATGAGAAAAGCAGGTTCGCCAGGCGGAAGTACCTGCGGGTAACCTGGCAAGAAGAGCTGCGGCGCTCTGGCGTCCGGGTGGTTGGAGTCAGTGAGCCAGAATATGATCGTAACTCCATACATGGCATCTGGCTGGAGGGAATTAGCGAAACCAAGGATGAAGCCAGATCCATTGAAACTGCCTACCATACCACAAAAGGCATGGCCAGAAATGCGGCAACCCGGGACCCTGAGACAGGGTATTGTTACAAGAACGGTGGAATTGCCCCACTAGGCTATGAAAACAGGCGAGTTGTGCGGGGAAAAGATGCCCGAGGTAAGGACAATATCAAGCTGCTATGGGCCGTTGACGAGGAACGAGCTGCCCTGGTTCGATATATAATCCTTACCCTCTGGGTGGACAAGCGTATGTCTTACCAGGAAATACGGGACCATTTGAATAGCTACGGGCCGAAATACGGTGGAATTACCGACCCGATTCCTAACACCAACGGCGGACCATGGTCAAAAACCACAATCAGGGAAATATGCTTCCGTGGCCTAGAGGGGGTGTATTCTGGCTATTATTATTGGAACCGTACTGGCCGGGACCTTCGGGGGACAGGGCAGAAATGGAAAGATCCAGAGGATTGGATAGCTGTTGACAATGCTCATCCTCCAATAATAACTCAAGCTGAATGGGAACATGTAAAGGCCTTTATGGAACCAATCGTACAAAAAAACCGAAGGACCAAGCGTTTCAATGTCCGTTCAGATAATAGCCCATATTTATTTTCTGGGGATAATGCCGTTGGAGAGCCGATGTTTGTATGTAGCGCTTGCGGGGGGAACATTAATGGCAACCAGGTGGCCAAGAAATATTACTACCTTTGCTCTTCGTATAAAAACAAGGGGGTTGCCGGCTGCAACCGTGCTTATTACATCCCACAGAAAAAGCTTGAGCCAATGATCTTATCTGCAATCAGCAAACGCTTTAGCCCCAAAAAAATTAAGGGCCTTGTCCAGGAATTCAATGCCACTCTGGATGAAGCGCTACGCGATCAAGACTGCGCCGAAAGGCATATTCTGAAGTCCATGGAAACCCTAGAAAAATCAATTAATAATCTAATCAATGCTATTGAGCATGGCTCCACTGCTGTTCCTACACTCGTCAAAAGACTAGAGCAGCTCCAGGAAGAATATCAAGCTTTGGAGCTAGAGCGCGCGGAAATAAAAAAAGACCCTCCCCTAATTCCGCGAATCAGCGAGGAATTAATCCTAGGGAAGATCCGATTGCTACATAGTATTTTTCAAAACCCGAATGCAAGCAACAAAGAACGCCGCATGATAGTTCGTTATTTCATCCGGCAGCTACGGTTCATTCCGGAGAAAGGTGAGGTTGAGGTATACTTCTGGCCTAACCCTATCGAAGATAAGGATCGCCTGCGCCTTATCAAAAATAAAAAAAAGGGCGATGATTCACCCTTTATGATTTCTGATGGTGCCGGAGGCCGGACTCGAACCGGCACGCTTTGAGGGCGCTTGATTTTGAGT
>CAZYEZ010000229.1:0-1988 GCA_964646775.1 uncultured Chitinophagaceae bacterium | reverse complement strand
AGGTAATCATACCACCGATTCCGGAGGCCCAGATGACGCCCACCCGATCTTTATCCAGGTTTTCATCATCGAGTCCTGCCTGCTTCACGGCTTCGGCCGCCGAAATAACGGCCAGCTGGGAAAAGCGATCCAGTTTCCTGGCCTCTTTTCGATCCAGATAATCCTCGGCACGGAAGTCCCTCAGCTCGCAAGCGAACTTGGTCTTAAACTTCGAGATATCAAACTGTTTAATGAAATCGGCGCCCGAAACACCATTGACTAACCCTTCCCAGAACTGAGGAACGGAATTTCCCAAAGGAGTTAGGGCGCCGAGTCCCGTAACGACAACGCGTTTTAAGGAGATATTCATTAACAATACGAAATTACATTTTAGATAACACGAAATTCAGCAACTACTTCACGTGCTCTTCCAAATAAGATGTAGCCTGGCCAACCGTGGTAATGGTTTCTGCCTGTTCATCGGGAATAGAGATGTTAAACTCTTTTTCGAATTCCATGATCAATTCCACGGTATCCAGGGAGTCTGCTCCCAAATCATTGGTAAAACTTGCTTCAGGTGTTACCTCTGATTCGTCAACACCTAATTTGTCTACGATGATTTTCTTTACTCGATTTGCAATTTCAGACATGGTAATGCAATTTAATTTTTATGGTGCAAAAATATACTTTTTGGGAAAACGGCGAAGAGAATCACAGATATTCTTTCTTTGAGCAGAGAATCCGCCAAAGATAACTTTATTCCGGACCCTCCTGCTTCGACACAATTTGACCATCTCTCATGATGCAGATCCGATCCGTGCGCGCCGCTAATTGTTCATTATGAGTTACAATGATAAAGGTAGAGTTTATTTGTTTACGAAGTGCTTCAAAAAGCTCATGAATGGATTCCGCATTGCGGCTATCCAGATTGCCTGTGGGTTCATCTGCTAAAATTAGGCCAGGGCGGTGAACCAATGCCCGGGCAATGGCCACCCGCTGCTGCTCTCCACCCGACAACTCCGCCGGTTTGTGGTCGCCTCTTTCCGAGAGACCGACCATTTCTAGGGCCTCCTGGGCCATCTTTCGGCCTTGACTCTGAGATTTTCCTGCAATCCATAAGGGCATGGCCACATTTTCCCATGCGCTGAATTCCGGAAGCAGGTGATGAAACTGGAAAACAAATCCCATATGCTGGTTGCGAAACCGGGCAAGCTTTCGGGGGGAGAGGGTGAATAAATCCTGTCCGTCAATATAGACCTTTCCGTCATCGGGGCGATCGATGGCTCCGAGCAGATGGAGCAAACTGCTTTTCCCGGCCCCCGAGGGGCCGACAATACTCACCATTTCTCCGCGCCTGGCTTCAAAAGAAACTCCATTGACCACCGTAAGGGTATCATAGCGTTTCTTGAGATTTTCTGCCCGCAACATGGTGTAAAAATGGCCTAATTCAATCAGAATAACAAGGAAGTTCAACGGCGTTGTAGAAATCGGCGTTTAGCTTTTTCCTCCTAAAGGGGCTGGCTAGCTTTTTTGTCTATAGCGCTATAGGCAATTTTAACGGACCCTCAAGCGATTAAAATTTGTTATTGTTCGCCGAAAACTTACATTTGCGTGAATCACCAACGAAATAAATCTATTTAATATATGTTCTGGACGCTTGAACTGGCCTCCCATCTGGAAGATGCACCCTGGCCTGCGACAAAGGATGAGCTGATTGACTATGCCATCCGCTCCGGAGCCCCGCTGGAAGTAGTTGAAAATTTGCAGGAGCTCGACGACGAAGGAGAAATTTATGAAGGGATTGAAGATATATGGCCTGATTATCCCACCCAGGAAGACTTCTTTTTTAACGAAGACGAATACTAGTAGAACGGTCCCGCGCTTTAAAGGCAGGCATACGGAGCCTTCCTTAGGGGTTTCTTTTTTGCTCCGCGCTGGGGAAAAGGACTTGGGGACTCAAGGATAGACCCAAGGTAAAGACGTGGACCCGCCCTTTCGTACCGGGGGCT
>CAZYEZ010000228.1:0-2048 GCA_964646775.1 uncultured Chitinophagaceae bacterium | reverse complement strand
TTTCTATAATGAATCCCCAAAATACATAAAAATTTGCGTGTCCTGCAATAGGCAGGCCGAAAAAATTTTAAACCTCGGCTTTCCCCTCGGCGAGCACTTTGTAAAAATCCTCATTTGGCTTAGCTTTGTCCCCCTTCCAAGTCCCATTTTTTTGATGGGGATTTAAGGGAAAAGGACATCGGTGCACCTGGTATCAATGTCTCCCATCAATGACTGAAAGATGGAATTGACTTAAAGAGCGCCGGCCTGTTCAAACCAACTCTATTGACCCAATATACCTAACTCTCACTACCTAACTAATGATTGGATTCTTTTCAAAACTTCTGGGCGGCAATAAGTCCGACAAGGATGTAAAAAAAATACAACCCCTGGTCTCCGAAATAAACCAAATTTTCGCCCAGCTTCAGGCATTGTCCCACGATGAGCTCCGCGGAAAAACCCAAACCTTCCGCCAAACGCTCGCGCAACGCCTCGAAAGCGTAGACGGTGAGATCGAGGCCTTGCGGCAGCAAATCAAGGACAATCCGGAAGCGGATCCATCGGAAAGAGAAGCGCATTATCAGGAAATCGACCGATTGACCAAGAAGCGCAATGAGCAATTAGAAACCGTGCTCGATGAAATCCTGCCAGAGGCCTTTGCCGTGGTCAAAGAAGTAGCGCGGCGATTCAAGGAGCATTCAGAAATTCGGGTTACAGCCACAGAAATGGACCGGAGCCTGGCCGTTGACCGGGAAAACATCCTCATCGAAGGAGACCAGGCTATATATAAGAACACATGGACGGCAGCCGGAACCCCCGTCACATGGAATATGGTACACTACGATGTACTGTTGATCGGAGGGGTCGTCCTCCACCTGGGGAAGATTGCGGAAATGGCAAGGGGGGAAGTAAAAACCCTGGTATCAACCCTGCCGGCCTACCTAAACGCCTTGGCCGGACAAGGCGTCCACCTCGTAACCGTCAACGACTACCTGGCCCGAAGAGACCAAGAATGGAATGGTCCGATATTCGAATTTCTGGGACTGACGGTGGATTGCATCGATAAGCATCCCCCGAATTCTCCCCAACGTCGCAAAGCCTATCAGGCAGATATAACCTATGGTACCAATAACGAATTTGGTTTCGATTATCTGCGGGATAATATGGTGCACCATCCCGATGAAATGGTTCAGCGCCGACACCATTTTGCCATGGTCGATGAGGTCGACAGCGTATTAATCGATGACGCCCGGACCCCGCTCATTATTTCAGGTCCGGTTCCCAAGGGGGATGAACAGCAGTTTCACACCATGAAACCGCGAATCGAAAAGTTGGTCGAAGCGCAGAAGCGGGTGGTAAACCAGACCATTATCGAAGCGAAAAAGAAGATCCAAGAGGGTAAAACCGACAAGGATGAAGGAGGCCTGCTTTTGTACCGCGCCTATAAAGGGCTGCCCAAGCATCCGGCCCTGATTAAACTGCTTTCCGAAGAAGGCAACCGCCAGATCCTGCAAAAAGCAGAAAACTATTATTTGGGCGAACAGAAAAAGCATATGCCCATCGTCGATCGGGAGCTTTATTTTGTCATCGAAGAAAAGCAAAACTCCGTAGACCTTACGGAAAAAGGTTTAGCCCTTATTACGCAGTCGGGGGAAGATCCAGAGTTTTTTGTACTGCCGGATATCGCCTCTCAACTCGCAGAACTCGAAAAAAATGAAGAAGAGTCCAGGGAAAAGCAAGAGGTCAAAGAAAAGCTCATTCAGGAGTATGCCGTAAAATCTGACCGGATTCATTCTGTTCAGCAGCTCCTGAAGGCCTATACCATGTTTGAAAAGGATGTGGAATACGTAGTCATCGATGATAAAGTGAAAATTGTCGATGAGCAAACGGGACGGATCATGGAAGGCCGGCGCTACTCCGATGGCCTCCACCAGGCCATTGAAGCCAAGGAAAATGTTCAGGTAGAAGCCGCAACCCAGACCTTCGCCACGGTGACACTGCAGAACTTCTTCCGCATGTACCACAAGCTGGCCGGTATGACCGGAACGGCGGAGACCGAGGCCGGCGAG
>CAZYEZ010000227.1:1805-2072 GCA_964646775.1 uncultured Chitinophagaceae bacterium | reverse complement strand
CGACTTACGGGGTTTATGAAGAGACCATTCTGGATCTGGTCCATACCATCCATGAGCATGGAGGTCAGGTTTATATGGATGGTGCCAACATGAATGCCCAGGTAGGATATACAGCCCCCGGAATCGTGGGAGCGGATGTATGCCATCTGAACCTGCATAAGACCTTTGCCATACCTCATGGAGGGGGAGGTCCCGGCGTTGGCCCCATTTGCGTAAAACAGCATCTGGAGCCCTTCTTGCCCGGGCATGTGGCCTGGAATGAACAAG
>CAZYEZ010000227.1:0-1795 GCA_964646775.1 uncultured Chitinophagaceae bacterium | reverse complement strand
TATGGTTCTGCCAGCATCCTGCTTATCTCCTATGCCTATATCCGTCTGCTGGGCCGCGACGGGCTCCGCGAAGCCACAGAGAAGGCCATTTTGAATGCCAATTATATGCGGGCTCGGCTGGAGCCGGCCTATCCGATTCTTTATACCGGAAGCGGGGGAACCTGCGCCCATGAGTTCATCGTGGACTTAAGACCATTCAAGAATACGGCCAATGTAGAAGCCGAAGATGTGGCCAAGCGCCTGATGGATTATGGGTTCCACGCGCCGACCATGAGCTTCCCGGTTCCTGGAACCATTATGATTGAGCCCACGGAAAGTGAAGACCAGGGAGAACTCGATCGGTTCTGCGAGGCCATGCTTCAGATCAGAGAGGAAATCCGAGAAATTGAAGAAGGGAAGGCGGATAAGAAAAACAACCTCCTTAAGCATGCACCCCATACCCAGGAAGTAGTAATAAGCGACCAGTGGGATAGGCCTTATTCGAGAGAAAGGGCGGCATTTCCGCTGGCTTGGATTAGAGAAAACAAATTCTGGCCTTCGGTATCCCGGGTTAACAACGCGTTTGGGGATCGCAATTTGATTTGTACCTGCGAACCCGTATCAAGCTATATGGAGCCGGAGAACGAGACGGCTTAGTTTTAGGCGTATTGGGAAGATTGCGGGGAGTTTATCTCCCCGCTCCCTGATTCTGGGAGGGTCGGTTCTGCCACTTGGCTTATCCCTCGTCATTTTTTTCTATTTTTAGATCTTAATCCTCATTTTAGACCATGTCTTATTCATTACTCAAGGGAAAGAAAGGAATCATTTTTGGGGCGCTGGACGAAAGATCCATCGCCTGGCAGACCGCGATCCGAGCGGTGGAAGAGGGAGCCCAGATTGTGCTAAGCAACGCGCCCATAGCGTTGAGAATGGGGAAGATTCGGGAGCTGGCGACCCTCTGCGATCATGCCCCGGTGATTGGCGCCGACGCAACCTCCATCAGCGATCTCCAGGCCCTGTTCGACCAGAGCATGGAGCATTTTGGAGGAAAAATTGATTTCATTCTCCATTCCATAGGCATGTCCCCCAATGTGCGTAAGTCCATACCCTACACCCAAACCAATTACGACAACTTTCTCAAAACCATGGATATATCGGCGCTTTCTCTCCATAAAGTGCTGCAAACAGCCATGGAGAAAGACGCACTGAAAGAAGGTGCATCGGTGGTGGCTTTGACCTATATAGCTGCCCAAAGAGCTTTCCCCGGCTATAACGATATGGCGGAAGCCAAGGCTTTGCTCGAGAGCATTGCCCGGAATTTTGGATATCATTATGGGATGGCAAAGAAAGTTCGGATTAACACGGTATCCCAATCCCCCACGGTGACGACGGCGGGTTCGGGTGTGGCCGGCTTTGATCAGTTCTTTGATTACGCCCATAAAATGTCGCCGCTTGGCAATGCACCGGCGGAAGACTGCGCCAATTTCTGTGTATGTCTTTTCAGTGATTTGACCCGTATGGTGACCATGCAGAACCTTTATCATGACGGTGGATTTTCCAGTACCGGTGTCAGCCAAACCTTGATCGAGCATTGGGCACCCCCGCAATCCTAATGCGGTTTTCATCGGGTTGGTCTTTTTAAAAGGAGCTTATGAAACAATGCCAAATTATGCGCCTGTTCGGTATGCTACTGCTCTGGATAGGGGGCATGATTGGCGATGGCCACAGCCTTTATGCCCAAGTGACCGGCGGGCGGCATGCCTTCTCGTTTTTAAACCTTTCCTACAGTCCTCGCATTACCGCCTTGGGGGGATCC
>CAZYEZ010000226.1:0-2109 GCA_964646775.1 uncultured Chitinophagaceae bacterium | reverse complement strand
TTGATATTTTAAATTATATTATCAACATTTGTGGAGAAAATATGTCGATATTGCAACTAATACAGGTCATGGAGGAAGTGACTACCTCTGCATGAGAGATTTTGTAGAAGCAATACGCAACAAGACTGAATTTCCTTTAGATGTATATGATGCGGCAACCTGGAGCATCATCACAAAACTGACAGAGGAATCGGCACTAAACAAAAGTAGACCGGTCGATTTCCCCGACTTTACCCGTTCAAAATGGAAAGATAGAAAACCTATGCCAATAGTGAATCCACTATAATTCATGGCTCAACAACCCCTCATTATAGAAATAAGAGATGAAAAAAAATATTCTGTTATTGTTGATTATTTGCGTGGGCATCTCCTCTTGTAAATATTCCAAAAGTGATGTTACCGTTTACAGCGCACCCGAAGGTGAAGTGTTGAATGAGAAATACCGGGTTTCAGTAAACGGAATCGACGTGCCTGTCTTTAATACCAGAATATGTACGGAAGACATTCAGGGTCGTCATAGAGCCGGGATTGAAGCTCTGGCAGATTCGGCGTACGACATTGCCGGCTTTGCCTCTTTTGATTTGAAAAAAGGCCCGGCAAAAGTAAATGTCACCGTTAATGATCCAATCGCATCTGCAAAGATCCTGCCTACCTCATACGGAATAATTCCTGTAATAAAGGGCAATAGACTGAGTTTTGAAATAGGCAAGCCTCAACATATTACGGTCGAGATCAATGGCGATCATATACGTTCCTTACACCTCTTTGTGAATCCGGAAGAAACAGATATTCCCGAACCGAACGATCCAAATGTAATTTATTTTGGTCCGGGAATCCATGAAATCACCTCAGTTCCTGTTGGCGACAATCAAACCGTTTATATTGCCGGTGGAGCTATCGTAAGAGGTGTTTTATCAGAAAATGAGAAAGATAACAAGGGAGCGATTTTCGTTATGAGAGGTAAAAATATTACTTTTCGTGGAAGGGGGATAGTAGACTTGGGGGCAATATCACGTGTAAGGGGTAGCAGTACGATGAGTGTTAACGTCGATGGATTCAAATTGGAAGGAGTTATATTATGTAATTCACCTGGATGGACTGTTTCTCTACGTGATTGCAACAATGTCCATATAGACAATTTAAAGTTATTTGGCCATCGCGCTAATGCCGACGGCATAGACATAGCAGCTTGTATTGATGTTCTGGTGGAAAACTGTTTTATACGCACTTGGGACGATCTTATCGTGGTTAAAACGTACCGGGGAGTCACTCAGGATGCTCGTCGTATCCATGTGCGAAAATGCGTACTTTATAATGAATGTGCCCATGCATTAAGTATTGGAGCTGAAATCACACGGGATGTAGAAGATGTTTTATTTGAGGACTGCGATATAATCGGCGATCACGGACGCGAATGGACGCTACGTATTTATCACACCGATGCGGCAACGGTAAAGAATGTCCGCTTCGAAAATATCCGAATAGAGGAATCAGTCCAATTTGCTTCGTTGTGGATCAATTCGGCCGTTTGGACAACAGATACTGCACGGGGTCATATCGAGGATATTGTATTTAAAAACATAACCGTCAACAACTCCGGCTATCAACTGCATAAAGAGATGGAATTTCTCGGCTATGATGCCAATCATGCGATCAAAAATGTATTGATAGAGAATGTTGTGATCAACGGCAGAAAATTGACCCGGGAGGATATCAAGATCAATCCTGGCATAGGCAGTAAAGAGGGCATCATGATGAACCAATTTGTATATGGTGTTACCGTGAGGTAGGGAGGGGTCACCGACGACCCCAATCTGCCCCGCTTCTGTTCCCGATCGCCTCATAGTTATATTGTGTTAAATTTATCGATCTATATCGCTCGATTTAAAAAAAATTGTAAGTTTGTGACTTAAACGATAAAGTTGATAGAATCCCATGGAATAGCAGTTTTTAAATATTAACATATTAAACTCAACAGCTTAGATACTAACAAACTAATTGATATATTTAAACTTGAAAGTGGTACCGGAGATATCCCCAGTAGTGAAATTTTTTGAAAAACGTCTCATAAAACATAGAGGAATCTCACTCTTTTTTTAAGTTTGTTAT
>CAZYEZ010000225.1:0-2211 GCA_964646775.1 uncultured Chitinophagaceae bacterium | reverse complement strand
CTTGGGGACTCAAGGATAGACCCAAGGTAAAGACGTGGACCCGCCCTTTCGTACAGTGGGCTACGGTCTGGCTAAAGGATTCGTTGATCATAGGGGTGAAGCCCCATTGGTATCCCCCTTTGAGAACCAGGCCCCGGTATCCAATTCCCAGCGCTGGGTCCAGACTCAGATAACTGCGATATCCATTATGTAGCGGGAAATTCAGCCCAAACCCCAGGTGGCTGTATCCGTGAAACCCACGGCCAAAATCAGGAAGATAGCTCAGACCCGGTTGAATTCTCACGAACCATTCCTTGGACAGCGATTGGATGCCCATTTGCACGTCCAGCATCGGCCTTCGATCCTTTCGAGATAAGACGAGGCCCCGAAACCCAAAATAGTAGCCCATATCCGTCGAAAGCTGCGGTGCGCGCGCCGGTGTTTCGTAGCGGTAATTCGGAAAGCTGGCCCCGCCGTCGAGAAAGAAGAGGACACCTTGTGCCCGGGCCTCTGAGGAAGCGAAGCCCCATAGTATGACCGCCCCGACTAGTATTCGCCACATAAGCGTTGGTTTTCGACTAAGGTAAGAAAATCAAGCCGCTCGGAGATGCAAAGATTCCATGGAAAGTAGAAAGACACTTGATCGGAGGTTTAGGGTAAGAGGGGATTTTAATTTTTTTTCTTAGCGGTCTCCCCTAGATTCGCAGCGCTTATGAAAGAAAACGTGGAAACCCATATTGGAGAAGCCGTCGCCCAACGCGCCGGCCTTCCCTTGCAACAGGTAAAGGCAACCCTGCAGCTTCTAGAAGAGGGCGCGACCATCCCTTTTATTGCTCGATACCGAAAAGATCGAACGGGAGCACTCGATGAAGTTCAAATCCAGCAAATTGAAACCCATCGTCAAGAGGTCATAGAGCTGGAGAAACGCAGAAAGTTCATTTTGGAGACCATAGGGCAGCAGGGAAAACTGACAGAAGCCCTGGAAAAACAGGTCCGCGCCGCCGAGACGCTGAATGTTCTGGAGGACCTTTACCTTCCCTATAAACCCAAGCGAAAAACGAGAGCTCAAGCCGCCAGAGAACTGGGCCTGGAGCCGCTTGCCTTGGTGATCAAGGAGCAGGAGATCAGTGATCTCGAGCAGGCCGCTCAGGCATACCTGGGAGAAAAGCTCCCGAGCGTGGATAAAGTATTGGCGGGAGCTCGGGATATTATCGCCGAAGCTATCCATGAGGATTTGGAGGTCCGGGCTTCGCTTCGCGCGCTTTTTAGCGAGTCTGGGAAGCTGATGAGCCGCATTTTGCCTGACAAGGAATCCGAAGGGGAAAAGTACCGGGACTATTTTGACTTTTCGGCACCCATTTCTGGGTTGCCTTCTCATCGGATCCTAGCCATCATGCGCGGATTTATGGAAGGCGTGCTGCGCATGGAAATCGCCCCCGACGAGGAGGCCGCTTTAGCCCTGATCGAAAAGGTTTATTTGCGACCCAATCCCGCTACCCGGGCGTTCATGCAAAAAGCAATCAAAGATGCCTATCGGCGCCTATTGCAGCCTTCCTTGGAATCGGAGTTTCGCCAGCAGTTGAAACTGGCTGCCGACGAAGATGCCACGGAAGTCTTTGCCGAAAATCTTAAGCAATTATTATTGAGTCCCCCGCTGGGATCGCGGCGTATGTTAGCTATAGATCCGGGCATCCGGACAGGATCCAAGATCGTATGCCTTGATGAAAAGGGAGACCTTTTACATACGGATCTGATTTTTATATCAGAAAAAGAGGAAAAGAGGAAGCAGGCAGCGGCCAAGATCAGACAACTGGTTGCTCAGTTTTCGCTCGAAGTGGTGGCCATCGGGGATGGTACAGCGGGTAGGGAAAACGAACAGTTTATCCGGGAGCTTAATCTGGATTTGCCCTTGTTTTTAGTCAATGAGGATGGGGCTTCTATTTATTCCGCATCGGCGACCGGGCGGGAGGAGTTTCCAGATCAAGACATCACCGTCCGCGGCGCCGTAAGCATTGGCCGCCGACTTATGGATCCCTTGGCCGAGCTGGTTAAAATCGACCCGAAGAGCCTCGGGGTGGGGCAGTACCAGCACGATGTGAATCCCCATCGTCTGAAAGAAAAACTGGATCAGACCGTCGTCCATTGCGTAAACGCCGTGGGGGTGAATCTCAATACGGCAAGCCGGCACCTTCTAAGTTATGTAAGCGGCATTGGTCCCTCGCTGGCGGCCAA
>CAZYEZ010000224.1:0-2226 GCA_964646775.1 uncultured Chitinophagaceae bacterium | reverse complement strand
CTTCATAGTAACTTGGCCACGTAATACTTTTATCCTCAAAGCAACTATTAAGAATAAACAGCTTTCTTCCCTGCTTTAATGCCGCCCTTGCCTGAACTAACGTACCCGAAGTTTGGCTCGCTTCAATAATAATCGTTGCTTCAGAAATTGCTGACATTGTTTTATTCCTTTCAGGAAAAAACAAGCGATTAGCTTTATAATGCTGACTCTTATACCTAATAAAAGGCACCTGAGTAATCAACAAATGTTGCTTGGCAATATAATCCTGTAACACTGCATTTTCTCTAGGATACACATAGTTTAAGGGTGTTCCTATTTCCGCAATGGTTTTGCCATTATTCAAGATGGCTGTTTTATGAGCCACCGTATCAATTCCTGCTGCTAAACCAGACACGATGGTAAACCCCTTACCAACAAGCAGCTTTGCCATTCTTTCGGCCCTCTTTTTTCCCTCTAAACTAGGGTTTCTTGTCCCTACTATCGCAACAGATCTCGTATAAATTAAATCTATGTCACCTGCGTAATATAAAAGTTCTACGGGCTCTTTCGCGTCTCTTAGTTTACTGGGGGTAATTTATGCTTCCATTTATATTATAAGCAAATTGGGCCTATACTGATTTACATTTCTTAATTTTTCAATTATTTCGATTATCCTTTCCTTGTTTTCTAGAAACCTAGCTTTATCCTCACTGTTTAATAGATCGGTGGGTCTCCTACCTGGATACTTTCTGAAAATCTCAGCAATACGCTTAAATGAATCTTTTCGGTTTTCCCATAAAGTTTCATACGCAGCAATTTCCTCGAAGGGACGTATTACCGGGTTCTTAAAAAGGATTCTTCCAGTCATTTAAAGGTATGCGACAGCACGTTCTGGTTGAAAACAATGTCAAACTTCAAAACTCCCAAAAAACAAGCCAAAAAAAATTAGCCAAATGGCCACATAAACTATCTATGTATTAAAATCGCGTCGCGTGTTTATCAAGAAAACGGTACCTCTAAATTGTTCAGCATGGAAGCTCAAACTTTAATAGAACAAAAAAGCGAGGTTTAAGATATGCGTCGCCTCACCTGAATTTTCGACCTGAAAACTCCATTCTTTGGGACGGATTGGCTTGCTGGGCGCTTCTATTATTCCCCCAAAAGGGAATAGACATTTAATAAGTTAGCTACATCCAACGCATGAATGCCCATACGTTTTCACTGCTGGAACAGATCTTGAATCATGCTATGTTCTCTTCGCTTTAATCGCCGCTTTCCGCCTTCAATAGAGCTAAGCCAAAAAGGATTAAATCGATTAAGGAGCCAAGAGCCCACTTAATTGATTTGACTAACGTGAATGTGAATGACTAAATCGGCTCAATGAATCTCCTTGGCAAGCCCATGGCTTGCCCTTACCTGTCTACCAGCTATATCCAATCTGAATCTGGAGCATTCCGACCCTCGGTTTATCGTCGGCGGTTGGCGGATTGCGTAGACCCAAATACCGATGCTTTTCGGAGAAGACCATCGAATAGGAACCGCGAATTGAAAAGTGGCCCATGCGGTAACCGAGGATAAGACGTGGCCCATAAATAGGAAAGGCCTCGGGTGCGGCCGAACTGCTCCCCGACTTTTTTATTTTGCCGCCTTTCATTGCGCCGGCATATCCAACCAGTGCCCAAAAACCGGCGCTTCCCGCATCGTCATCAGGGTCCTCATGGAAAAATCGGCTCCCAAATCCTAGTTGCAGCTCCCCGCCGTAACCATCGTAGGACTGAAGGTACTGACTAATGCCTTCCTCTTTGTCATAATAATAATACCTTAGCTTTTCAACTTTAAGAACGGTAATCCCAATTAGGACAAACCCTTCGCCTCCATGATAGGTCCGGGATTCGAGTCCTAGTCGGGCGGCACTAATGCCCTTTCCTTGATCGCCACCAAAAT
The DNA here is from genome assembly GCA_964646775.1 of uncultured Chitinophagaceae bacterium. GTDB lineage: Bacteria > Bacteroidota > Bacteroidia > Chitinophagales > Chitinophagaceae > CAYPQN01. The sequence goes on along the minus strand of CAZYEZ010000224.1, from coordinate 303 downwards.
AAAGGTCTGCCCATGCTTCGCTAGACTTGGGAGTCAGTTGGCCTACCATCTCGATGGTCTCACCCAAGGGAGCCAATGACTTCTCAATTTGCTCTTGCTCCCACTTACGAATCTCGTGTTCCCGCCTTGCTCGCTCCATGGCCTGCTCGAAAGAAGCGTTGCTCGAATGGGTTCCGCCCTGTTCTCTGCTGGAACTGGGTGAAGATGGGCTGGTTGACCTTCTGGTGGTGGAGGAAGAGACGGAAGAAGGAGAGGAAACGGATTCCTGTCGCACCGATTCCCAACTGGTGCTGCTTGTATTTA
>CAZYEZ010000223.1:0-2261 GCA_964646775.1 uncultured Chitinophagaceae bacterium | reverse complement strand
TCCATTTCGATTGGCCTTGTATGCAGTTTCTGTCCGTCAGGTCAGGACTTTGCCGCTGGCTTCCTTCAGATTCCACCTCGCGATGGACACCCTTGCCTTAAGCTAACACTTCCTACTGCCAAGTGTGTTCGGGACTTTCACCCTATAGTAATGACCCATGTCGGGCGCACCGAAGGAAGGAATGCTTCTATGCGGCAGCATTCCTTCCTGAGTCCCATCATGGGTCCCAATAAAACCTTCCTGTCGGCTGGTTTACCAGACTTGTATTCGCTCTTCTTGCGGACGGTAAAGGCGGTCTCCAGGTTTTATATCGAAGGCTTCATAAAAGGCATCCATGTTGCTCAGCGGACCATTGCAGCGCCATTCATTCGGAGCATGTGGGTCGGTGATGATCCGCGATGCCATTTCCTCGTCCCGGGTATTGGCTCTCCAATCCTGGGCCCAGCTAAGGAAGAATCGCTGTTTCCCCGTGAATCCATCGATCCGCTCCTCCGATTTGCCTTGCTCGGTTTTCAGGAAGGCTTCATAAGCAATGGACAGGCCCCCCAGATCAGCCAGGTTTTCACCCAGGGTCAGCTTGCCGTTCACCGGCAAGCTATCCAAGACCGTGAACTGATTATACTGATCTACCAGTTTTTCCGCCTTTCGGTTGAAATTTTCGGCATCGGCCGGAGTCCACCAGTCTGCCAAGTGGCCGTGGGCATCATACTGACGCCCTTGGTCATCAAAGCCGTGGGTCATCTCATGTCCAATGACGGCTCCGATTCCCCCGTAGTTTATGGCGTCGTCGGCTTCCATATCAAAGAAGGGATACTGTAGAATCCCGGCGGGGAAAACGATTTCATTGAAGGAGGGATTGTAGTAGGCATTGACGGTTGGGGGGGTCATCTGCCACGCTGTTTTATCCACCGGTTTGCCCAGTTTGGAAATCATATACTGGTATTCGAAGGACGCCGAATTGAGAATGTTTTGCACCAGGTTTTCGGGTACTATTTCCAGGGCATCGTAATTTCTCCATTGATCGGGATAGCCAATTTTCTTCATGAAGGTTTGGAGCTTGGCATGGGCCTTCCTTTTTGTTTCTTCCGACATCCAGTCTAAGCGATCAATCCGCTCGGCATAGGTTTGCTGGAGATTGTCCACCAGGTCCATCATCCGTTTCTTGGCTTCCGGCCGGAAATGCTTGTCTACATACATTTTTCCAAGCACTTCTCCCAAGGATCCATCCACGATTTGCAGGACGCGCTTCCAGCGAGGTCTTTGCTCCACCTGTCCTCTTAAAGTGGTACCGTAGAATGCAAACCGGCGTGAAGCAACCTCGTCATGAAGATAGGGCGCCAGGTCGTTCACCACATGAAACCGCAAATAGGATTTCCAGGTTTCCAGGGGAATGTTCTGCCATAGATCCGCCAAGGCAATAAAAAAACCCGGGGTCGCCACGATGAAGCTGTCTTCGCCCCCCATTTGTAACTGGTCGAATACCTGCTTCCACGATATCCCAGGCGTGCGCTTGCTGAAATCGTCCAGGGCGTATTTGTTGTATAATTTATGGGGATCCCGGAGTTCAACGCGGGTCGATGAGTTTTTAGCCAGTTGCTCTTCGAGGGCATAGATCCGAGACGCTTCTTCCCGGGCAGTTTCCGGATTGTCGCCAAGAAGGACCAGCAGGTCGATCTGATATTCTTTATAAGCTTCCCGAATGGCTTCCGTTCGGGCGTCTTTAGAGAAGTAGTAGTCCCGATCTGGCATGCCAATGCCTCCCTGATAGAAAAACGGCATATTTTTCTCGACGTTCTTATCGTCGGGGTAGACGGCAAAACCATAGACCTGGTGAATGCCCATGGTATGCTGGCGAGAGACCTCTGCCATCAATGCTTCTTTGCTGTTTATTTCTTGGATGCGTGCCAGCAAGGGCCCCAAGGGCTCGAACCCAGCGCGTTCAATCTGCTGGCTGTCGAGGCCGCTGCGGTATAGGTCCCCTACTTTTTGCTCCGCGGAGCCTTGGGGTGCCTGCCTGTTGGCCGCGGCTTCTTCCAATATCTCTTTGAGGGCCGCCAAGTTTGATTCTTGGAGCTCGCTAAAACTGCCCCAGCGCGTCTCTGAAGGGGGAATAGGGTTTTGCGCTAGCCAGCGGCCATTCGCGTAAAGAAAAAAGTTGTCTCCCGCAGCGATGGTGGTGTCCATATGGGCCGGATCAATCATTTTGCGGGCCTGGGTCTCGGAAGACCCGTTTTTACAGGCTGTTGAACCTAGAGCCAATA
>CAZYEZ010000222.1:0-2284 GCA_964646775.1 uncultured Chitinophagaceae bacterium | reverse complement strand
GGGGAACCCATAAAGGCTCCCATGCCTGGAACAGTGTTAGGCGTAAAAGTATCCCAGGGTGCTTTTGTCAAGAGGGGCGACGTTCTTGTTATTCTTGAAGCCATGAAAATGGAGAATGAAATCTTTGCTCCCCGCGACGGCACTGTAGCACAGATCGTAGCAACGCAAGGAGCATCAGTAAATACGGGTGATGTTCTGCTTACACTTAATTAAGGGGGGGAACACTAAATGTTTTCATTAGTAGAGACTCTGGAAAAAATATGGGCTACCTCCGGTTTCGCAAATATCACCTGGCAGCAGCTTTTAATGATTGCGATATCTGGTGTGCTCATTTACCTGGCTATAGTTAAAAAGTTCGAGCCGCTGCTGCTCCTTCCCATAGCCTTCGGTATGCTATTGGCCAATCTGCCGCTTGCAGACCTGATGGTGGAAGAGGTTGCGGGTTCCGGTCAGCCAGGTGGCTTGCTTGGCTATTTGTATCTGGGAGTAAAGAAGGGTATTTATCCTTCCCTCATCTTCCTGGGGATAGGCGCCATGACCGACTTTGGCCCGCTGATCGCAAGACCCAGCAGCCTGTTCTTGGGTGCAGCAGCCCAATTCGGTATTTATGTTGCTTTTGTAATCGCTATAGCTCTTGGGTTCACACCTGAGGAAGCTGCTTCCATCGGTATTATCGGTGGTGCCGACGGTCCTACGGCTATTTTCCTGACATCACGATTGGCAGACCATTTGCTGCCTGCCATAGCAGTTGCGGCCTATTCTTATATGGCACTGATTCCCATGATCCAGCCGCCCCTCATGAGGCTTCTCACTACTAAAAAGGAAAGAGAAGTCAAGATGGAACAGCTCAGGGAAGTTACAAAGCTTGAGAAGATCGTATTTCCCATCGTTGTAACCATCCTGTGCGTGCTGCTTCTGCCTTCAGTTGCGCCGCTTATCGGTATGCTGATGCTGGGCAACCTCTTTAAGGAGTCGGGTGTTGTGGAACGGCTAAGCCAGACCGTTCAGAATGCGTTGATTAATATTGTTACCATATTCCTCGGAGTAACCGTGGGTGCTACTGCAAATGCAGAGACCTTCCTGAGACTTGAAACACTTATGATTATCGGTCTCGGACTTATGGCATTCTGCTTCAGCACCATCGGCGGACTTCTCTTAGGAAAATTGATGTACTGGCTTTCAGGCGGCAAGATCAATCCTTTGATTGGCTCCGCCGGCGTTTCAGCTGTTCCTATGGCTGCCCGTGTATCCCAGGTTGAGGGACAAAGAGCCAATCCAACAAACTTCCTACTCATGCACGCCATGGGTCCCAATGTAGCCGGCGTTATTGGCTCGGCTGTTGCTGCTGGTGTGTTGCTGGCACTGTTTGGCTGATAGGATTTGACTATGAAAATAGTTTTATTTGTCCATATTCTCTGAATTATATGGGGGCGCATGCCCCCATATAAATATTCGGACAGTATTATTACAAATCACGGCCAATACCTGGCAGGCCAAAATAGGCGCAAGGTATTGAAATTGCCAGCGTTTTAGTGTATCATTATCTGCGCAGTGTTTTTCGAGGTGTAGCGCAGTTGGTAGCGCGCTTGGTTTGGGACCAAGATGCCGGGGGTTCAAGTCCTCTCACCTCGACCAAATTTTTAGGGGGTTCTACCCCCTATTTTTATATCTATTGTACTTATTGGATTTTTGATCCTAAACTCCCGGAAAATAATACTATACAGAAATAGTGTTGAGCCATATAATAAAAAACGAATCCATCTTTGAATTCGTCATGTACATTGTTAAAATAGTTATTTTTTTACCCGTTTTGTTTTTGCCTTCATATCAGCAGTTATGCCACAAGGCTGCATGAAATGGAGAAATTCTTTGAGAAAGGTCAATTAAGCGAAGGATTATGTCGAATTCTATTGACTAATTGAATGAACGATGTAATACTCTAGTTAAGCAAACTGTAATATTCATATTTGAGATATTAAACACCTTCTGTTTCGCTAATTCATGATGACAAACTTATCCATATATTTTGGCGTTTTGTAAAAAAATGTTTTTTTCGGCCTAATAATAACCTCGTTTCTGCGGGTTATGTATAATTTAATTTTTTAAATGGAGGGTCAGAAATGAAAAAGATTCTGAAAACGTTGCTTGGTGTATGGAATACGAAGACCGTTGTTGCAATTGCTATTGGTGCGGCTCTTTTCGGCGTTCTGATGAACTTTGGCGGGATCCCGATTTTTACCAACACCAACTTGACAACAGCCATGATTATTCCTGTCATCGTAGG
>CAZYEZ010000221.1:0-2330 GCA_964646775.1 uncultured Chitinophagaceae bacterium | reverse complement strand
TTCGACCACGGCATAAGTGGTTCCAGCATTGATTGTTCTATATTTCCATCTTTATCGATGAGCTTAGGTAGCTCTGTGAGAAGGTAACTGATGTAGTAATACACGTTGAGATTGTTTGCTCTGGCTGTTTCTGTGATGCTATAAATTATGGCACTAGCCCGGGCACCTCTAACTGTATTTATTGTCATCCAATTTTTACGCCCAATCGCAAAATTTCTTAACGCCCTCTCGCAAGCCGAATTGTCGATAGGAACTTCTCCATCGGTAAGAAATATTTTGAGGTATTCTTCTTGGTTTATACTGTATTGAAGTCCAGAGGCTGTTTTTCCTTTCGGAATCACCGTTGTATCAGATAGACGTTCTTTAACCCACGCAAAGTATTCCTCGACCAATGGTTTGATTGAGGTCTGTCGTTCCTTTAAACGGTCCTGGGGTGATAACCCCATAAGGCTTTTCTCTAGATCATAGATGGCACCGATTCTCACCAAGGCCTGATACGCTATGGACCCGCGTATCAATTCCTCATTGCCTTTGCCTATAGCCTTAATCGCATCCGCATAACTCCTTCGGGCATGTGCAAAGCAGTTGGCATTTGTGAGGCTTTCTAGCTCACGGGCGATCTTGTGATACTGTTCGAGGCCATCGGTAACCAGAACCCCATGGAAATCTTTGTAGTATTCCTTGGGATGGTCACTGTGACGTGTCTTTTGATACTCGTACACAATGATATTTGGAACAGAGCTTAACTCTCCGGTTATATGTACCCACATAAAACTTTTGCTGCCTGCAGGTCTACCATCATGAATTACCTCAACAGTAGTCTCATCACATTGATTTACATGTGCTTTTAAAGAAGTTGATTTCATAAGTTCATAAACTGGCGCAAAATATTTCTCAGCAGCAGCAACGGTCCAGTTAGACATTGTTTGTTTCGACAGATTCAATCCGTTTGTTTTAAAATCCCGAGCAATACGGTCCAATGGATTACCGTTTACATATTTGGCGTTAATGATAGCCGCCTCCAATGAAGGTGTTGCAATACTTCCTCTGAATAAGGTATTCGGATGGTCTCCACGGAGAAACTCATCCTGATGCATACCATCTGTTCCGACATATACTTTGATTACATGCTTTTCAGCAATCCATTTGGCAGGCTCAAAACGTAATTGCCAGAATATTTCATCAGGCATGCTTTTCCAGTTGTCTTTGCCAAATGTATCGATTAGCTTTTCCACCGCCACGTCATGAGGGAATTCTTCCTGAGGGAAGTCTTTTAAATCTTCTTCTCGTTGACCTTTTTGCTTGCGTTTGCGAGGCTTCTTTTCAGCTTCAATAATAACTTCTTCAACCGTTGGCTCTTGCGCATTTTCATCGTAGCAAGCTTCCGCTTCATTAAAGAAGGATATCTGACCCGCGATAGCAATAAGCTTCTCGGATTGGCGACCAAAGCGTTGCTGGTTTGCAAGACGAACCTGTTCCATAAGGTTCTCATAATCCTGCTCAAGCTTATCTAGGCGATCCTGCATCTGATAGATTATATCGTCCTTGGCTTTTGTGCCCATTATATTCAGTTCCTCGGGAGTAAACTTCTTACACATGTTTTCGCCTTTCTGTATTGTACTAATTATAACAGAAATGCTAGTAAATAGCCAGTTTCACGACTTTCAGGCTCCGTCATTCTGCCACTATACCAGAGGCCGCCATAGACTATCTGAGACGATAGAAATATAGGGTTTTCAAGGTTCAAAAAGCACCGTTTATAGGTTATAAACAGACTCTAGGTGGCTACTATTATAGTTGATATATATGTTACCTTAGTTGCCCTTTCTACTTGGGAACAAGCTATTATTTTCTCTGTTTTGCACAATTATCAGTAGATCTTTGATGGGGTTACATCCTTTATCTTAGGATCCAATGGATTCAAACCAAGCATCAAATAATGGTACTGATCCTCTGTAAGTTCGGCAGCTTCCTCCGTTGTACGAGGCCATGACAGGGAACCGCTTTCAAATCTTTTATATAAAAGTAAAAAGCCATTACCCATCCATAGTAACCCCTTCATGCGATCGGATCTCCTGCCACAAAAGAGGAACAAGGTTCCCTTTTCAAATGGGTTTTGTTTATATTTATCGCCTATAATCATCGCAAGCCCATCGATCCCTTTTCTAAGGTCTACGGTTCCACAGGCTAGCACAACGCGGCGTATTCCAGCCACGTCCTCAAGCATGTGACACCTCCTTTAGAATTATCGATAGGAGGCTGTCAGATATGTCATTTGATAAGGCTATAGTCATTGTTGCGGTTTTAATTACGGCAGTCGGCTTGATCGT
>CAZYEZ010000220.1:0-2330 GCA_964646775.1 uncultured Chitinophagaceae bacterium | reverse complement strand
TTCCAATTCCTGGTAATCCTTGAGCATTTCCGTCCGGGCTGGTCCTTCAAGAATTCGCTGCAACTCGAACTTTAGTCGAGCTGTGTTTAGAGATTTCTGAATGAGCTCCCGCACGACCTCCCGGTCCATGATCAGATTGACCAGGGAGATATATGGGATTTTTATCAGTTTTTTTGCCAGCCAGTATGAAACCGGGTTTCCAAGATAGCAGACTACCTGAGGTACGTGGGAGAGGGCCGTTTCAAGCGTTGCGGTTCCACTGGTAACCAGGGCTGCATGCGATTGCTGAAGCAGGGCATGGGTTTGGCCTTTCAATAACATGACGGGATGGTCTGCGACGATGCGGTCATAAAATGATCCCGGTATTCCCGGTGCCTGAGCGACGACAAACTGATAGGCGGGAAAGGCTTCGACCATGGTCAGCATAATCGGTAGCTTTCGCTGTATTTCCTGTTGACGACTGCCTGGAAGCAAGGCGATCAGGGGGCGAGATGCCATCGGAGCATGGCTGACCTCTCGGGCCGCACGGATGACTTGTGTCAAGGGGTGGCCCACGTAATGAACCGAATACCCCCAACGCTCATAAAAGGTTTTCTCGAAAGGGAGGATGACGATCATTTCATCGATATCTCTTTTTATTGCCTTAACCCTGGAAGCTTTCCATGCCCAGACCTGAGGAGAGATATAATAGGCGGTTTTATACTTGGCTTTTCGCGCCCAAGCGGCGATGCGAAGATTGAATCCGGGGTAATCAATGAACACGACTACATCCGGCTGGAAAGCCGCGATATCTCGTTTGCAGAAAGCAAGGTTCTTTAGAATTGCTGGCAAATGGGCGACAACTTCCCAAAAACCCATGTAAGCAAGCTCTCGGTAGTGTTTGACTAAAATGCCGCCGGCCTCTTGCATTTCCTCTCCACCCCAGCAACGAATCTCTGCCTCCGGATCCTGGTCTCGAATGGCTCTTATCAAATGGCCCCCATGGAGATCACCACTGGCTTCTCCCGCAATGATATAGTATTTCATAAGGCTTAGGAATCGATGCGTGGTAGGACTTTTCCATTTACTCTCCAGGCAAATTAAACCCAGACGTATTTAATCAGGATGAACAACACAAAGTATAGCATGGTGGCGACCAAAACACCTCTTGCCGTATAATCTAGCTTTTTTGATGAGAAGTATAAGAATGGAATGATATTTGTTAGTACACAGAGGCTTAGGACTGCCGGGCCGATTCGGCCCCCGGAACTTAGCTGCTCTATATAGCCACTAAAGGTAAATGCGCTGAATTTAATAAAATAGGTAGCCACGCCAGCAAGCATCGGCAAAACAATGCCAATTGCCAGTCCTATTATAGGCAAGTTTTTCTTCATGAATTGATCTTTTGGGAAGCAATATAATCTAAGCCAGCACAAATGTAGGCATCAAAGCGCGAAACCCTTAACTTTGGGCGCAAAATTGGGTATGAGTCCACTTAACTTTAAGCTTCGCAATCTTCCCGAGCGCACAGAACAGCCCAGGACATATGGCTTGACTATGGTGATGGATAAAGGTCTTGGTATTGATGATGTTAAGAATTTTCTGTCTGTATCGGCCCCATATGTTGATTTGGTGAAGTTTGGGTTTGGGACGGCCGTGGTTACCCAGCAGTTGAGAAAGAAGATTGAAATCTATCAAAGCTATGGGATCCCCGTTTATTTTGGGGGCACCTTATTTGAGGCCTTCCTGATTCGGAATCAGATCGAAGATTATATTTCGGTATTAAAGGATTACGGGATACAGGATGTCGAAGTTTCTGACGGTTCTGTCATTCTGCCGCATGCCGAAAAATGTGGATATATTGAAAAGCTTTCGCAGCATTTTCGGGTTTTTTCCGAAGTTGGATCCAAGGATGCTGCCCATATTATGCCGCCGTATCAGTGGATTAACCTGATGCAGGCAGAGCTTTCTGCGGGATCGGCCTATGTGATTGCAGAAGCCCGGGAGGCAGGAAATGTAGGAATATACCGGGGTACCGGAGAAGTTCGGGAAGGATTGGTCCAAGAAATCTTAACCCAGATTCCCTATGAGAAGATTATTTGGGAAGCACCGCAGAAGGCCCAGCAGGTTTATTTTCTTACATTACTCGGCGCTAATGTAAACCTTGGAAACATTGCCCCCGCCGAGATATTGCCTTTGGAGTCCATGCGATATGGATTAAGAGGGGATACTTTTCATTTGTTTTTGGACGCCCTGCGGAAATAATTGCGAACGTAAGGGAAGATCCTTTTTCCATCGGCCTCATGGATAAAAGAGAAAGAAATTTCGGTTTAATTGGTTATCCCATCGAG
>CAZYEZ010000219.1:0-2348 GCA_964646775.1 uncultured Chitinophagaceae bacterium | reverse complement strand
CGCACGGTGGTGTGAGAGGACAGATAGGGAATTAATCCCTATCTTCCTACTCGATATCTAAGAACTTTGAATGGCGGAGCTCAGGTATTTTCGGCTTTTGGGGAAGTTTGAAAAAACTTGGTTGTATTTCATAAAACATGTTTTAGTTTTGTTCTAGAAAATAGGCGGAGACTTCTCGGGCTGCCGAAGGGTATCCTTTTATTTTCCTCTTTGTTTCATTAAACAATTTCCTATGAGAACAGGCTTTACTTTCTTCGTCCTTCTCTTGTTCATTACCGGATTTTCCCATCGCAGCGCCGCCCAGTCTGTGGTGGCCGATCAATTCGTTGAATCGTCGACCGATTGGGTAAACCCGGCTCGTGTTACGGACGGCGATCCGCAGACCTACACCTATGTCTCCAGTCTCCTGCATTTGCTGAAGACTTCCTACCTACAGGTATCCTTTCCTCAAATGGGCAAGGCGGGAGATATCATCGAGATTAACGTAAGCGCCACGGGGCAGACCCTCGGCCTCGATTTACTGACCAATGCTCAGCTGAAGGTTTATGATGACAAAGGGAACCTTCTGGAGACCATCAACAAGAATGCCCTGATTCATTTGGCCCTGCTGAGCGGAGATCAAGAAGTTTACCAGATCCGATACCTGACCGACGTTCATAGCAGCTACCGTTTTAAGCAAGTACGCATCGAGTTCCAGGAATTGCTTGCCGTGAATCTGCTCGATGAGTTTCGGGTTCACCAAATTGCTTATACTTCAACCTGTCCGCCTGTGTCCGCCACCTCCGTCTACGCGTTTAAGGAGGCCGCTGCCCTCAGCCCTTCCCGGGTGCTGAACCCAGCGCATGCGGTGGATGGGATCCTGTCGAGCTATGCTACGCTCGAAGTGCCTCTTAATCTTCTCGGCATTTTCCCTCCCGCCTATTTGGACTTAGATTTTGGCAGCCAGAGACCCCGGAGCGGAGATTTTGTGGGCTTTGCGCTCAGCGAGGCTTCCACCCTTCTTTCCTTAAGCCTTTTGAGTAATATTGAAATCCAGGTCTATGACCAGCAAAACAACCTTCGAGAAACCCGGGATGGGTTTTCCCTGCTTGACTTGAAGCTTTTATCGGGTACCACAGACATATATACCCTTGGATTTGTGACCAAGGACGAAGGATACACAATAGCCAGGGCGCGGATCATTTTGAAAGGCCTGGTGAACGTCCTCCAGTCCTTGCGGGTGCACCATGCATTCCATTTTTCATTGGATCGACCCAAGGTCTCTGTGAAAGCGGATGGGCCCACCCAATTTTGTCAAGGGGGATCGGTGACGCTGAGCTTGGTAAATCCTTCTCAGTTTGCAAGCTGGAAATGGAGCAGCGGAGAAACGTCCCCTTCCATCAAGGTGACCAAGTCAGGGAATTATACGGTTACGGTGACCAATGCCTTGGGCTGCACCGCAACTTCTCTTCCCATAGCCGTCACGGTATCTTCCGACCATCAGCCTGAGCTGAAGGCTACGCTCACCCACAACTCCTGTTACGGGGCGGCCCAAGGCGCGATCCAGATTACGGTGAGCGGGGGAAGTGGACAGTACGAATATGACTGGGCTCACGGACCGAAAACCAGAGATGTAAGTGGATTGAAAGCCGGCGGCTACAGCCTGAAGCTACGGGATAAGGTGAACGGTTGTCAGCGAACCGATTCCTTTCAGATTCAGCAACCCGATTCGCTGCAGGCAATTTTCGAGATCCTTGGGGATGACAGTTGCACGGTTGAAAAAGATGGATCCATTGAAGTGTCCCTGACAGGGGGGACCGCCCCTTATACGCTGTGGTGGTCCACGGGCGATAGCACCCGCCGTATTCAGGGCCTGGATACGGGTCGGTACGTCCTGGAGGTGAAAGATGCCAAGGGTTGCCGCGATATCTGGGAGGCCATCGTCCGCCGCTCCGATTGTCGTGATACCAGCCAGGGTGGCGGGGGCGACGACGATGACGATGATCCCGATGACGACCATCCCGATGATGACGATAACCCGGCCGGACCCGGACAAGATGGGCTGGTGATTTATGAAGTGATTACACCGAATGGGGACGGAGCCAATGATACTTGGGAAATACGAGGATTAGATCGATTCCCTGGCAGCTCCATCAAGGTGTTTAATAAATGGGGAGACCAGGTTTTCGATAGCAAAGATTATCGCAACGACTGGGGAGGAACCCGCACCAACGGGGAGCCGCTTGCCGACGGTACTTATTTCTATCTCATTCAGATACCCGCCCGATCTTCGGGTCAGGAAGGGAAAACCTATACCGGCTCCTTATTAATTCAGCGATAGGATTTATAACCATTCAGGCAACGCATTA
>CAZYEZ010000218.1:0-2371 GCA_964646775.1 uncultured Chitinophagaceae bacterium | reverse complement strand
ATACATTATAGTTTTAACGGCATCGGCGACGATGTATCCGCTGACACCAAGGAGCACACATACGCTAATTAAAGGAGCAAAAAGTTCCAGTTTTACGGCTTCTTTTTCACCAACATAAGGCTTCTTGTACTCCGCATACATATCCACCATCAATTCCGGCGGGTCCTGAAGGTCTCCATCAATGGTTACGATGGCCTCGCCTTGGGCAAAATCCATTCCGGCCGTAATGGAAACCTGGTGACCAAAGTTCCGGGAAAAGCTGATGTATTTAATGCGTGGATTCTTCTCAGAAGCGGCGATAATCGCCGCCAAACTCCCGTCTCGACTTCCATCATTGACCATAATGATCTCGTAGTCCTCCGTAATGGAAGAAGCCACGCCGACGACCCTACGGAAAAGCTCATCGAGGATGAGTTCTTCGTTAAATACGGGAATTACGACGGAAAGTTTAATGGGCGATTGCGAATCCATAGCTCAAGCAAATTTAGAAAATTACCGCAGGTATTCTTCAAGGCGCCCATTTTTCCCCCATACCCCCAAACCCTTTGGCCTTCCCTGAATTTTCCGGGCCGATTTCGGTCTCCATGCCATTTTGGATTCTGGCCTCCGCAGATTAGTTTTGGGCTATGAGTTCCCTAATCAACGAGAAGATCGAAGGGGTCTGGAAAATCACCTTGAACCGACCCGACAAATTCAATAGCATCCATGCAGAGATGGCCCAAAACCTGATTGACTCCCTAGATCAGGCGGCTCAGGATTCCGATATTAGAGCGGTGCTGATCCAGGGAGCCGGGAAAGCATTTTGCGCGGGCCAGGACCTGGGTGAAGCCATGAATGCGGATGGGGAAGCCATGAAGAATCTGGTATTGAACCAGTATAACCCCATCATCCGTCGCCTTCGTCAAATAGAAAAACCGGTGGTGGCAGCCGTGAATGGGGTCGCGGCCGGTGCCGGAGCTAACATTGCCCTGGCCGCTGACCTTACGGTTGCCCGGGCCTCGGCCAGCTTTATTCAGGCTTTCAGCAAAATCGGGCTGATCCCGGACTCTGGTGGAACCTTCTTTCTTCCACGTCTTATCGGGCTACAGCGAGCGGCCGGCCTGATGATGCTAGGAGATAAGATCTCGGCCTCCCAAGCCCTAGACATGGGGATGATTTATGCAGTCTACTCCGACGAATCCTTTGAAACAGAAGCCATGGCATTGGCTACAAAGCTTGCTCAAATGCCCACGCGGGGACTGGCTTTAACTAAAAAACTGTTGAATCAGTCTTTCGAAAGGGACCTGGAAACGCAACTAGCCGACGAAGCATCTCACCAGGCCTTGGCCGGCGAGACCCGGGATTACAAGGAAGGGGTTCAGGCATTTCTTGAAAAACGCCCACCGCGATTCGAAGGGCGGTAAAGACCTTAGGAAACCGGTGTTTGAACCGGTCTAGGCCGATGTTTTTTCATCTCTTGCGCAATGGCCTGAATATGAGCTGGGCCGGTTCCGCAGCAGCCTCCCGCCAGATTAATCCATCCCTGCCTGGCAAAGTCTCCCAAAATGGAGGCCGTCTCTTCCGGCGATTCATCATAACCCCCTAAGGCATTGGGCAATCCCGCGTTGGGGTAGCAGTGCACGTAAGTATCGGAAAGTGTGGATAGTTCCTCGATGTAGGGTCTTAATTCTTTGCCACCCAAAGAACAGTTAAGCCCGATGCTCAAAGGTCGAGCATGTTCTATCGATATATAAAAACTTTCCAGCGTCTGGCCGCTAAGCGTGCGCCCCGATGCATCCGTAATGGTCCCAGAAATGATCAGTGGTAAAGGTGGTTTCTGCTGATCGTCAAAATACTGGCCCAATGCATAGAGCGCCGCCTTGGCATTCAGGGTATCGAAAATGGTTTCCAGGATCAATAAATCGACGCCTCCTTCGACCAGTCCCTGAATCTGCTCATAATATGCCTGGGCAACCTGGTCGAAATTTACCGCGCGATAACCTGGGTTGTTCACATCTGGAGACAGGGAAAGGGTTTTATTCATGGGGCCCATGGCGCCCGCAACAAAAACCTCCCGATCAGGGTTTTGTTTAAGATATCGATCCACTGCCTTCCGGGCTACGGTCGCCGAACTTTCATTCAAGGCTTTGGCAAGACCCTGCATTCCGTAGTCCTCCATGGAAACTGCCTGGGCATTAAAGGTGTTGGTTTCAATGATATCGGCCCCGGCTTCTAAGTACTGATAATGAATCTCTTCGATCACATCAGGGCGTGTCAGGCTGAGCAGGTCGCTGTTACCTTTTAAATCGATCTTCCAATCGGAAAACTGCTCCCCTCGATAGTCCGCTTCTTCGAGTTGATATTTTTGAATCATGGTCCCCATGGCACCATC
>CAZYEZ010000217.1:0-2511 GCA_964646775.1 uncultured Chitinophagaceae bacterium | reverse complement strand
TGAACCAACTGGAATATGAGTACAGAAAAGCGTTGGAAAGCAGAACCTATCAACGATTGATTGACACTTCTGACCAGCACAAGATCGTAAGCGTATATGAGGCTCTCACCAAAGCCCTGAAACAGAAAAAGCGATCAAACCTTACTCCCAAATACAGCCATGCGCTGCAACATAGCCGTACTACACGCTACTTACAGTCAGACCCAATTGAAAGAGGTATTATCGTTTCTACAAACAGTACATGAAAATCTATACCTGTGCTGTCTGATCAGCTACGGTTGTTTCCTGCGACCCCATATTGAGGTACGCAACCTCAAAGGCAGTCACTTCAAAGCTGATTTTACCGAAATCCATCTATCCGGCAGCTTTCTTTAATTCTCTAAACCCTAACACATGACCAGAATTTAGGACACAAAAAGTTTTGGTCTATACCCCCTATTTTAGCTGTCCGATATTGCCATTGTACAAAATAATAATTCATTTGTACCAATGAGAGCGATTGAGGACATATCTCAACTCCTGCCCAAGCATTTATTTTGGGATGTCGATCCGAAAAATTTGGATATTCAGGTCGACAGGGACTTTATTATCCCCAGGGCTTTGATTGCTACCACCGCAGAGACATTTTCCCATGATATACAGCCTCTGGAAAAATTGTATAGCAAAGCATAAATTGTCCGTGAACTACGCAGGACAAAAGAGCGCATCAGCAATGAAGTGTGTAAACTTATCGCTCGGCATTATCATGTCAAGCAGTTTCTACGTTATCAATAATGACCCGTTTCCTCTTGGAAATGCAGGAAGCCATCGGGGAACTCAATCAGATCAAAGCAGGGAAATCAAAGGGAAGACCGGTAGCGGATTTGCTGAATGAACTCTGATCTTCTCACCCCAAAACTAAGCAAACTCAAACTTCTTGACCTTAGGTGGGTTTATTGCTGCCTGCTTCTCGGCTTCCCTCAGATCATAAGCCATCTGCAATCGTAACCAAAAATCAGGATTGCCGCCAAACACCATGGCAATTTTGATCGCCATACCGGGGGTAATGGAAGCCCGCTCATTGACAATCCGGGAGAGATTGGCACGGGTGACCCCCAACAACTCGGCAGCCCTTGAAACGGTCAGGCCATTTGCCTCGATAATATCCTCCCGGAGATATTCCCCAGGATGTGTGTTGTATTCAATTCCCCTTTTCATAATATACCCTTTTAATGTGTGTCCAAATAACTTAAATTGTATGCATGACCATTTTCAAACTGAAAGATGATCCTGTAATTGCCGGTCACATCCAACGACCAATAACCTTTATACTCACCATGCAGCAAATGCGGTCTCCATGTTCTGAAAGGTTCCAAATCGCTCGGCACATCATTCAACAGATCAATGGCATCCAAAATCCTGCGTATCTTTTTGATCTGGGTCTGTGGCAAAAGCTTAGTATCTCCTTTTGTCCAAAACCGTTCAAGTCCTTTATGTCTGAATGATTGAATCATTGCGATTTGTATTGTGTAAAGATACGCAATACAAATTACAATCACAAAGATCAGAACAGAAAAATTTGGGACATGCAATAATAGGGCATAGACCCCCTGGAGGTCCATGTGGAAATGGTGCTCAGGCTGATTGACAACTATTAAATCGCACGTTGGCTGATCGAAAAAGCGTTCAAGATATCAAAAAATAAACTTTCTTTTCTTAATCCTTTCTCAACACCACCGTTCTTTCTGTTGGATTCTGGCTCAGCACATGCATTTTACCATTTATGTATATGACATGACGGTAAGTAATGTTTTGGGCATATCGGATCACTTCGGTCACTATGGTGTCTGCTATTGCTCGATCAGTATATTCCAGGATCGTAGTTGCTCTGCCCTGCTCATCCAGCGGTTCTTCCTGTATCCCCAGACGGACGGTCAGAAAATATTTGCCATCAGCGTCCTTTTTAAGGATCAATCTGTCAGTTTTCTCAGGATCAGCATCAACGTGATTCTGTATCCTTTTTTCACCATTGACGACATAATAAAGCCTGATATCTTTTTGTAGGATTGCGTCCGGCTGTTCGGAATCCAATAAGTCCCGGGAATTTTCGGACAGCAACCGGACTGACAGCTGGTCATTAATTATGGCACCGTCACCAGGCCCATGCTGATTCTTCTCACAAGCTGTTACCAATAGAATGATTCCTAAACCAAAAATAAGTATTGAGTTCGTTTTCATAATAGTATCATATAACGCCGATAATTAGGGAGTAATATTATATATCATCTTTTGATTTGATAATGTGAGATGAAGCAATTATATTTTTTGAACCACCCTTAATGATATCCGAATTCATTTGGAGTTTGGTGTTAGTTTTCTGCTTGATTTGTGCAGCTATATGTAATCCCTCACTATATTGGATCAAATAAGGATTAATGGATGTTTCAAAGGGTGATAAAGAGTCTCGTTTGGTGCATGACGCAAAACCAAGCATTGTTAATAAAAATAAATATGCAAAATATCGAGTCATAC
>CAZYEZ010000216.1:0-2514 GCA_964646775.1 uncultured Chitinophagaceae bacterium | reverse complement strand
AGTGGGTGGGAATGCGGTTTTAAATGTGAATGTTCGCATTATTGCAGCGTCTAATAAGAGTTTGAAATAAATGGTCGCCAACGGTTTGTTTCGAAGCGATCTATTCTATCGCCTCGGAGTTGTGCGCATAATTATTCCCCCTTTAAGGGAACGGGGTAGTGATATGCGGTTACTTGTAGAGTTTTTTGACCGGCAGATTTGCTCACGCCTGAATAAATCATCTATTTCTTTATCAAAAAATGCCATAGAATTTATTAATCAATATACATGGCCAGGGAATGTACGCGAACTAAAAAATCTTTTAGAAGGAATCATAAGCACTACAAATTTGTCAGTTATTGATGATGATGTAATTCGTGACTACCTTGGCGTGTGTGAGAAGGGAATGAAAAAGAAAGAGCATCATGCTACTTTGAGCATGGAGACCCACTGCCCGGATGAATATATTTATGACGAACGCAGAGAATTTGCCTATGCACTGAAACTCTTCAACAACAATAAAACTAAGGCAGCCAAATATCTGAATATGCCAATAAGTACATTTTACAGAAGATTAAAGAAATATGGCATGTTTTGACACATGGATATTACCTAATATGGGTAATATGAGATGAAATGAAATGAATTGATATAATATGACATGGTTTGATAGGAAATGAATTGATTTGACATAATTGCCATAGTATATCAATGGCCCTTGTGGCATAGTTCCAAAAAAGCTATATTTTTAGAAGCCATTTTTGGCAGGAAAAGTTTCCTGTTGAAAGTGGCTTTTTTATTGATTTTCTTGAGGAAAGTGGGGGAGTTTTGGAAGAGTTATATTCTATTACTGATCCTGTTTTCTGAAGTTTGCGAAAGTTGGCATGAGTCTTGCTCTACATGTTAGGAGACATGTATTTTACTTTGTATTAATTGCAAAAGGAGGTGGGCATATGATTACCGTAGGTTTAGACATTGGAAACCAGAATACTAGGGCAATTGTGCTGAAAGATGGAAAAATCGTGGGTAAAGCATCTGTGCCGACAGAGTTTGATGCAAAATTAGCTGCTAAGAAAGTATTCAACATGGCACTAGCCAACGCCGGTGTAGAAAAAAAGGATATCAAAACAATAGGGGCAACCGGTGCTGGGAGAAATATGGTGGACTTCGCTGATGTAATGATCAATGAGGTTAGCTCTGCTACTAGAGGTGCACGTTTCGTAAAGCCCGATACGAATCTAGTCATCGATATTGGTGCGGAGGGTTGCCGAGCAATTCGATTAACACCCGAGGGAAAAGTCAAAAACTATGAGGTCAATGATAAATGCGCCTCAGGGGCTGGAACCTATCTCGAAGCCATGGCTCGCACTTTGCAAATCAACATCGATGAAATGGGCGCCTACTCCCTGCGTCATACCAAAGAGGTACCTATGAATGCGCAGTGTGTGGTCTTTGCTGAGTCAGAAGTTATCTCTCTCATTCATCGACAGGAGAGCATAGAGGATATTGCCTATGGTATTCACATGGGTATTGCCAACCGTTTGGTTTCCTTAATTCGTCGCGTAGGAGTTGTGGATGGTATCCTGTTAATCGGTGGTCCGGGATACAACAAAGGTTTGGTGTATTGCATGGAAAAAGAGTTGGGTAAGGAGGTTTCTGTCTCGGAAGAAACACACTATGTAAGCTCCATTGGTGCCGCAGTCTATGTGACAGAGGTTGGACAAAAGGAGGTGTAGATAATGAATAAGGGTAAAAATGTTGAGTACTGGAGATGGCAAGAATCAAGATGGAAAAATCCCGACATTCCTGATTGGCACGGCAGTCTCGTTACTGCTGGGGTGGATGTTGGGTCTACAAGTACCCAGGCTGTTATCATGGCTGATGGTCAGTTTTATGCTTACTCGAATATCCGTACCGGATCCAATAGTCCGGATTCAGCCTTACAGGCTATCAATTGGGCTATGGAAGATACAGGACTGACCCTAGAGGACTTGCATTTCACTGTCGGTACCGGGTACGGGAGAGTCAATGTTCCTTTTGCTGATAAGACTATCACGGAGATTACATGTCATGCTCGGGGGGCTAATTATATATATGGACCGACCCTTCGCACTCTGCTGGATATGGGGGGCCAGGATTGTAAGGCCATTAATTGTGACGAAATAGGCATGGTCACTTCCTTTATGATGAACGATAAATGCGCAGCCGGTACGGGGCGGGGCATGGAAGTTGTAGCAGATCTACTCTCCGTCCATGTTGAGGATATTGGTGAGATGTCATTCATGATTGATGAGGAGCCACCCCCGGTTTCCAGTGTTTGTGTGATTTTTGCTAAAACTGAGGCTACGAATCTTATGCGGGCTGGCTGGACTAAGGAAAAAGTTCTTGCAGCCTACTGCCACGCCATGGCTCTGCGTGTGGTGCGCCTACTGGAACGTAATGAAATTAAGAAGGATTTTGCCATTACGGGTGGGATAGCCAAGAATATTGGAGTCACCCGCAGGGTTGAGAGGCTTCTAGGACTAGAGGCTCTTA
>CAZYEZ010000215.1:0-2529 GCA_964646775.1 uncultured Chitinophagaceae bacterium | reverse complement strand
TGAGCATGGGTATAGTAATGATTAATCAACCCGGTCTCGATCCACTCATCGGAGCAGCAAGGGTCCGATTCTTGGGGTTGCTGATCACAGGCTCCGTCTCCGCAATCCGCCGGCTGCACGGCATTAACTGACCAGGCTGCCAGCTCGGATCCACAATAATGCAGCTGCAGCTGTAAGCCGGCGGCGGCCAACAGGTAAAGCGACAAAAATGGGATGATCAAGAGCCGAAGCATAAGCAAATATAAGCGATTGATGCCATGAAATCCTTAAAATCCTCCTAAATTTGATGGACGGGTATTTAGCCGATGAAGGGTCATTAAGTTTGTACGAATGAAGAATCCATTTAGTGTTGGTGATAAGAAAATCCATCATTATCAGGTGCGGCGGGACGACCTTGCCCGCTTCGAGCAGGGCCTTGTCCATGAGGTTTTTTCGACTTTTGCCTTGGCACGGGAAGCCGAATGGAGCGGGCGCCTTTTCGTGCTTGAGATGAAGGAGGCCGATGAAGAAGGGATCGGCACCGCCCTTAAGGTGGAGCATGTTTCCCCGGCCCTGCTGGGTCAGCAGGTTCGATTTGAGTCCGAACTAATCGAGGTAGAAGGTAAATTAGTGCGGACGTCTTTTCGCGCTTGGGTCGGCAATCGGGAGATCGCGCGGGGGGTCCAAGATCAAAAAATTCTCAAAAAGGAACGGCTCGAAGCCTTATTCCGCCAGCTCGGTCAGGAGGCAGATCGCGAGACGATGGATTCGTGAACCAATCGGGCGAGACCCTGAGCCCAACGCCCATATTCTTGACCATTGGGATGGAGCCCATCATCCACTAAATCTTCGGGACCTCCATGGGCTCTTGTGCTCTCGGTGATATCCATAAAGTGCATGCCATAGCCGGCCGCCAATTCTTTTTTCTTTTGATTGTAGGCATCGATTTCAGCCGCGATTTGTTGGCGATCCCTCCCTTCGGCAAAAGGAGTGACTCCCCAGTCGGGTATCGAGAGCACAAAAACTTGACGGGGATCTCCGCCCGCAAACTGAAGGGCCATGGGTAAAAGCGTCTGCATTTCCTGAACATAGTCGGCCAAAGAGCGGCCCCGATACTGGTTGTTTACTCCGATAAGAAGGCTGACTAGCGCGAATTGCTCCGATATTTGCCGCTCCCGGATGGCCGCCATGAGTTCGTCGGTGGTCCAACCGGTTTGGGCAATAACCATGGGTTCGGATAGGTCGACTCCTTTTTCTGCTAAGAACTTTTGAAGCTGATAGGGAAAGCTCTGGGCTGGCGGTAGCTTTTCTCCAATCGTATAGGAATCGCCAAGAGCAAGATAGGAAAGCGTGGACATGGGCTGCTTATGAATCGGTGAAATAATTAAAAATATCCTAACAAAAACATCTTAAGATAGCGGGCAAAGATTTACCCCATGGGTCTAGGCCAGGGAAATCGTTTTAATGTTTGTGAACTCCCTTACGCCGTAACCGCTGAGCTCTCGCCCATACCCACTGCTTTTAATGCCACCAAAGGGCAGTCTGGGATCAGAGTGGACGGCGGCGTTGACGAAACAGGATCCAGCCTCAATTTCCTCTCGGGCTATGCGTTCAGCTCGATCGATATCACGACTGAATATACCCGCCCCTAATCCATAGGACGATCGGTTGGCAAGCTCAATGGCTTTGGCCTCGGAGGCGGCCGGAATGATGGCTGCAACCGGGCCAAATACTTCTTCGTCAAAAGCCGCCATGCCTGGGGTGACCCCCGAAAGCACGGTGGGTGGGTAGTAGAATCCTTCCCCTTTTGGGACCGCCCCTCCTAGTAAAAGGCGGGCACCGGCTTTGATCGATCGGTCTACCTGCAATCCGACCTCATCGCGGATATCTTGGCGCGCCAGCGGTCCAAGCCTGTATTTGGTGTCCATGGGGTTCCCCCAGGACACTTCCTTCATCTGAGCGACCATTCGCTCTTCGAATTCACGAACCAAAGATTGATGGACAATGAAGCGCTTGGCGGCCACGCAGCTTTGCCCATTGTTGACGAGGCGACTTTCTACACAATGCCTTACTGCCAGATCTAAATCCGCATCCTCGAGAATGAGGTATGGATCGCTGCCTCCCAGTTCCAGGACTTGCTTTTTAATCTGCGAGGCGGCGATGGCTGCCACCTGAGCACCCGCCTGGGTGCTTCCGGTGAAACTGACCGCCTGAATCTCCGGCCTTTGAATAAGGGCTTCGACTTGAGAAGAAGGGAGTAAAAGCAGTTCAAATAAACCCGACGGGGCTTCGGATTTCCTTAAGATATCGGCGATGGCGCTTGCCGAGCCGCTCACATTGGAAGCATGTTTCAGTACCATGGTGTTCCCGGAAACAAGGATTGCCCCCATCGCGCGAAACACTTGCCAGTAAGGGAAATTCCAGGGCATGATGGCCAGTATTGTACCCAGGGGCTGAAAATGCACATACTGCTTTCCGTCTCCGGTTTCGACCGGTTGGTCTTTGAGTATGGTCTCTGCTTCATCGGCGAAATAGCGCAAGGCGCGCGCG
>CAZYEZ010000214.1:0-2581 GCA_964646775.1 uncultured Chitinophagaceae bacterium | reverse complement strand
TGGTGTATTTCCCGGATATATCGTTGTCCATACCGGAGAAAAGTTCATTCCGGGAATGGCGTACAAAGGCTATGTTCTCCGACAGTTCATTCGTCCATAAGGGCAATTTATCATTACCATACAAGTGGATGGTTTCTTTTTGGGAAACGGGTATGTAATGCGAAAACCCTTTTAATTCAAGAGCCGACAGCCCGCCTACCATATAGTCCGTTTTTTCACAACGGTTTGCAAGGTATAGTATAGTTATAGTCCATACTTTGCCAGAAAAGCAGGATATTCCCCCTTGTATAAAGCCCTTTCCACCGTAATTTCAACTGTTTTGCTTTTTTTCAACATGAAAGTGTCTAATTTATAAATATACACGTCTTCCCCAAAGACGTTATATTGACTGCCATAGGAATGGAAAACAGGTCGTGCCTCCACCGTTCAACTCCTTGTTGCCCAAAACGAATCGTATCTTGATCCGAAGCCTTTTTTCTATATTTAAGCACATATATTCCCGCATTGAAATATAGTTTTAAGGAACTTCTAATGTAAACTTGGGCTATTTTTCTGTCATTATAGTACACCTTTGAGGTACCTAGCCGACGCAACCCATTCTTATGTATTTCGATTGATCCAGAATAACTTTTTCGAACTGGATCATCTTCTTTGGCATTATTGATCGGTTGCTCATGAAAAGGCCCATACAATTTAGTTTGAGCGCAGCTACAAACACTGGTAATGCATAAAACCAGAACCATTCTTTTCATCGATAACTTTTATTACGGCATGTACCTATGAGGCGGTCCCCACCCTTTAGACTGGTAGGGGGTGTTTGTTAGTTGATTTTATAAATATACATATTCATTTTGTATTTTGGGCCTAAGAAATTGGATGGTTACTCATTGTATTGTACGGTGCCAGGGATTCTCTAAGATGTGCCATAGGGTCAACAGTTGGAAAACGTCCCAGCCTGCTGTCATACATTCTTGGTAGCTGGATTCTAAGTACAACCATTACCACCGATCGGCTCCGTCAAGCAGGTTACCTTTATCTGACTGACTACTTCCAAAAGTTTAGGTTCAAAACTTAAGGAACCGCCGTGTACCGAACCGGTACGCACGGTGGTGTGAGAGGGCAGACAGGGAGTTAATCCCTATCTGCATACTCGATTTGGTTAAAACCTCCGTTTTTTGTGAATGCTGCCTTGAATTAGTTCATCCGACTTGCAAGTATTATTGAATTTCATTTATTATATTGTGCTTTAAGGGATGGATGTTTTGCACCGTGCCGTGTAGGATTCTTTGATGTGGTTGCCGAGGGGAGTAAGGATTTATCCCGCTTTGAATTCAAAACGGAATCATTATGAACAGGATTGTTGATTTCCTCCTCAAGGGCTTGCAGGGCTTCTTTAATCAAGTTTCGACCCGCCTACGACTGATCGTGCGATCCCTATGGAGAGCCAAACAAGGGATTCCGGCCAAATATCTAGCTAGGGACTTCATCGATATATTGACAAGTATTGGAATGCTGGTGGTGCTTCAGTTTGCCGCTCTGTTCGTGTTTTTGTTTTTGCCACAAGGCAAGGATGTCCTTCTCATGGTGGCAGAGGATGTGGGGGTAAGTCATCGGATTGGGAGCCTGGTTTGGCTTCTTTTTGGGGTTTTCCTCTGGAGCGTCGTCTCAGAATATGCCAGCCGGTATGCTATTTACGTTTCCGATAATTCTGGAAAAAGCCTTACGGAGCAGCGTGTAGCCTGGCGAAAAGCTTTACAGAAGGCCATCAGTGATATCATCCTCATGGTACCATATCTGATCGTACTCTGCGGCCTTCTGATGAACTACTTTCAGGATACGGCGCTCACTGGAATGGAAAAGAATCTTGGATTTGGTATTCCCGCAATCGCCATTTTTCTCTTGCTCAATCAGGTAGTACGCTTCTATTTTAACTCGCAAAGAGAGGCCTGGAGGTCTAACCCCAAAGGGCTCCACCGCATTTTGCTGCTTCCGAGCCGCGAGAAGCGGTACTGCGAACGCCTTCACGGCATCTACAACGACTATGTGTTTACCATTCGAAAGCCAGGCCAGTTCGATGGTACAAATAAGCAGCGAGCAGAAGCTCTGACAGATCCGATCATGGAGTTACCTGAGGCGCAAAGAGACGTTTTTCCCCAAACCGAAGGTCAACTTGCGCCCGAACAAAGAGTACCTTCCGAGTTCCAGTTTCAGCGTTTTGATGAGGACCCCTCAAACCCAGGGGGGTACTATCGCTGGACTTTCCGCATACCTAACCGCTTCTACCGGACTTTGCATCGGCAGCTGCTGCTGATTGTCTCTGTTTGTTTGATGCTTTTTATTGTCCTATGCATGCTTCCTGTCTCTGCTTATGAAAGCATTGGTTCCCCTGGACTGCTTATCCTATCCTTCACTTGCTGGAGTGGGTTGTATCTTGGGGTCATCTTTCTGGACTATGCGGTATTTCGGCCTCATCCTCGCGGGAAGCGAAACGGATGGAGTCGTATAGGGCGGAGCCTTTCGGTTCGGGCCATCGTACCCATTATGCTTGTTTTTAGTTCCTTTGCAAACCGCGATCATGAAA
>CAZYEZ010000213.1:0-2611 GCA_964646775.1 uncultured Chitinophagaceae bacterium | reverse complement strand
AACTTCTTCCGCATGTACCATAAGCTGGCCGGTATGACCGGAACGGCGGAGACCGAGGCCGGCGAGTTTTGGGAAATTTACAAACTCGACGTCATCGCCATTCCCACCAATGTCCCCATAGCCCGCAAAGATCAGCAGGACCTCGTATACAAGACTAAAAGGGAAAAGTACAAGGCCGTCATCGATGAGGTGGAAGCCCTGCGGTCGGTGGGTCGGCCGGTCTTAGTAGGGACCACCTCGGTAGAGGTATCCGAGCTGCTTGCCCGGATGCTTAGCCAAAAGAAAATCAAGCATAACGTGCTCAATGCCAAGCAGCACCAGAGAGAAGCCCAGATCGTCGCGGAGGCAGGACTTGCCGGCTCTGTAACCATTGCAACCAACATGGCTGGACGGGGTACCGATATTAAACTGGGCGAAGGGGTTCGTGAAGCGGGCGGTTTGGCCATCATTGGTACAGAAAGGCACGAAAGCCGCCGAGTAGACCGGCAGCTCCGAGGCCGAGCTGGCCGCCAGGGAGATCCGGGAACTTCCCAGTTCTTTGTTTCTCTAGAAGATGACCTGATGCGTCTGTTTGGTTCGGAACGGATTGCCGGCCTCATGGATAAAATGGGGCACAAAGAGGGAGAAGTGCTTCAGCACAGCATGATCACCCGCTCTATTGAGAGAGCCCAGAAAAAAGTGGAAGAGAACAACTTTGGCATCAGAAAGCGGCTGCTGGAATACGATGATGTCATGAATGCCCAAAGGGACGTTATTTATAAACGCCGTCGGCACGCCTTGTTCGGGGATCGCCTCTCCATAGACTTGGACAATGCCCTCTACGATATCGCTATGGACCTTGCTGCCTCCGCAGAGGCCGAGCGAGACCTTCCTGCTTTTCAGCTGGAAGTGATGAAAACCCTGGTGATCGAGCCGAACTTCCCCGACCAGGAAAGCTTCCAGAAAATCAGCATAGAAGCCTTGGGGCAGCAGATATATCAGCAGGCTAAAGATTTCTACGACCAAAAGCGCAAAGCACTTCGAGAGAACATGCTCCCCACCCTCCAGCGGATTCGGGACGAAAAAGGCGATCAGGTTCAGCAGATCGTCATCCCCTTCACCGATGGGATCAAAGGCATTCAGCTGTACGTCCCGCTCCATGAAGCCGTAGAGCAGGAGGCCAGGCCGGTCCTCGAAACCTTGGAGAAAACGATAACGCTGGCTATGATCGATGAGGCCTGGAAGGATCACCTCCGCGCCATGGATGAGCTGCGCAATTCCGTGCAGATGGCCTCCTATGAACAGAAAGATCCGCTGCTGATTTACAAGTTCGAAGCCTTCAACCTGTTCAAGCAGCTTATGCTGGAAACCAATCGAAACATTCTTTCCTTCCTGCTTCGCGCGGGAATCCCGGCCCAGGAAGCGCCACCTCAGCCCGCCATGGCCGCGCCTCCCCCCACGGACATGAGCAAGCTCCGATCAAACAAGTCTCAGGTGGAGGCGGCCGGCTCGGCTTACGCGGCCGACGAGAAGGATTATTACGATCCCAGTGAGACCGAAGTGAAGCGGACGCCTATCCAGGCGGGGCCGCGCATTGGCCGAAATGACCCATGCCCTTGCGGAAGCGGCAAAAAATATAAAAACTGTCACGGAAGATCCTGATCCGAAGCGACAGCCAGGAGATTTTATCCCATCGGATCGCTCCCTTTGAAGCGGCGAATCCTTTGGGCAATTATCCCAAACCTATTATATTTGTGGCTTCATGGCTCGGGCTTTTTCGGTCTTCATACAATAGTAATGAAGGAGATGAAGAGCCAGTAGAAGAAGGAGCACTGAAACCAGAAAATGGAAGAAAAACGATTTAGAGTCCGACCAATAAATCTCCCGATTTAAAGCCGGGAATCCTTTCTACAAACAACCATAAACCTTATTGATTGAATATGAAATCCACTCAGAAAAACGGGGCCCTGGCGCTTATCTTAATCCTGCTCATTGTCCTTTTGCGCGTAATCGCCCAAGAGATCTACTGGTTTAATTTTGTGCCTTTGGTGGCCATAAGTCTGTTTAGTGGCGCACGCCTGGGCCGCCAACCCTTAGCGTATTTACTTCCCCTTGTCGGTCTGTTGGCTTCCGACTTTTATTTTCATTTTTTCACCCAGTATCCTGGATTCTATGGTCCAGAGCAAGGTTTGGTTTATCTGGGCTTTGCCCTGGTCGCCATCCTGGGATCAGGAATCCGCGTGCTGAAGCCTGCCCCCATATTGGGTTTTACCCTCCTGGGTTCCTTGCTATTCTTTCTGGTCTCCAATCTGGGCATCTATTTCTCCGGTTACTGGGGCAGCGGTTGGGAAGGATTGACCCGCACCTATTATATGGCGCTTCCCTTTTTCCGCAACAGCCTGATTGCCGACTTAACGGGATCCGCTCTTCTTTTTAGCATTTACGCCTTGAGCCTTCGATTCCCCCTGGGGCGCAGCACCCGATCGGTAAAAGGCTAAAAGACAGACGTCAAGACGCTGGTTGGCATCCAAACCAGTGCAGGAGAAGGGGGTGGGTTCAATCCCACCCCCTTTTTTAGTGCGCCCGGCATGGGTCATTACTATAGGGTGAAAGTCCCGAACACAGTTGGCAG
>CAZYEZ010000212.1:0-2619 GCA_964646775.1 uncultured Chitinophagaceae bacterium | reverse complement strand
CAAACCGAATTTCAGCGAACTATTCAGTTTGGAGCCAAGATCCCCTCGGAGCAAAGAGACCGCCTGCTGGCTATAGCAAACAAATGTCCGGTGCACCGGCTCCTGGAAGGACAAATTCAAATCCAGTCCTCCTTGAAATAAGCTTAATACCTTAGGTTGATTGCATAGGAGTATAATTTAAAGAAACTTCAAAGCGGTCTTAAGAGATAGCCTGAAGAGATAAAGAGTCGAGGGGTTTTCATAAATTTGCCCCAGCTCAACAGGGTAGCTTTCTTAAGCATTCGGATGAATATCCGAATGCGAGGAAGCGGTCCTTCGAGCCTCACCCCAAATGATATCTTATGTTTTTTCAGAGAATTTACGATAAGAGTCTGGCCCACGCCAGCTATATGATAGGCTGCCAAGCTACGGGAGAAGCTTTGGTCGTTGACGCCCAGCGAGATGTAGATGTATATCTTAAGCTAGCCCAAGAAAACCGCCTTAAAATCACCCATATTTCAGAAACGCATATCCATGCAGATTTCCTTTGCGGGTCGAGAGAATTGGCGGCTCTTACTGGAGGACAAATTCTTCTCTCTGCGGAAGGCGGCGAGGATTGGTCCTATCTTTTTCCCCACCAAGAACTGCGCGATGGGGATCAATTCTCTGTGGGGAACATCCAGATTGAAATCATGCACACTCCGGGTCACACCCCGGAGAGCATCTCTTTTTTAGTGACCGATCGGGCAGCCAGCGAGAAGCCATTGATGATTCTAACTGGTGACTTTGTTTTTGTCGGTGATGTGGGACGCCCCGACCTTTTGGAAAAAGCGGCAGGGATTATCGGCAGCCAAGAAATTGGCGCCCGTCAAATGTTTGCTTCCTTGCGGCGGTTTTCCGCCCTTTCGGATTATATCCAGGTTTGGCCGGCTCACGGTGCCGGTTCTGCCTGCGGTAAAGCATTAGGCGCCGTTCCTAGTTCGACGGTCGGCTATGAAAAAATCCAGAACTGGGCTCTACAGTTTGGACCGGATCAGAAGGGATTTATCAGCGAATTGCTAGATGGTCAACCTGAACCTCCAGTTTACTTTGCCCGGATGAAACAGTTAAACCGGATAGAGCGACCTCTCTTATTGGAAGTCCCTAAACCCGAGCGCTTATCACCGGAAGCCTTTCGCAAAGCATTAGAACAAGGTGCTACGATTATTGATACACGCCCAAAGGCAGCGTTTGCCGAGCAGTTTATTCCCGGCACAATCCATATTCAGAACAATGCCTCCTTTACTACATGGGCGGGATGGTTTGTACCCGAGAGCAGCCCCATCGTTCTCATAGCACCAGAGGATAAGATTGAAGAGCTATGCCGAAAACTCATGCGCATTGGTCTTGATTCCGTAGTTGGATATATCCCCTCCCTGGAAGCGATTGGGTTGGACATGGAATCTGTAAACCAAATCTCTTATGAAAGTCTGGTTCCGCTGGTAGAAAGCCAAGATGTGCAAATCTTGGATGTTCGCTCTGCAAAGGAATTCCAAGCAGGTCATATACCTGGCGCGGTTCACTTGTTCCTGGGAACCATATCTGCCAATCTGGACCAGCTGGACCCATCACGCCCGAAAATCATTCATTGTCAGGCAGGCGACCGATCTTCGACGGCCTACTCCCTTTTGCGTAGGCATGGGGTTATGGATATCACAAACTACGGCGGAGGAATGAAGGAATGGAAGGAGAAGGAATGGGAGTCCACCCCAATATCCTAGGATATCAATTAATATCAATTAAGTTATCACGCGCATGTCACTAATCCGTTCATCGCCCTTTACCACCCTTCTGATGCGCCACCCACTCCTAAAAAGCCTTTTTTTCGCTTTAGCCGTAATTTCTAGCATGGGCTGCTTTGGTCAATCAGACGACTATGTCACGCCCATTGATCGAGTGACGCTTAAAGAGGTAATCATAAAGGATACCCAGGTCCAACTCATTGACGTTCGAACTCCGGATGAGTTTGAAGCAGGCCGTTTACCTGGGGCGCAAAACATGAACTTTCAGGATCCGCGGTTCCCAAACCTTGTTTCGGCCCTTGATAAGTCCCGGCCCGTCTATATATACTGCCAAAGTGGTAACCGAAGCGCCCGGGCCGCTCGAATGATGCGAGACCTCGGGTTCACGCAAATCATTGAATACAAAGGCGGCTATGGGGACTGGGCAAAACATGAAACAGATTAAACAAAAATCTCAATAAACTCTGCGCGCAAATCGGCGCAAGGCATCATCCATTCGCCATGATCGCCTACCATTCCCCGATTGAAGGAAGGATTGCCATAGAAGTAAATAACGATGTCAAAGAAGAGGATATTAATTGTATCTCACAACCTCCGGATAGGTGGGGCCGAGCGAAGCCTGATTGGATTGCTGAATAGCATTGACTATGAACTTTATGATGTCGACCTTTTTCTGTATTATCACGATGGCGAGCTATTACCCTTGGTACCACCTCAGGTGAATATCCTCCCGGAAAGTCGGCGATATGCCAGTATACTTATGGGGGGCAGGGCTCTACTTAGGTTGGGGTTCATAGATATTTTGCTTGTAAAGGTATGGGCTCATATGAAGGCCAGACAGTACTGTCGTAAACATAAG
>CAZYEZ010000211.1:0-2690 GCA_964646775.1 uncultured Chitinophagaceae bacterium | reverse complement strand
AAACTCGAAGAATCACCCCGTGCGGTCTTGGCTGCCTACCTTTCCCGCAGAAATAAAATGGTTTAGAATTTGGGAATTGTTTGCTAACTTTGCCCCCCATTGTAGTTTTTTGACAGAAATCAAAGATTCCTTCGGGCAGATTTGACGAAACGTGAAAAAGGGAACGGCATCATCTTTGAAGCAGTTTGAAGGAGCATTGCAAGGGGAGTTAAGGTATGAAACGTAATCGGGAATTTGAATTAGCCTGGCAAGGATTAAGACCGGGGGAACATCAATTCAGCTTTGATTTAGACGACCGGTTTATAGCAGAGTTGGAAAGAGAGCCCGAGTTTACCCATCTCCAGGCACAGGTTCGCGTCACTTTGGACAAGAAATCGAATTTTTTTCTTTGCCACTTTGACATTGACGGCACCCTCCGTCTTCCCTGCGATCGGTGCGGTGACGATTTTGACTTGCAACTCTGGGATGAGTTTGATCTGGTCATCAAGTTAACCGACGCGGAAAATGCCGAGCGATGGGAAGACGAGGCAGATGTGGTTTTCATTCCAAGATCGGAAACCGTCATCGACCTCAGAACTTGGATCTACGACTATATCGTACTGAGCATCCCCCTTCAGCGCATACATCCAGACCTACCCAGCGGGGAGTCGGGATGTAACCCTCAGGCCATTCATCTTCTAGAGGAAATGAAGCGATCCGCAGGCGAAACGGAGGATACCGAAGGCACCGAAGACACTGAAGACGCCGAAAACACCCGGCCTTTTCCCCTAAAGTCCCTCGAATCATTGATTAAGAACAAAAACAGCAAGGACGAAAACCAGCACGAATTGAATTAAGCGATTTCCGATTAAGCGATTTCCGTTGGTGAATTACCAAGAATACGAATACACCAAGAATAGCGACGATAACGAACATAAAGAACATAAAAAGAACTAAAAAAACATCAGATCATGCCTAACCCAAAGAGACGCCACTCCCAGCAACGCAGTGCCAAGCGCCGCACCCACTATAAAGCAACCCCCGAAACTTGGAGCGTAGACCAAACAACCGGCGAAACGCATTTGCGTCACCGCGCCCACTGGGTAGAAGGAAAACTCTACTATAGAGGTCGGGTCCTGGTTGACAAGAGTCCCGCCGAAGCGCCTGAAGCAGAATAAGTTCCATAACCCAATCCATCATAGATGAAAATAGGGTTCGATATTATGGGGGGCGACTTCGCTCCCGAAGCGGCCATTGATGGCGTACGCTTATTTTTCGAAGAAAACCAGGATCCAGCGGTGGAATTGGTCCTTATCGGATCCGAAGAAAAAGCCGCTCCTTTTATCTCTGCCTTGGCCCCTTATAAGGAGCGTTATCAATTCGTGGATGCCCCCGAGGTCATCGGAATGAATGAACATCCGACCCGGGCGCTGAAAGAGAAGCCTCGTTCTTCTATAGCCATGGGCTTTGGCCTGTTGCAAAAGAACCTGGCTGATGCCTTCATCAGCGCGGGAAACACCGGAGCGATGATGGTGGGCGCCATGTACACGGTCAAGACCATCGAAGGGATTATTCGCCCGACCATCGCCTCCCCTGTTCCAAAACCCGATGGGCAGTTCAGCCTATTGCTGGACGTAGGCATCAACTCGGACTGTAAGCCCGAGCACATGCTCCAGTTTGCCCAACTGGGAAGTTTATACGTAGAGCATGTCTATGGCGTAAAAAATCCCCGGGTTGGCCTTATGAACATCGGCGAGGAAGAAGGCAAAGGGAACCTGCTCTGCCAGTCCACCTACCCCATTTTAAGGGATGCCGCCGACATTCAGTTCATCGGCAATATCGAAGGCCGAGACGTCTTTGCGGACAAAGCAGACGTGATCGTCTGCGAAGGGTTTGTAGGGAATGTGATCCTTAAACTGGCAGAATCCGTGCACACCATATTCACCTCCCGCAATATCCAGGATTCATTCCTCGATGGGTTTAATTATGAGGTCTATGGCGGCACCCCATTGCTGGGTGTAAACGCACCCGTCATTATCGGTCACGGGATATCTCAGGGGCTGGCCTTTAAGAATATGATTGAGGCAGCTCGCCGAATCGTAGCGGCAGACCTTATTTCAAGATTTCAGCAGCATTTTGCCCCAACCCCCGAAACCCGGCCGGCAACGCCTGAGTCCTAGTCCTGCACGACCTGCACGACCAGATAGGGCTAATAAACAAGCCAATACAAATCCAAATAGGAAAAAGACATCAAACCGCCTGCCATGCGCTCTTTCGGCTATAGCATGGCAGGCGGTGACATTTGATGCGTGTCATGACCATCTATATGGACCCAGCTCTATTCCTCGGCGGTTCCAGCCCTTGCACGTAGATCAGGACGCAAGTCTTCTGCTTTTTCTTATGCTTATCCAGTTTCCAGGGCAATGTCCGCATAGGCGGGACAATGGTCCGAATGTTTGACCTGAGGAAGGATCCCCGCGCCGATTACTGCCGGTGCCAGGTTTTGGCTCACCTGAACATAATCCAGGCGCCAGCCCTTATTCTCCTCCCGAATCCTCGGAAATCGCTGGGTCCACCAAGTAGAGTGGCCCGGACCTTGGTGAAAGAGGCGAAACCTGTCGACGAAGCCTGATTCAAGAAAGCGGTCCATCCAGGCCCGCTCTTCAGGCAAAAAACCAGAGGTTTTTTTATTAGTCTTGGGGCTATGCAAA
>CAZYEZ010000210.1:0-2691 GCA_964646775.1 uncultured Chitinophagaceae bacterium | reverse complement strand
TTGAAGTCGATACGCTGAGACTAGCTGGCTGGCCCTCACAGATATCAAGAACATCAGATGGTTGAGCCGAAATGGTCGGTGGGGCTACCACCCGTGAAACGTCATGGATGCGAACCTCATCATTAATATTTACAGATAGTCCCGAAGCCACCCGGATCTCAACCCGATCATAAACCACAGACGGCCGAACGTTCACTTCAAATTCCTCGTAACTGCCCAACAGACCTAGCAGGCTTAAGTTAATCAGATCTTTCAACTCAAACGAGCTCCCCACCGCTGCGGTTCCATTATAGGCTTGAATCGAAATTTTGTCCAATATTCCCAATGTCAAAAAGCTCAGGGGTAAAGCAAAGCGAATTTTAATCAGGTCTGTGGCTTGCCCAGGGTAACCAAAATATATTATCTGAGATACAGAACTGGCCAACCCAAGGACGGGAGAAACAATAGATGAATAGGTGGAAATATCACCATCGATCGCTTTATGAGGGTCCTTGACGGAAGCAGAAAGTCCTAAAAAGCCTGTGATATTTAAACTATCCAAACTGGCTGTCACGCCATTCGCCTTGGTCAAGCTTGAGAATAGAGGGCGCCCGCAATCACCGGAACTGAACCCACTGTAATAGAACATGGAATTGAGTTCAACGGAAGCAACGAAAGGATTGAGCAAATTCAAAATACCAGCCAATAATCCAGCCTCAGACTGCAAGTCCACACGGACCACATTATAATTTCCGAAAGGTTGAACGGCCAGATAGTATTTCCCGGCAGAATCCATTAGAAGTTCCGAGTGCGAGGAAACGGATGTAGAACCCATATATCCGCTACCAAAGAATCTAAATGAGTTGCCCAATCCACCAATACTCAAAAGACTGCCAAGACCTCCATTAGTGCTAGGTAGAGCCTTTAACCGAACATAAGTGGTCGTACCAGAAGGAATCGTTGAGAGATTCGAAAATGTCACAAAGACATCTCCTCCCGCGGCATTTAGTACGGCACGAGAAGTTGTGAGTTTTGCAAAATTTGCCGCATCATGATTAAGGCTGTTCAAAGGTGCGGAGTACGAAGTAACGCTCAGGAAATTTAGAGAAAAAGGAGACCCAATACCTGAACTCCCAAAACCTAGCCCCCCAGGATTATACCTCTCCCCTTTCTTGTCTCCTAAAAAATAATTCTTTACCTGCCCTGAAACATCCCCTACAGAACCCATACTGACCGAAGCGACCAGTAAGCACATAGCAAGAAAACGTTTAGAACAAGAATACAGCATGTTGCCTTAGCTTTTCGAGTGCAAAGAAAGAAAAAATTGGCTGATGTTTTAAAATTTTTTAACAGCAATAACTTTTAATTAACGAATGAAACTGAACGATCCATTTCTATGAAATCAAATAATATTCACAAAAAACCAACTACGGAAAATGCCCTGTAACTATTTATATTAAAGGATTATCGTCAATATTCGCGAAACTAAATCAAGACTAATTTCAAACATCAAATAATATCGCAAATACGCGAAAATAATAACAGTCTATAATTATCGTATTATTATTGTCATCAAAACTTGCAGTTGACATAATCCTTTTACCAAATAGTTTAAATCATGTTTTAAAAACTTAACGATTGGAAAATCGTAAAATTTTGGCATCAGCAATCAAAAATTCAGTCGGCCGGGGCGATGGCCAAAGTTTTTAGATCGTAACATCTTGATAAACAGGCAGCCATAACTGGAGAAACGGAATAATCCTAATTTTTAAACTAAGTTTGAAAAAACTTAGTAGTTGTTTTACAGGTGTTCTTCAAGAAAACTACAATAAAACAACGGATAACAATAAAACAGGCGTATACCACGCAGGAAGACTTCATGCTTCCTTTTTGCTATTTCTGCGCATGTTTCACCCGTAAATAGAACGGCGCCTCTGCTAACCAGAGACGCCGTTCGCCATTCTTTACAATGATTTAATTTCGGGCTGATACTGAATTTGCACCTTTAACGGAAATCCCAGGGAGCAATGGGATACTTATCCTTCCATAATCCAAGGCGTTTCCTCCGTGCCCGGGTTTCCATTTGTGCCCAGTCAGGATTTTTATCGTAGCGCTTATAGTGCCAGGCAAGACCTGCCTGCAGCAGCATTTCGTTGAGGATCCTTCCATCTTCCAGCTCCACAATGGCCACTGTACGTCCATAGCGATCCTTACCCTCTTTGCTCAATTTGACCTCCTTCCCAAATACAGCATCGGCGGTGAAGTCCTTGGCCACCTGACCAAAAGCCTGTTTCCTTTCGGGGCAGTCGATTCCATAGAGTCGAACCTTGATCTGCTTCTTCTCCCCGGTCAACATTGTGAAGGTATCTCCATCGGCCACGGCCACGACTTTCCCTTGTGTCTGTGCGATTAAGGGCAGGGAGAGTAGCAGGGCGAGGATTCCAATTATCAGGCAACGAACCCCTTGAAAAACCGGAACAAAGGAAATAGAGGGAACAAAGGGCCTAAAATGCGAGGGTGCAATGAGCAGAGAAGGCCTATGGGACATGTCTGAAATCTTGATAAGAAAAACTCCCTGTCGGGGGACTGGCCCTAAAATAGTAAAATCCAGTGAAACGAAGTTCACTGGATTTCCGCAAAAAGGATAAAACCTAAGTTTTCTGGAGGTCGCGAACGGATTCGAACCGTTGTAAGAGGTTTTGCAGACCTGTG
>CAZYEZ010000209.1:0-2704 GCA_964646775.1 uncultured Chitinophagaceae bacterium | reverse complement strand
GTTACGGTAATGGGTTTTTTTGCCATTTCTAAAGGAACACAGAAGGTAGGTGTCCCATAAAGCAAAGAATCCCGCGTGATTTTCACACTTCCAAAATATTCCCAGATTCCCACCGACCCCTTCAATAAAATTGAGGGGTTCCCCAAAAACCTGGGCGCAGAAATAGATGTATTTTAACCCTTCTATGAACCGGATGCTATCCACGATTTGTAGAGAATCCGGAAACCCACCTGATGAATGGCTCAAAGGTATCGCCCACCTGCAAATCAAACCGGAAGGCTAGGCGTTCCATGGTATCTGAAGGACTAAGTGGAGTTGACATTTTCACGTCCCGGTACCAGACCCCTACCCGTCATGGTGTCCTCCCGGAACAATCCACCGGAGAATGGTCCGAATGGTCCGTCAGTTGCAGGTGTCATAAATACCAACTTTTTATAGGCAACACCATGAACAACTGTATCCTTTTCATATCTGGAGGTCGCAAAGTCAGCTTGACTTAGATTAAATGCAAAGTTTGTCCATGTTGGCGAGCAATCCCCATGGCTGAACAGGGACTGGTAGGGTTGGGAGTCTGCCCTGAAATGCATCAGGAGCAGGCAAATCCATATAAAGGCAGTGCGCAGCAAATTCCTTTTCATAGGCATTGATTTTTTTAATTTTCCGGTCTGTCAAGGCGATGGCCGTTCAAACCGGCGGCATCGTCGGTCCATTGGGCTGTCCAGACGATGCGTTTTATAATTAGGTGGCGACCAGATGTATTGGGAATTTTTTTGCCATTTTCGTAATACTGAAAATGGAGCAAATACCACAGCTCGAAAGATTTATTGCTCCAGGCGCAGCCTATCTTGGGTTTCGTATCCCGACACCGTAATACAGCATTGTTGAAGTCGTTGGCCGAAAAGCTATCTCGATCAAGAACTACCCAGAGGCGGTCAATGGGTCTATTTTTATCCGCCTCATAACGCTCCTTTAATTTCGTAGCCTCATCGATTAAAGATAAGGTGTTCCGGCCGGTGCCAGCAATATCTATTTGGTGATGGGTGAGTACACCATTGGGGAGATCACGTTTCAGCCCTGCAAATTAATTTGGCTCCGTTTTCTCGCCCTCGCATACGATTAGGTAATACCGACGCAGGCTGCGGATACCTACCTTGCGCATCTGCTCCGATCGGGCAAAACGCTTCAGCTTTTCGTTGGGGATTTTTATTTTTCTTGCCATTCCAGCGCTAGGGTTGAAAAGTTGCCAATGAATGGAATGGCCCCGTAACGGCCTTCGATGTAGTCCTTTTCAAAAGAACGATCCTTGCGAATGGTCTTGCCATCTTCCTTATACTCGACTAGCGAATATATTTCCGAGGCACCGTATTGGTTTTTTTCCACGAAATAGATTTGATCTCTCCGATACTTGCCATAATACAACAGGTTCGTGTCATGAGTAGTAAAAATCAATTGTGCATTGTTTCGATTAACTTCCTTTGAGTGGAACAACTTTGTAATGGCCAATGTGAGTAGGGGGTGGAGGCTCGAATCCAGTTCATCCACCACCAATGCTCCACCATCATTCAGCACATCGAATACCGGCCCCGAAATGTTGAATAACTTGTTGGTACCGGCAGACTCCTGACTGCGCATGTCGAACTCTACAGCACCGGCGGCCTTGTTTTGGGCATCATATTTTTGGTGGATGGTCTTGACGTCAATCCGGAAAGCACCTTCAAGATCTGTAACCAGCTGCCTGATCAAAACTTCGGGCATATCGCTGGGCAATTCCTTGGGATCGAAAGGTTTCTTGGCAATCGCGATGTCGTCAAAACCCAGATCCAGGTTTTTATAGAAGTCCAGTAAGGCATGCTGGGTTTGCTTATCTTCCAGCATGCCGAAGGTTACGCCTTTGTATCCCTCATGGCTCAAGCCTGAAATGGTAATGAAGTTATCAAACCATTTCATGATTTTCTTGGCGGTCTTCCCATTGAATTGATCCACCACGGCAAGGAACAATGCATTGTCACGAGTGCGCTCTTCCAAGTCCCTGCCTTCGGGGAAAGCCCTAGTCGTTACGTCAATCCCATTCCGTTCGCGGATGAACAGTGGTTTTTCTGCTTGTTTCTGGGCCGCAAATAACCATTCCGAATGGATAATGCGGTCATCCACTTCAAAACCATAACGGTAGCGGATGTCGTCAATGAGGAAAACCACTTCAAAGAAAGAAGGCTCGTGTTCCGTCTCCGTATTTAACAGGAAAGGGGTGATGCCTAGTTCGTCGGCAGATGACTGCTCAAAAGATTGGAGCACGAGCCTTCTCATGGTAGATATAGCCCGGATAAAGTTACTTTTCCCGCTTGCATTCGCGCCATAAATCACGGCGCCCTTTAGCAAATTGTAGCGCTGGGAAGAAAAGATATTGGTGTCGACCTGTTCCTTGATGGCCGTTGCCATAAGACTCAATGTAGTCTTTGACTTAAAGGATAAGAAGTTGCCAACTGAGAATTCCAACAACATAATTCGCTTGTTTATGAGATATTTTCTCAAAAATACGAATTGCGGCCATTTCTTAGCAATAATGAGAAAAAATCTCATTAATTGGCCTGTTTGCGTCTTTTTTTCCGGACGTGAAAATTCCTGTGAAAGTACACCACCCATTCCGGATGAAAGTACACCAGTGAAAAGACCAATAATCTGCGCAGTTGCGCCACTGGGTTTGTAG
>CAZYEZ010000208.1:0-2803 GCA_964646775.1 uncultured Chitinophagaceae bacterium | reverse complement strand
GGAGGAAAATTTCTCCCGCCTGGGGCTGGAAATAGCGGAAGGTGCCCTTCATCACCACCTTTTCGGGAATGATGTTGTGGGCATCGCCGCCGTGAATGCTGCCGACGCTGAGGACGCCGGGATGCAAGGGGGAAAGCTCCCGGCTGACCAGGCGCTGCCAGGCGCTGATGACCTCGGCGCTGACCACCACCGGATCGATGGTCTCGTGGGGGTAGGCGCCGTGGCCGCCCTTGCCCATGATCTCTGCCTCGAACTGGCAGGCTGCGGCCATGAGGGGGCCGTAGCTGATGCCCACCTGACCCCGGGAAAGAGCCGGCGAAAGCAGGCCGATGTGTCCGCCGACGATGGCCTGGACGCCATAGCGGTCGAGGACGCCGTCCCGAATCATGACGGCGGCGCCTCCCCCTCTCTCCTCGGC
Source organism: uncultured Chitinophagaceae bacterium (assembly GCA_964646775.1). GTDB lineage: Bacteria > Bacteroidota > Bacteroidia > Chitinophagales > Chitinophagaceae > CAYPQN01. Next base: position 2,385 of record CAZYEZ010000208.1, on the reverse strand, counting down.
GGGCTGGAAGATAATGACGGCGGCGCCGGAGAGATCCTCCCGCTGCTCCGCCAGGAGCCTGGCAACCCCCAGGCCGATGGCGGCATGGGCATCGTGGCCGCAGGCGTGCATCTTTCCGGGGTAGAGGGAGACGAAGTCATGGGTGTTCTCTTCCTGAATTGGCAGGGCGTCGATATCCACCCTGACGGCAATGGTCGGGCCGGGCTTGCCGCCCCGGATGACTGCCACCACACCCGTGCCGCCGACCCCGGCCTCGGCCTCTATACCCCAATCGGCGAGTTTTTTCAGGATGTAATCTGCTGTTTCCTGGACGTCAAAGCCGATGCCGGGGTGCTGGTGAAACCAGCGCCGCCACTGCACCAGCTGCCCTTGAAGGGCCTGAGATAGGGCTTTGAATTCTGGCATTGCTACTCCTCCATTAATAGAATATACGCTAATGATAACAAAAAAAAGATCAGTGCAATAGGAGTGGGAAAGCTGTCGGGACTGCAATAAAAGTAGGAGATTAGGAAGCACCGTCCTTAATCTCCATTGACCTTTCTGTTTAGTATTATTCAACAGAACCTGCAAACGAATAGTAATTGCTATGATTACAAAGGCTTAAAAATAGTCTGGGGATTTTCAGAAAATAAACGCCCATAGAATTCTAAAGCGTATCTATCAGTCATACCTGCAATGAAGTCACAAATAATCCTTTTTCTATGCGTTATATTCTTTAGATTGGAATATATTCTCTGGAAGTCTTCGGGTAGCAATAAATCCCCATCTGGAGCATTTAACTTATTAAATATCATTTTTACAATTTCTTTTCCCCGGTTTTCAGCTACTTTTAATCTTGAAGAATTAATTAGAGCCACATACCCGAAATGCTTAAGAATGCTTACTCTGCGCTTGGTTTCTTCATCAAAATATACTTTGGAAAGGATGGGATATTCCCGGTTCAATTCTACCTTTATACCCTTGACAAAGGTGCTCACCAGCCGTGAAGTTAATTCGGCTCTCATGTATCCGTCAAGGGCAATATTCTTGGAATCTCTGTACGAGGATAGAAAATTTGCTAATGTTTTTGCTTCATATTCCTCGGTATCTGCTTCCTCGGTATCTGTATCTATATCAGGTTGTCTTTGGTCTCGAATTGATCTTTGCCATGAGTCGGCGAACAATCCCCATAAGATAGCACGGCATTCCGAAACAGTAATTTTTATCTCGTCCTTCTCCAATAATTTTTCAGCTATCTTTTCTAAAATTGTGTCGTCTACTGCCATTATTTCATATGGGGTTAAGAAGCCTGCCTTAAACGCATCCTCAACATCATATGTAGAATATGCGATGTCGTCAGCTAAATCCATAATGGCACACTCTATCGTTTTAAATTCTTCTATGTTGCTGCTTCCAACAAGGCGTAGTTTTATTGTGTCGACTATCTCTTTTTCCGATAAGTAGTATCCCTTTATTAATTCCGAACCTTCACGGGATAACGGAATTTCCCGATCATACTTTAGCGCTGATGCTATTACCCTAGCAGTTAAATTGAGTCCAACCCTTCTATCGTTACCCTTTTCATCAAACATCGGTTCGACACATTCTTTTTTTTCAAGTCGAGTAATAATCCTAAGTGTTTGCGCATTTCCTTCAAAACCGCCATCTTGGCTCATACACTCATCTAGCGCCATTTCACCGTTATGTCCAAATGGGGGATGACCTAAATCGTGCATAAGCCCCGCAATTTCACAGACATCGGGTTCTAAATCCAGCTCGGGATACTCTTTCTTGAGTTTGTGCGCAATAGTTTTTGCGATTTGCGCAACTTCGAGAGAGTGGGTTAATCTGTTCCGGAAAAAATCACTTTCATACCCTGGAAACAGTTGAGTCTTGTTTTGCAGCCGCCTAAACGCAGGGGAATGTAAAACACGGGCATAGTTTTGCGTCAAATTATTTTTATTCAAATTAACCCAATTCAGAGCAAAGAAAAAAGGCGAGTTATCGCCTTTTTTAGCCCCATTTTCCCTTGCTCATATGGGTCTCGATTTCCGCCTTCAGGGACTGGCGGGCAAAGAGGGCAAAATCTCTGCACTCTTTGTAGAGCTTGACGCAGCCGGGATCCAGATCATCTTCGATGCCGACTTCCGCCAGCTCGAGTACGGCATCCAAGAGGCCATCCAGATCCATGAGCAGAGTATTGCCCAGGCGGGAGCGCAGGACCAGGTTAACTTTCTCCTCTTCCAGGGCGGTAAACTTCTCTTTGGGAGCGCCGCATTTGGGGCACTTGTCCGGGGCCCCTTCCCCTTCGTGGATAAAGTTACAAACGCCGCATTTCCACATGATTTTCCCCTCCCAGTTATATGGTGGTGGTTATTTTAATAATTGGGCCCGTGAAGCTCATAG
>CAZYEZ010000207.1:0-2804 GCA_964646775.1 uncultured Chitinophagaceae bacterium | reverse complement strand
TTGATCGGGTGCGCCTTTTGGCGGACTTTGCCATCGAATCTTTTGAGGAGCAGCGTTTTGATCGGGTGGAGCTGGTATATAGCCAGTTTCGCAATGCCGCAACTCAGGTGTTCATCAATGAGCCTTTCCTGCCGATTCCTCGTGTGGAAGCGCCGGCTGAGGCCAAAGGTCAGGTGGCAGATTTTCTCTTTGAACCAAACCGGGAAGAGTTAATGGAAGCCCTCATGCCCAAGATTCTGAGCACCCAAGTCTTCAAAGCCGTTTTGGATGCCCATGCTTCGGAGCATGGAGCAAGGATGACAGCCATGGACAAGGCCTCGGAAAATGCCAACGAAATGCTTCGCGGCCTGAAGATCAGCTATAACCGGGCAAGGCAGGCGGCCATTACCACCGAGCTGACCGAAATTGTCAGCGGGGCGGCTGCTTTGGGTTCATAGATCCTTAGACGGGGCAGCGGTGATTTTACCTCCATGGTCCTTAACTTTGGTCCCGGATGCGGCAATTCATCTTTAATATCAGTCTGGCCTTCCGGGCGATACGGACAAACCGTATCAGGTCCATGCTTACCATATCGATTATCGGACTGGGCATCATGGCCCTCGTGGGTATACTTACAGCCATTGAGGTGATGAAGGCTGGCATCTATGATAATTTCAGCTCCATGGGCGCCAATACCTTCAACCTGAGTAGCGATATTATGAAGCGGTCCAGTTCCCGGGGTGGTCTTTCCATTAGTTTTACCCAAGGGAAAAGTATCCGTTACGAGGAAGCCCTGGCCTTCAAGCGTCGCTATGATTTTCCCTCCATCGTCAGCATATCGGGCTCTATGCCCGGCGTGGCAAGGGTCAGCTATGGGTCCCGAAATACCAATCCAAATATTTCTACCCTAGGGGTGGACGGGGATTATCTCGCTTTAGCCGACATCAGCTTGGCCCATGGTCGCGCTTTTTCTGCCAGAGAGCAGCAGGAGGGTCCTTGGGTTTGCCTCCTGGGCGAAGGGGTGGCAAAAATCCTTTTCCCCACCAATCCTTCCTTGGCCGTGGGGGAGTGGGTAACGGTGGGCGAGCATCGCCTAAGAGTGGTAGGGATTTGCAACAGCCGGGGTGGCAGTATGATGGGGAGCCTAGATAATATGGTTTATCTGCCCTTGAATACGGCCAGGAAATTGGCTCAGACCGGTTTGAAGTACGCGATTGCCGTGAAAGTGGATCAGGTCAGCCATGTAGACATAGCCACCGACGAGGCCGAGGGCCTGTTTCGGGTGATCCGCAATATTCCCCCCGGAACCGAAAGCGATTTTTCGGTCATGCGCAATGACTCGGTGGCCGATATTCTTATCAGCAGCATTCAGTTTGTGGGCTATGCGGCTTTGGTGATAGGAATCATCACCCTTTTGGGCTCTGTGATAGGCCTGATGAATATCATGTTGGTTTCCGTCGCCGAGCGAACCCGGGAAATTGGCGTGAGCAAAGCATTGGGGGCGCGATCTGCTTCCATACAGCAACAGTTTTTAACGGAATCGATTTTAATTAGCCTTTTAGGAGGCCTGCTGGGTATTGTCCTGGGGATTCTGGTGGGGAATTTATTTGGAACTCTTTTCGAAACCGGGTTTATCTTACCTTGGGTATGGATTGCCGTAGGAGTGGGCTTATGTAGTTCAGTAGGCATCATTTCGGGAATCTATCCCGCGCTTAAAGCATCCCGATTGAATCCGATCGTGGCGCTGCGCTATGAATAATGAGCGAAAACTTAGGGGACGCATCTATGAGTAAGCAACGGAGGGCCTTGGTGTATAAGTCGACCGGGAGTCATTACCTTATTCGAGACGAATCCGGGCGCGATTATTATGCCCGCCTTCGTGGTAAATGGCGGATGGATGAGGAAATCCGCTCTTCCAATCCGGTGGCCGTAGGCGATTGGGTTAAGTTCGAATGGGAAGCGGAGATGGGAGAGGCAACGATTGTTGACCTGGAGTCGAGGCGGAACTATATCGTGCGGGAATCACCCCAGAATCGCCACCAAAAACATATTGTAGCGGCAAACCTCGATGCCGCCCTAGTGATGGCAACCCTGCATAGCCCCCGGACTTCAACCGGGTTTATTGACCGTTTTATGGTTACTGCTGAAGCTTATCATATACCTCCGGTGCTTCTTATTGGTAAACGAGATCTTTGGCGGCCCAAGGATGAAGAAAAGCGCCAAAGATGGCAGGAGATTTATAGCCAGGCGGGGGCGCAGGTTTTTAGTGTCTCGGCTCGTCAGCCAGAGACCCTACCGCCGCTGCTGGACTTCCTAAAGGATAAAACAAGTCTTATCGCCGGGCATTCGGGGGTGGGAAAATCCAGTTTGCTGAATACCTTGATTCCGGATATGCACCTGCCCACCCAAGACCTGTCTAAGCAGACGGGTCGGGGGAGGCATACGACCACATTCGCCCAAATTTATGACTTGCCCCAGGGCGGGCGTTTAATCGACACCCCAGGAGTGAGAGAAATTGCCCTGGTCGATGTTTTGGCCGAAGAACTGGGAGGGTATTTTCCGGAGTTTCGCAAAGCCATGAAAGATTGCCGGTTCCATAATTGCCTCCATGATCAGGAGCCGGACTGCGCCGTTCGAGACCTGATGGAGCAAGGGGAGCTGCCCATGGAGCGTTATCTCAGTTATTTAGGCCTTCTTCAGGAGGCACGCGATAAGCCGCGTTGGTAGCTTCCCAAGTTGCCCGCCGTATCTTTGCCCTAGGGATGGAACGATGGATGTTAAACGATGGAGGATAAATTTAGAATGATGCTTGTATATAATGTGAC
>CAZYEZ010000206.1:0-2813 GCA_964646775.1 uncultured Chitinophagaceae bacterium | reverse complement strand
GTCCATTGAAAGCTCTCAATATCCCTTCCCTGCGCTTGAATGGGCACTTCATTTCCCGCGACCGTTCTCGAACTTCCTGAGGCCTCTACGTAAGGGAGCGGATGAACCGTAACGGTAAGATAATGGGTGTCTGGGATGCAGGCACCTTCATAAGCCACCATTTGATAGCGGGTGGTCGCGCCTGGTTCGGCCCAGGTGCTATCCATGTCAGGAGAGGTCAGGCCATCCGTAGGCGTCCATTGATAGCTATCCCCTCCCCAGGCCTGAAGCTTACGTCTTTCGCCCAAACAAATTTCTCCCGCGCCCGAAGCCCCCGCCTCCACATGAGATTTCACCATGACGCGGACTTGATCCGTATCACTACATCCCCGAGCATCGGTGCCAATGACCACAAATTCCGTTTCTTGTCCCGGACGTGCAAAGGGTTGGGGGCATTGATCACAACTTAAAAGATCGACCGGAGACCACTGATAATCTTTCGCCCCATTGGCCCGCAAGGGAGCGGCATCTCCGATACAGATCAGGGTATCCTCTCCCGCATCGACGGTAGGCAAAGGATAGATTTCAAAGCGAGAGACCAGGCTGTCCATACACCCATTGGCATTGCCTACCACAAGCTTTAAATCATAGCTTCCCTGCTGAGGAAACCGATGCTGGGTATTCGTCTGCCAGCTGTTCTTTCCATCGATGGTCCAAGACCAGTGACTAAGCGTGGAAAAATGGGAGACAGACTTATCGCGGAACTGGACTAATGACCCCACGCAAGCAGGGCTATGTTCAAATTCTACGTCTATACCATCGACCAGAATTTCCTTGTCCCCCTCGCTTCCTACGCTGCATCCACTGTTATCGGTAATCACAAGTCTGGGTCGATACCGGCCCGGCAGGGTGTAAGTATGCGTATAAGATTGACCCGGTCCTGCAGAAACAACCGACCCGTCATCAAAATCATATTGAAGATTGGCTACATTATAAACCCTATTGGTGAAATTCACAACTAAGGGCGCACAGCCTGTAATAGGGCTATAATCCAACATCCCGCTATAACCCAATACATATATGGTTCTTTCTGCCGTGTCCACGCAACCCCGATCATCCACTGCCCGCAAGCGGACTTTATATTCTCCAGGGACGGTATACATAATGCTGGCCGGCGTGCTCCTGTTCGTCTGCGTTTGCTGCAACCCGTTTCCAAAATCCCAGTACCAGATCTGAGATTTCTGGGAAGTATTCGTCATGGTAACCGGGAAAGGAAGGCAAGCCGACAAACTGTCACTGACCGTAAAATTCGCCTCGGGCTTCTGCGCTTTCACCCTTCGCTGACTGACCAAAGTATCCCAGCAACCCAGGGAATTGGCGTATGCATAGCGGATGGTATAGGTCCCCGTGTCGCTATAGATATGTTGCGGGTTTTTAACCGTTGAATGGTTCCCATCCCCAAAATCCCAGTAGAATGGTCCGGTCTCCATATTCTGAGACTGAAAGGCCAGGGGGGCTCCCACGCAAACAAATGAATCCACCAGAAAATCCGCCTGCGGACTTCTCACTTTAATATAGGCTGATTTTCTCAGAGAGTTCGTGCAACCTTGGTCATCGGTGACGACCAGCGTAACATCATAGGTCCCCCCGATCATATAGGTATGGCCGGCTTGGGGCAAGACCGTATTCTGCGTTCCACCGTCTCCAAAATTCCATTGCCATCCGACAAGGGTTGAACCGGAGCTGGCCGTGGACAGGTCCGTAAACATCACCGAATGCGGATCACAGCCTTCCAAGGTGTCTGCCCGAAAATCCACTTGAGGCTCAGATACCTGAATCATATCAGGCACCGTCACGACTCGGCGACATCCATTCTCGTCTTCAAAGGAAAAGCTCAGGTCGTAGGTACCGCTTGTCCATTGATTATAGTGCATGGTCCCTAAAGTGTCCCCTAAGAGCGCGCCGTTGACTGTCCATCGCCTTCGAATGGCTGTACCTGGTGTCGTTCGTTCGCCTATAAAAGTCACCATTTGATTCGGGCAGACGATCGAATCGCTGGCGGTGATTCTCCCCTGCGGCGACTTCAACGACAGCTGTACGGCTTCGGTGTCGCTACATCCCGTGCGACTATTAAAGGTAACCAGCATGACCGTATAATCCCCCTCGGATGGATAATCATGTAAAGGCTCCCTGTCCACTGAATTTGAAGTATTATCCCCAAAATACCATATCCAAGAAGTTTCCCCATAAGAGGTTGATTTGAATTTCACCCGGGTGGTGGTATCACAACTCACTTTGTAGTCAAATCGAGCTTTCGGAGAGTCGACCGTCACCCAGGCTTTAAAAAGTTGGGTGTCGGGGCAGGAATGATGAAATGCCGTAAGTAAAATATCAAAAGTACCCGCCGAATCATATTCGTGGGTGGGAGATTCCAGGATGGAAGTCCGCGTGTCTCCAAATTCCCAACGAAAGGAATCGGCTCCCGTGCTGAGATTCGTGAAGCTCACCGGAGAGCCGAGACAAGGCTGCCGGGGCAGGACACTAAAATCCGCCATGGGGGGTTGCCCTACCCGAATCTTTATCGAATCCCAAAAAACACAGCCATTAGCCGTGGTCAACCGAAGGGTGACCATAAATACTCCGGTATCCTGAAAAGTGTGCTGGGGACTGGGTAAGGTAGAAGTATAGCCATCTCGAAAGTTCCAGAGGAATGCCGTGCCGGCGAAGGGATAATTGCTATTCGTGCTCGGAATATTAGAATATAGTTTGTAGTCGAAGTTCACCGTTAAGGGTACGCATCCCCCTTTTTTATTGGAGCTTAAGCGAAGGAACCC
>CAZYEZ010000205.1:0-2836 GCA_964646775.1 uncultured Chitinophagaceae bacterium | reverse complement strand
GCGGAGCCAATACGGTAGGCGTATATCGTTGGTATATTACCAAAAACCAGGACTGGGTGACCATTCCTGAAGATGGAAGCACCGATCATTATTTCCGCAAGGGATATCATCGCAAGACATTCCAGTATTTTGGCATCGCCCGTAATGCGGATGCGGCCATATACAATCAGCTTTAGGCAAGCATAGGTTTTTTGGGGAGCCTAGTCCCAAAGAAACGAGAGGCGAAACGAGAGGCGAAACGCACCATTAAGATTAAAAAGGGCCTAGACCTCCCTAGCGGAAGGAAACCAATCAGGATAGACGGGTTTCCTTCCGCTTTTTTTTGCCTTTAATGGCAGGATCAGGATGTCGGCAAAGGGGGTTAAATTTGTGTCCACCTGTTATGCTTCAGAAACTCGAGATCAATCACTACGCCATCATCGATAAGATGAGTCTTGCCCCGCACACGGGGCTGAACGTGGTCACCGGTGAAACCGGTGCCGGAAAAAGTATTATTCTAGGTGCCCTCACCTTGATTTTGGGCGTAAGAGCCGATCCCTCTCTATTACTGCGTAAGGACCGCAAACTGGTTGTAGAAGCCTGGTTTGATTTGGCCGATCGCCCGGCCTTCAATCAGCTTTTAGAGGCTGAAGGCCTGGATACAGATACCCATTGCTGCATTCGGCGTGAAATTAATGCGCAAGGCAAGAGTCGCGCCTTCATTAATGATACACCGGTGAACTTGAGTTTACTTCAGCGGCTGACGGGAGAACTCGTGGATCTTCACCAGCAGTTTGATCATCATGCTTTGCAGGAGCAAGATTTTCAAATTCAGGTCATCGATGCTTTAGCAGACCTAGGCGACGAACTCAAGGACTATGGCTTGCTTTACCAGCGTTTTGAGGCCGAGAAGAAACAATGTGCGCTCTGGGAGGCCGCTTGGGTCGAATGGAATAAAGAAACAGATTACCGACGATACCTTTTGGAAGAACTGCAGGAAGCGAATTTTCAGCCCCAGGAAATCGAGAAGGCCAGTGAAGCATGGAAAAAATGGGAGCATGGAGAAGCTTGGATTCGGGTCCTTAACGAATCCCGGCAAATGCTCGAAGAAGAGCCGACGGCGATCATCAGCGCTTTGCGTCGCCTTCAATCATCCTGGACTTCGATATCTCGGGAGTTCGAGGAGATGAACCCATTGGCCAGCCGGATGGAGAGCCTGGTTTTGGAATTGGAAGACCTGGCCATGGAGCTGGATCGATTAGGGGCAACGATCGACCTGGATCCCGAAGAAGGGCAGCGCCTAGCCGAGCGGATCGATTTAGGGTATCGCCTGCTCAAAAAGCACGGGCAGCCGGATACGGTAGTCTTGTTGAAAGTACAGCAGGACTTGGAGTTGGAAACGCATTCAGGCGAGGAGCGCGAAGCGCAGATTCAAGCATCTCGCCAGAGGCTGGCTGAATGGGAGTCGGAGCTGGAAGCTCGGGCTCAGCGCCTCCATGAGGCGAGAAAAAAAGCCGGATCCATTTTTTTGGAGAAAATGGCTGAAATGTTGCCCCGGGTCGGTATGCCGAATGCTCGATGGGATATGGAGTTCCAGGATCGGGGATCTTTGGGTCCTCGAGGCAGAGACCGGGTGGTGTTTCTTCTCGATGCGAACCGAAGCGGATCGTTTCAGCCTGTATATAAAGCGGCATCCGGCGGGGAGTTGAGCCGAATCATGCTTTGCATCAAATCCATTACGGCTCGGAAAGTGCAGTGGCCAACCATGATATTTGATGAAGTGGATACAGGCACCTCAGGGGAAGCGGCCCGGCAGGTGGCTCTTTTACTTAAGGATCTCTCGACCGCTCATCAGGTTATTTGCATCACGCATCAGGTACAAGTGGCCGCCCAGGCCGATCGCCATTTTTTTGTTTACAAAACCCCGGATGAAGAAGGCGTGGCGCGTACCCGCGTTCGAACCCTGGATGAGGCATCTCGGATTCGGGCTCTGGCAGAAATGATCGCTGGAGATCCCCCGACGGAAGCCGCTTACTCCCATGCCCGGGAGCTGATGGGATTAGCGGGGGCATAGCCTCAGCGCCTTAAGGCAAAACGATATCGCGAACAGTCGTCAAGGAGTCGATGGGCATGGAAGACCAGGGCTGGGTGCCTATCTTATAATATAGGTATCGACCAGAGGCTGGACCTTTGGTCACCGGTGCCTGGGGGCGACTATAATCAATCCGCAATCCCAGGGTGTCTCCCGCGGTGATGGCGCCCTGATTGGGCTGGAGGAGGTAGCGGTCTCGCCCTGAAGTGGAGGGGTGGCTGGATGGAGCGGTCGATGGTTCCTTGCGTCGGGCTGAATAAGGATCCACGGCAAGCCATTGACCTTGATCCAGAAAAGCAAAATCCGTGGCAGGAAGGGAATGCTGCCAAAGGAGAATGATCTGAGCTTGGCGGGTAACCGGCGCCGATTGGGTCCCGGGAATCATGCGCCAGGTGTGGGCTTCGATGACCTGGGCGGGTGGCGTGTCCTGGGAAGGTGCAATTTTCGGCGTACAGGAAATCCAGGAGAAAACCAGGGCAAAAATCCCCAGGGTGCCGAACCTAAAAGGGTAGAAACTTGATTTCATAGATGAGTCCAATCAGCCAGGGAGTTTAAATGGAATCTGCGGCTTGGGGATTCAAGGTAGAAATTTTCTCGGGAAAGTTTGGCTCAAAATTTTTAGCGGAAGGCAAATCGATCCATGAAGCCACAAAAGCCAGAAGGGCTGCTGGTCATGGCCAGCAGCCCTTTGAAAGTGCATCATGCATAGCTCGCTCCTCGCAAGCTTGCGCCCCTCCCCGCTAAGGTCTTGGGTGCGTCAGTTTC
>CAZYEZ010000204.1:0-2863 GCA_964646775.1 uncultured Chitinophagaceae bacterium | reverse complement strand
CAAACCATCGGGGATGAACCCATGCAATACCGGTTGAATTTTCCCGACCTGGTCGTCGCCGTCGCCGAGCAACGGGTATTGGGTATCCCTCGGTTACTGCAAGCCCATCCCGAGGTAGAGGTCATCCTTCTCGATGATGCCTTTCAGCACCGGCGGGTGAAGCCGGGGCTTCAGATTCTGCTTACCTCTTATGATCGGCCTTATACCCGGGACAGGATGATTCCCCTAGGCAGGCTCAGGGAGCCTCGGGCCGGTGCCCAAAGAGCGGACATCATCATCGTCTCCAAAGCGCCAGCGCAACTTTCCGAGGCCGAACGAAGCCGATGGATCCAAGCCTTGAACCCTGCGCCGCATCAGCGGGTTTATTTTAGTACCATTAGGTACGGAAAACCCTATCTTATGGGGACTCGAGAAACGGTAGACCTGGCCGGTAAGGATTTGTTTTTGGTGACCGGCATCGCCCAGCCAGCGGTTTTAAGAGATTATCTGGCAACCTGGGGGGGGCGCATTCAGTCCCAGGCTTACGCCGATCACCACGATTTTAGCCCCAAAGACATCCGGGGATGGCACCGACTTTGGTCAAGCGGATCCAGTAGCGGAGCCAAGAAGGATAGATACTTGGTGACCACAGAAAAAGATGCGGCCCGGCTCCTGAGACATCGTGAACTTCTAGATTCGCTTGGCCTCGTATTTGCCGTAATCCCCATGGAAGTTGAACTCATCGCAGACCATGCATCGTTTTGGAAGCAGGTTTACGATTATATCGAATCTTATAACCCAAACTAAACCCATCGCCCTCATGAAGAAAAACAAGCATACCCAGAAGAAGGCTAAAGATAAATCTGCCTCCAGTCGAGGAACGATAACGGCGACGGGAAGGTTGGAGATTACCCGTGGCGGCATGGGTTTCGTGATACTGGAAGGACCGTCTAAAGATGTGATCATTTCGCCGACCTCATTAGGGACGGCTTTAGACGGGGATACGGTCCGGATTGAATTGCTGGAGACCGGTCGAGGTCGATCGAGGAAAGAGGGGAGGGTGGTAGAAGTGATCAAGCGGAAGCAAACGGAATTTGCCGGCCAGCTCATAATCAAGGGCAAGATTGCCTTCGTGGTACCTGACAGCCCGAAAATGCCGGTTGATATTCACGTGGATATGGATCGTCTGGACGGCGCCCAGCATGGGGATATGGTCATCGTCCGATTGACGGAATGGAAAAGCCATAAACGGAAGCCTGAGGGCGAGATCATCTCGGTCATTACCCATGCCAGTCTCAACGAGATTGCCATGAAAGGAATTCTGATGGAATCGGGATTTCCGATCCAGTTCCCCGATGATGTTTTGGAGGAAGCGGCACGCATTCCCGAGCAGGTAGTGGATATGGAAGGGCGTCGGGACCTGGTAGGGGTGCCAACCCTAACCATTGATCCGGCCGATGCCAAAGATTTTGATGATGCGCTGTCCTTTCGGGATCTCGGCGATGGCTGGTTTGAAATCGGGGTTCATATTGCCGACGTGAGTTACTATGTGAGACCCGGGTCTGCCTTAGATCGGGAAGCCTATATTCGAGGCACCAGCGTTTACTTGCCGGACCGCGTCGTTCCCATGCTTCCGGAGCGTTTGTCCAATGAACTTTGTTCATTGAGACCCGAGGAAGATAAATACTGTTTTTCCGTTCTTTTTGAAATCAATCGCCAGGGGAAGCGGCGCGGGGAGTGGATCGGAAAAACCCGCATACGGTCCCAGCAGCGATTTGCCTATGAAGAAGTTCAGTCGATCCTGGAGACCCAACAGGCCCATCCATGGGCCGATACCATTCGGACGATGAATCAGATCGCCAGAAAATTGCGTGCAGATCGATTCAAGAAGGGAGCCATCAATTTTTCCTCTCAGGAAGTTCGGTTTAAGTTGGACGATCAGGCGCGGCCCGTGGGCATTGTGATTAAGGAAAGTAAGGAATCCCATCAGCTGATTGAAGAGTTCATGCTTCTTGCCAACCGGACGGTGGCTACCTATATGTCGACCATCAAGCATAAGAATAAGCCCCTACCTTTTCCCTACAGGGTCCATGATGTTCCCGATCAGGAGAAGCTGGCTCAGTTTGCGGCCTATGCGTCCCGAATGGGATACAAACTGGAACTAAACAGCCCCCAGACCATTGCCCGCTCATTCAATGAGATGCTTGACCGAATTCGTGGAACCGATCATCAGCATGTACTCGAAGGACTCGGCATACGCACCATGTCCAAGGCGGTTTATTCGACCGAAAATATTGGTCATTACGGTCTTGGTTTTGAAAACTACTGCCATTTCACCTCGCCCATCCGCCGCTATCCGGATATTTTGGTGCATCGTCTATTGCATAGCGCACTCGAAGGAAAGGTGGAGGCCACCAAAAATATGGAACAGATCTGCCGACATTGCAGCGACCAGGAGAAGAAGGCCGTGGAAGCAGAAAGGGCGGCTGGAAAATACAAGCAGGTGGAATTTATGCAGGACCATCTGGGAGAGACCTTCCCGGCCATTATTAGTGGGGTTGCCAGTTTTGGATTCTGGGCTGAGACGACGGAGCATAAATGCGAAGGAATGGTATCTTTAACGGATATTATGAATCTGGACGTTTTTGTTTTTGACGAACGCAGTTATTCATTGGTGGGAGAGCACACAGGGGTGCGCTTTTCTATTGGAGATCTCATTAAAGTGCAGGTGATCGCGACCAGTCTGGCAAAAAGGCAGATAGATTTTTCTTTGATTGCCACATCGCCTAGGATTTCGGAAAAGAAAGCAAAGGAAGCGCCCAAGCAGAAAGGTAAGGAGAGAGGCAAGGATAAAGAAAAGGATAGAAGAGAAAAGGATCGAGGA
>CAZYEZ010000203.1:0-2904 GCA_964646775.1 uncultured Chitinophagaceae bacterium | reverse complement strand
GTTTTTTGCTGCAATAAACTTTCCGCATATTGCAATACTTGGATAAGTACTGGAGTTTTTACATTTATCTCTCCAATTAACAGCATCTTTTGCGGTGTGTCTCGATAAAATTCCCTCATCTCGTAAAGCAGTGATTCCAGACATTAGCCATTTTTTCAGCTTGTCCTCATTAAATGGATCAAAGCAGTCAATTAAATGAACGTGTGTATTTATAAATCCCGGCATAACTGTATATCCACTCAAGTCATACTCTATAGCCGGTATTTCCGGCACTTCCTTTGAAACATTGAGGATTTTTCTGCCCTCAACTAATATATGAACATTGTCCATATTATTGCTGGAATCAAGGATTGTCGCGTTTTTCAATAAATATCTCATATGCTTTCTCCTTTGAAATCAACATGATCTTCTTTTTATGTATAATCCTCCCGATCCCACTCACTGTTTACAGGGTAATAAGTATAGCCATGATTCGTCAGCGCCAGGACACGTTCGGTCGCCTCCATTAGATTTTCACAAGCCCAGCAGCTCAACAGCATTTTTATAAAATATGGCTTCCTCGATTTCCGGCCCGAGGCAAAGGTCCTTTACGCATTGCACCGACCAGCCCTGATCTTTCCAGGGAGAATCGCTGCCAAACAGTATCTTGTTGTATCCATGATCATGGATGATACGTTTGGCCTGCTTGCTGTCCATGACACCGACTGCGTATGAAGTATCAAAATAGATATCTTTCCCCACAAGATATTTTTCGACCTCATCCCAATATTGATATCCTCCCATATGTGCGGCCACGATCCTTCCGCCTTTAAATCGCCTCAGCAAAGTATCAAGCCTTTCAGGCGTACAATGGTAAGGCGGATCGAAGCCTAAATCCACACCAGCATGAAAAGCTATGATGAGCCCGAGTTCAAAAGCAAGTTCATAAATCGGGAACATGGCTTCATCATCAATATAAAACTCCTGGTATTCAGGATGGAATTTTATGCCCCTGAATCCAAGCTCCTTAATGCGCTTAAGCTCGTTCTCCCAGTCCTCACAGAACGGATGGATGCTGCTGAAGGATATGACGCTCTGATCCCGGATCTGAACCGACCAGCTATTTATCTTGGCCGTCTGTGACGGCTTTGTCGCAATGTTTAGCAGCACGGAACCGGTTATGCGGCTGGCTTTCATCGATCTTTTCAGATCATTTACCGTTCCGTTCAGCATTGCCGGGATGCCTGCCTTTTCTGACAAAGACGCAACTGCTTTCACTGCAAGCTCATCCGGAAAACAGTGGGTATGGAAATCAATGATCAAACCGATCGCCCCTCTTTATACATCTATTCTATAATATCATAAAACGCCCTGCTCAACAAAAAGCCTGCAATTACAGGTCCTGATATTGAGATTTATATTGTCGATTGTTACAATAAAATCAATAAAACACAGCAATATTATTTTAGAAGATCGATCAATATACGGTTGTACAGGGTATATATCAAGGGAATTGCTCATCAAATGCTCACCGGACTTAAAGAGTATCGACCCGTCGGTGGTCTGCCACAGGAGCGGCTGGTGATCCCCAAAGCTTCTCAGGATCAAAGCCTGGAAAGCAGAAAAATATATTAACATCACAAAAAGCAAACCGCCAACTGACTCGTAAATTCAGTGGCGGTTTTTTGTGTCAATCATATTGATAAAGGGCCATTGGTAATATATTTCTTTGTTCTACCAATTTGAATCAAATGCTATTTTCCATTCACCGTTTTGCTGCCTTTCCCATATGATTATATAACTGCCGGAATAATAGGGATTCATCCACTTCCCAATCTCATATATCAGGTCTGGCCGAACCGCAACACTGATCTCCTTCTTAAGATCGATCTGAAAATCAGGGTCCTTCATATAGGCATATGCTGCCGATAAATTTTCATATCCTTGATATATAGTATTCCTGTTATAATAGGTAAAATCCCTGGTGTAGACCTCTGCGGCAAGATGCTCCGGTGAATGCTCATTTGCAAGCTCGACCCATCTCCTCCTTGCAGCATCGATCCCTTCCTGGTCGTTACTGTTCGGGACATTCTTCACCATCACTTCCAGCTCTCGAAGCCATATACCCTCTTCTTTTGACCAAATGATAATAAAATGATACCTGGCATCCTTTTCAGTTGCCACATGCCCTATTTCATAAACCATATCCGGGTTTTCCGATAAATGAACACGGTAAGATGTATGAATGCTTTTTAATTGTCCGATTTCAACACGATTTTTACTATAACACTGGCAGATTGCCTGATTTCCTTTTATGTAGTTCTCCTTTTCAAAAAACAAAACCGCATTCTCCCTGTAACTATTCCTAACAGCATTCGGGTCTTCATTATATGCTTGTAACCATTCTTTGTTTAGCTTATCCAATGCACGGAACAGTTCATCATTCTCGATGGACTGAACGTTATTATCCATTTCATCTCCTCCTGTTTCATAAATGATGGGGGGAAGTCCTTTCTTCTCCAATGCCTCATTATAGCTAGTAATAAGCTATCTGCCTTTGCCTTTATTCGGCCAATCTGGATATCGTCTCACGCAGAACTCTCGCCTGCGCTTGTCATTATTCCATATAACTGCCTGATGTATCTATTCCAATAGTTTTCGTTGCATTATCCCAAGTTACTCCGAAGTTGATGGCCTTCGCAACATCACGAAGCTTGAAATAATTATTGCCGCCAATGTTGTACGCAGTCAAGGAAACTTCGTTGCCATCCAGAAAAATCTCCGAATCAGTCAGGATCGCTTTGACCTCGGTGGTTCCAGTTCCAGTTGAAAGTTCACCGCCAACCGGTGTATACTTCTTATTGCTAATCAGACGAATTGCCTTTGTCTTCCCATCCCATACCACCTCAAATGGCTTGTTTGTTC
>CAZYEZ010000202.1:0-2928 GCA_964646775.1 uncultured Chitinophagaceae bacterium | reverse complement strand
AAGTACACCAGTGAAAAGACCAATAATCTGCGCAGTTGCGCCACTGGGTTTGTAGGCTGATTTTCGGGGACTGCCATTCCGGCATAAAGTACACCAATTATTCCGCTGCAAAGTGCACCACTTGGATTTTAGGATTGCATAAGTTGGAGTCAACAAGATTTCTTGCGATATGGCAAACAAACCCCTTAGCATGCACAAGATTAGACAGCTATTATTGCCCCGGTATCAGACCGCCCCCTCCAGACGCTACCAACTGGAAGCGCTGTTCCCTCACCCTCATTTGCTGTCGGAACTGCGTAAGGTGGGCGATACGCGCCAGATTTTATGGCAGGAATACATCAGGGACTATCCCGGGGGGTCTTCAGTATTCCCGGTTCTGTGAACTGCTGCAGGAACAGATTCTCTCACAGCGCACCACCATGCGCTTCGAGTATGAACCCGGCAGTGCTCCAAATCCTCCAACAGAAACCTCGCGAAGAGATATTTCTAGATTTATTCCGCTGGGGTTAGGGCTTCGCATTGGATTCTCTAATGGTTTCCATCAATCCCTCCAGTTCAAAATAGAACCCTACGGTAAACCGCGCCGAGTTGTAGTCCCAATGGGTATGGGTCATCGAATTAGCCAGGGCGAGCTGGAACTGGGCTTTGGCAAATCGGTAGCCCGTGCGGAGCGTCAAACTGGGCTCCATAAAGGTATACCCGCCTTCATCAATCCGTCGGCCCCGATCGTTGATCAGTCCTTGCCGGAATAGGTAATCCCGTCCTCTACGATGATCATCCAAGTTTCGATAGTAAAGGCGGCTCCAGCGTAGATGGAAGGCAAAGTCTACCCATGGAGAGCGCATCCCAATTCCCGGTTGAAAGAAAAGCCGGTGAACATCGGCATCAACATCTGATTCTAGCCGTCCGGTACCCCCGCCTAGATAGCCATCAACAACCAATTTGAAATGACCCTCTCCGACCGGAACATAGGCTCCGACGCCGAGTTCTCCCAAATGGGCACTTGCGGGGACCCTTCCTTCGCCAAAATCGTATTCATAGGGATCGAAATGGTAAGTACTGAAGTTCCCGATGATTCCCAGATGACGGATCGGGGAGTAGGCAGCTTGCAGGTCAAAGAACTGGGTTTTACCGGCTCCGTCGCCTTCGCCCACACTTCCTGCGGCAACCAGGTGCAATTGCCCGCCATCGGTAAACAAAGGGGCATTCACCGCATTGGGTTTGTAGTAGTACCGACTGCAAGAACTCAAAGAAAGACTCAGTAAACTCCCCGCAGCCAGCAAAAGAATCTTGGATTGATTTTTCATTGGAACCGAGCTTTAGGGGTTCTCAAACAAAAACCAAGCCATTTGGATTTTGGGGCAACCGTTTCAATTATCGGGTGAGCACAAATTTCATAGGCTGTCCATAGATATGAAACCCTTCCGGATGGGTGAGTTTGATATTATCAAAGTAGAGGGTATCGCCCGGTTTGGTTCGCGAAGGCAGATTCTTTTGAAGAAATAAATCCAGGCTGTCGCCAAAACAGTAGTGGCTATGCTGATCCGTGATTACCATCAAATTACCCACGGAATCCTCATAGAGATTCCGCTCTGCAAATCCCAGCAAAAACCCGTTGACTTCATATTCCAGCCCAGCTGTATCCCGCGCTTTTAGGCCCTGAGCCATCAGCGAATCAAATACATGGTGTGGGATAGGCCCTTCCTGCAGGGAGGAGAAGCCTAGGTAAACCGGCACCCGGGGCATTTCTTTTTTCTTCTCTTTGTTCTCTTTCTCCTTTTTGTCTTCGCCCTCTACTTTTTGGGCAAAACTTGGCAAGGCCAGCATTAAGAGGACCATAATACTCAAAGGATACAGTAGACGGCGGTTTTTCATAAGGCCTAGGTTTTGGCAATCTGGTTTAGGCTTTCTTCCAAGGTTTGTATCCTAGCCAGGGCGTCGGCCTTTTTCTTTCGCTCTCTCTCCACCACCGCCTCCTGGGCATTGGCGACGAACCGGGGGTTATTAAGCTTATTTTCGACGCTCACTAAAAACCCTTTCAAATGAGCGAGTTCTTTTTCTAACTCTTCGCGCTGCCCTTTTTGCTGGCCTAAACCTTGGGAGCTATGAATATACAACTTATCCCGATTTACGACCACCGGGGTACCCTCTTCCGTCACCGAAGAAGTCCAGTCTACCTGTTCAAGGAATAACAGTTTTTGGATCCATGGACTATGGACCTCATAGAATTCCGGATTCGGCGTTTTTACATTTAGGCTCAGGGGATGGCGGGGTTTGAGCTGATTGCGATTGCGAAAATCGCGGATCGCAGAAATCAGGCTAATCAGGTGCTGCCCTTCTTCTAAGATCTCCGTTTGGAGATCACCAGGCTCTCCCAATGGCCGTACCATCAGGTCATCATGGGCTTCCCTTGGGGCCAGAAGATGGTAGATCTCTTCGGTGAAAAAAGGCATAAACGGATGTAACAATGCTAAGATCTCCGTAAAATGCGCTTGGGTCTGGGCATATAGGTCGGCGTCCATGCGCTGATCCGCACCCGGCTTGATCCACTCCAAGTAATGAGAACAAAAGTCCGTCCATGCGAGGGAGTAGATGGCCTTCAGGGCCTCCGATAAGCGGAACTCTTCAAAGTATCCTTCAACTTCCGCCTTGACGGCCTGAATCCGGGCATGCATCCATCGGGAAGCCCAATGGCGATCTTCGGTTGAAGAAGGCAATGCGCCAGGTTCTCCTAATTGCTGCGACCAAATTTTTACGAGTTTCAGGGCGTTCCAGATCTTATGGATAAAATGCTTGCCCTGTTGCAGACCATTTAAGTCGTAGAGGAGGTCATTGCCCGCCGGCGAAGAGATCATCACGCTAAACCGAACGGCATCGGCCCCATGCTCATGGATAAGCGCCAGAAGGTCGGGAGAGTTCCCCAGGGAT
>CAZYEZ010000201.1:2476-2954 GCA_964646775.1 uncultured Chitinophagaceae bacterium | reverse complement strand
AAGCGATATTCATCACCTCATGAGTGTGTACCTCGGTCAATAAGGCTTTTATATTAGCCTGTACGGCATTAGCCACGAAAGTAAAGTCCCGGCTGGTGAGGCCATCGCCGTTGATATACGGGGCCTCGTTTTTTAACGCCGCTTCTATGAAGAGGGGGATGACCGCAGCATAGGGCCCTTTGGGGTTTTGCCGGGGGCCAAAGACATTAAAATACCGCAGCCCTATGCTGTGAAAGTCATACGTGCGGGAAAACACATCGGCGTACAATTCATTCACCAACTTGGTGACGGCATAAGGCGATAAAGGATTGCCGGTCAGCTCCTCTTTCTTGGGCAAACCCGGATGGTCCCCATATGTACTGGAGCTTGCCGCATACACGAAATGCCGAACACCGGCATCTCGGGCGGCAACCATGCTATCGACAGCGGCTTCTCGTGCAGACCCGGCTCGTCCAGCGGCCCGACGTATTCGAGGATG
>CAZYEZ010000201.1:1759-2466 GCA_964646775.1 uncultured Chitinophagaceae bacterium | reverse complement strand
GGCGACCAGCATATTCAGAAAGCCGGAGATGTTGACATCGTTTGATGTGATGGGGTCGTTAATGGATCGGGGTACCGAGCCGAGCGCGGCCTGGTGCGTAACGTAGGTGATTCCTTCTACAGCCCTTTTGCAGGTTTCCAGATCCCGGATATCGCCTTCAATCAATTCAAAGGCGGGGTTGGACTGAAACTCAAGAATATTTTCTTTCGTACCGGTAGAAAAATTGTCCAGTATCCGAACTTTTCCGGCACCAAACTGCAATAAATACTCTACGATATTGGAACCGATAAACCCGGCCCCACCTGTGACTAAAAAGGAGGCTTTGGATAAGTCCTGTTGATGATAAGAGTTAAAGGTCATTGGCTTTTTCTTAAAGGCGTGCGGTGACGGATTCTTTCGGCAAGATGCCTTTTACGTCGTAAATAATACGGCCGTCCAAATCAAGGCTTTTGAATTCCTCATGTCCGACGGCAACCAGAATACCGCCAAATTCCTGTAAGTCCGGTAGCTGCTCAAGAAGCCTTATTTTATATTCCTGATCGACTTCCTTTTTATCCGCCCAGGGATCATAAACAGACACATCCACTCCGAAAGACTCCAATTCGCAGATGATATCGATCACCCGACTGTTTCGGACATCCGGGCAGTTTTCCTTAAATGTGATGCCCAGCACCAGTACCTTAAGGCCTTTGATTTTATGTTCCCGG
>CAZYEZ010000201.1:0-1749 GCA_964646775.1 uncultured Chitinophagaceae bacterium | reverse complement strand
ATTCGCGACATAAGCCCCCATACCATCATTTAACCGGCGACCCGCCAGGATAATTTCAGGGTTATAGCCAAGTTCTTTAGACTTTTGTGCGATATAGAAAGGATCAACACCAATACAGTGCCCGCCAACAAGGCCCGGTTTAAAGGGTAAGAAATTCCACTTGGTGCCTGCGGCTTCCAGCACCTCGGCAGTATCAATTTTCATCAAATTGAAAATCTTAGCCAGTTCATTGACAAAGGCGATATTGATATCGCGCTGCGCATTTTCGATCACCTTTGCGGCTTCAGCCACTTTAATGGAACTTGCTTTAAAGGTGCCCGCGGTAATAATTTGCGCGTAGAGCTGATCAACCTCTTCTGCAATCTCGGGTGTGGATCCGGAAGTGACTTTTTTGATCTTCGTTACGGTATGATTTTTATCTCCGGGGTTAATACGTTCCGGGGAGTAACCGCAATAGAAATCCTCATTGAATTTTAAACCGGAGAGGCGTTCCAGGATGGGTACGCAAAACTCTTCGGTTACCCCGGGATACACGGTGGATTCGTAGATTATAATATCGCCGTGTTTTAGAACGGATGCCACGGATTCTGTGGCTTTTTGTATCGGTGTAAGATACGGATTATTAAATTTATCCACCGGCGTGGGGACGGTGACGATAAATATTTGCGCGTCTTTTGCTTCCTGGATGTCGGAAACGTAGCGAAGCTTGTCGGCGGCGCGTAGTCCGGCTTCGTCCATTTCCAGCGTACGGTCGTGAAATTGTTTCAACTCGTCGATCCGCGCCTTATTGACGTCCAGACCGATGGTGGGTAATTTCTTTCCGAACTCTGCCGCAAGAGGAAGGCCTACGTAGCCTAAACCCACCACGCAAATTGTTTTTGGATCCGACATATTAATAATTTAATTGCGGAGCAAAAATAGAATAAAAATCAAGAAGGATTTATTATAATTATAATAAAATTAGCTGGAAGCCCGTACGCCTCCTGATAGACGGTCTAAAGTAAGCGCAGCGTCAGCGCCTCAGCTTGTGACGGATTTATCCGTCACAAGCCATTTAAACTTCAGGCCGTATAGCGTTAAAAGCGTATCCAAACATACAATCGACAGTGTCCAAAAGGACAACCCTGAAAATAATACCAAAACAATGATGGCTGCTTGTATCATGCCATAACAACTTGCAACAGAAACGTGTGAAAATCCCTTTTCGTTGACTAAAATCTGATAAAAGTGCATACGGTGGGCCTGAAAAATATTCTGTCTTAAATAGAGTCTGTGAAGGATGGTCATGACAGCATCAACACCATACAGGCATAAAAACAAAACATAAGGCAAATTCCCACTAATAAAGATCAACTTTAATAACAAGTAAACAATCCAATAAGCGATGGTGATGCTTCCTACATCTCCCGCAAAACACTTTGCTTTACGACGGAAGTTGTAAAAAAGAAAAATGACGCAGGCAATCATGGGTAGCCAAATCAACCCGGGTTCAACAAATGGATTCTGATTTAGATTCACATACTGTAATCCTCCTAACACCACCAGACTATACAATCCCGTGATTCCGTTTATCCCATCCATGAAGTTATACGCATTGATGGTTCCGATCACAAGAATATAAAGCAGGGGCAAAAGCCAAGGTGCAGGAAGTATTTCAGAAGAAAAAAGCCCAAGCGCTACGAATAAAATACTTACCGCCAACAGGTGAAAGCCAAACCGAAGTCTCCTTGAAAGGTCCATTTGGTCGTC
>CAZYEZ010000200.1:0-2995 GCA_964646775.1 uncultured Chitinophagaceae bacterium | reverse complement strand
GATGCGGTATTTCCAGTTGAAAAAAATCGCCCCAGACCAGTTCCCATTGTTCCGGCGTTTTTCCCCAGGAAGATAAGCGCTCCTTCAACGGATGCATCCATTTTTCCGGATTGCTGAGCTTCCGGGAATCGATGATATCCCCTTTGATGACCGCTATCATTATACGAATATCGTGTAAATAAATGATAATTCAAAATATCGTTTTATTAGGCGATAAATGTTATTATCGTTTAATTGGGTGATAATATTCAAATTTCTAGACTTACCCACCTAGTGGTACAAATTTACCCACGTCGTGGGTAAATTTGGAAAAATGAACTATTTTTGTGGTATGTATGAACGTTTTATCAACGGAGTTCTATCCCAGGCATTGACGGATACGCCGGTCATTCTTTTAAACGGTGCGCGACAGACTGGTAAGAGCACCTTGTGCCGGCAACTTGCGGCATCCGGGATATTTAAGGCGCAGGTAGTGACTATGGATGATCCCGCAACCCTGGCCGCGGCAACTTCTGATCCACTGGGATTTATGGAAAGTCTGGACAAGCAGGTGATTATTGATGAGGTGCAACGGGCTCCAGAACTTTTTTTAAGCATAAAGAAGTTTATTGACGAAGACCGGCAGGGAAGGCGTATTATTTTGACGGGGTCTGCGAATGTTTTGGCCTTGCCGAAGCTGGCGGATTCGCTGGCTGGTCGAATGGAAATTCACCATCTGTGGCCGCTATCACAAAGTGAAATCGAGGGTAAGCCCTCCGGTTTTCTGGATGCATTGGTTTCGGAGAAAGGGCGGTTTAGCGGCGAAAAGCCAGACTGGGAAAATATGGTTCAACGCATGCGAAGAGGCGGCTATCCCGAGGCGCTGCAACGGGAAGTAGACGCACGACGGCATCGATGGTTTGCGTCTTATATCACTGCCATATTGCAGAAAGATATCCGGGAATTGGCCAATATTGAGGGCCTGATGCAATTGCCGAATGTTCTTAATTTGTTAGCTACCCGAGTCGGCGGTACTGTAAATTTCTCCGACATTGCCCGCCTTGCCGGACTTAAAAACTCTACACTGCAACGATATATTGCCCTGCTGGAACAGGTTTTCCTGATCCTTAAAATTCCGGCATGGACGCCAAACGCGGAAGGGCAGTTTGTGAAATCGCCGAAGGTGCTGATGAATGACACCGGTCTGTTGTGTCATTTACGGGGCGAAGGGGACGGTTTGATGGAAAACAGAACGGTGGCGGGTACGTTTTTAGAAAACTTCGTGGCTATGGAAATCGTTAAGCAGTTAAGCTGGATGGACGACCCCTTAAAACTGTATCATTTCAGTATGCATAAAGGTGCGGAAGTGGATCTGGTGTTGGAGGATAGGAAAAAACAGCTTTATGGTATTGAAGTAAAGTCGACGGCCTCCGTCAAAGAAAGTGATTTCAGGGGATTAAAAAAATTACAAGAGCTTGCGGGTCCGCGCTTCAAAAAAGGTATTGTTCTTTATACCGGCGAACAAACCCTGGGCGGCTTCGGAGGAAAAAATCTTTACGCCGTTCCGACCACGGCGCTGTGGTCCGCTCAAACAGGTTGATATATAGTTTACTGAGACGAGTGTCTATTGTCCGCTTCCTCGCACTTCTCTATAAACGACATAATATTTTTTTAGTTTTTAATGACTAATTTGGCGAAAAGTGGTACCTTTGCAATTAAAGAGTGTTTTTGCTTTCTGAAAGAAACGCTATTAGCTCTTTAGGCGAATCAAACATTTTCTGAACGATAATACACCTCCCGGGCTTACTTCGGTAGCACACTTGGGGGGTTTTTCTTTTTTTACAAAGCCTATGAAAAAGAGAGTTTATGATAAAATGCCCTTGTCTTTTTCCGCCCAATTGCAACGACTCAAAGACCGGAATCTTACCGTTATCGACGATGCGGCTGCATTGCATTACCTTGCACAGATTAGTTACTATCGGTTGAGTGCCTATTTTCTCCCCTACCAGCGAGTCAAAGACCGCTTTGATGAGGGTACCACGCGATATCCCGGAAGGGCTTATTGGGGCCTACCGTCTAGTCAAAGACCGCTTTGATGAGGGTACCACCTTTGATCAGATTGTGGATCTCTATTCGTTTGACAGGGAATTACGGCTTTTGGTATTCGATTGTATTGAGCGGATAGAGGTAGCTATCCGAACACAGTTCATTTATTGTATGTCCATGCAATACAATGACAGCCATTGGCAGGATAATCAAAGCTTATTCGTAAAACCTTTTTACAACAAAGTGGGCTACCAAATCGATCCTTACTCTGATTTTCAAGGCATTATCTCACGCTCAAAAACAGCCCGAAGACCTGAAGTCTTTATCAAGCATTACATCGACACCTATCACATCCCAGCCAACCCACCTTCATGGATGTGTTTCGAATTGCTGACCATTGGTGAACTCTCGAATATATACAGAGGCTTGGCCAATAAGGCCGATAAAAAACGGATCTCTGCCCAATTTGATTTGCATGAAACCGTTTTTACGTCCTGGTTACATTCTCTCACCTATGTGCGGAATATATGCGCCCACCATTCTCGTTTATGGAACAAAGATTTGGCAGTAGAGCCTGCGCAATTGCTAAAGCCGGTCGGCCCATGGATTACCGAAAGGTATGCACGCAACAACAAACGCACCTTCTATTTACTGTGTGTGATCAACTACTTTCTGGCACGGGTAAACCCACGTAATAGCCTTAAAGAAAAATTAGACGTAATGTTTCAAAAATACCCAGATATTCCCCTTCAATATCTTGGCATTCCCGCAGATGAGGACGGAAAGCTCTTAGACTGGCAACAAGAAGCCTTATGGAAAGGCCCGCATGGATAATAAACGGGAGCCATTGCTTTCGGAAATTCGCTTTCCATTGAAGGTTTTTTCACCGATACCTACCGACATCCGGACGTCGATAGGGCTGTACTTTTTGTAAATAAGTGATAATGACAAATATCGTTTAATTGGGCGA
>CAZYEZ010000199.1:0-3075 GCA_964646775.1 uncultured Chitinophagaceae bacterium | reverse complement strand
TTTCTGGAGGTCGCGAACGGATTCGAACCGTTGTAAGAGGTTTTGCAGACCTGTGCCTAGCCACTCGGCCACGCGACCCTTTCCGTCAAAGGTCTGCAAATCTAAATAAAATATCCGCCCCAACAAATTCGGCGGAAACATTTCCTTAGATCGCTTATTTCATGGGGATTTCAGAAGGTTTTTTTCATTTTTGCATAGGCCTCCTGTATATTTATCCCCAAATTTCAACCCGTCCCTAAACCTTCGTTCTATGTATCCTGATTTTCAATACCTGCTGGAAAGCTTATTGGGTACACCGATGCCAGAATGGCTCAGTGTCTTTAAAACCTTTGGCTTTCTGGTAGCGCTTTCCTTTTTGGCGGCGGCTTGGACCTTAAGCATGGAACTGAGGCGAAAAGAAGCCCAAGGTTTGATTTTACCAACTACCGAGCAACGCACGGTCGGCGAGCCGCCCAAGTTTATGGACCTGTTCAGCTCCGGTTTTATTGGATTTATACTAGGCTATAAATTTGGAGGGATCTTCCTAAATGCCGCCGAAGTTTCTCCAGATCCCATGGCCTATATCTTTTCCGCGAAAGGACATCTGCCATTAGGCCTTTTACTGGCAGCGTTGATGGCTTACTTGCGCTATCGGGAAAAGAAGAAAGAAGCCTTACCCAAGCCCCGAATAGAAACCATCCAGGTTTACCCCCATCAGCGGATCGGAGAAATCGTCATGATCGCCGCCGTAACGGGACTGGCGGGAGCCAAGATCTTCAATGCTTTCGAAACCTGGGAAGATTTTATCAAAAACCCTTTAGCCAATCTTCTCTCCTCGTCGGGATTAACCTTTTATGGAGGACTGATCGTAGCCAGCGTTTCCCTGTATCTATATAGCCGCAAGCATCGCTTCTCTTTTGCCCATTTTTGCGATGCGGCGGCTCCGGGATTGATTCTGGCCTACGGCCTGGGTCGCCTGGGTTGCCAAACCGCTGGAGACGGAGACTGGGGCATATTCAACTCCGCATATATTACCGCGGCAGACGGAAGCCTTGTCCTCGCCGCTTCTCCAACGGCCTATTTAGAAGCACTGCAATCCCATCTGGGCTATTTCCATCAAGAGATCATCCGAGATTATGGGAGCCTGGAAAACGTACCCCATCTCTTTGCCCCGGCACCCTCCTGGTTGCCTGATTGGATCTTCGCGATGAACTATCCCCATAACGTCAATCATGCCGGCATCCCCATACCTGGCTGTACCGGCACTTATTGTTCTGTGCTACCCGTGGGTGTTTTTCCGACACCGCTCTACGAAACCGTCGCCTGCCTGATTATTTTTGCGATCCTCTGGTCCAGCCGGAAGCGACTGACCTATCCACTCCAAATTTTCGGTCTATATCTAATCTTCAATGGACTAGAGCGGTTCTTCATCGAAAAGATTCGGGTGAACTACAAATACGACTGGGGTTTTATTCATCCCACCCAAGCTGAAATCATTTCAACGGCCCTGGCCCTCTCGGGGGTATTAATACTCTGGTATGCGACCCAGAAGGGGAAAAAGGACCAATCAAAGCTTGGCCAAAGATAAGAGCCGGTAGATTGCGAAGAAACACCTGGATTTCCTCCCCGGATGGGTAGGTAAGTCCTTCGTATTATCCTATATTTGGCCTTCAACCGACCTATCCGAAGGTCGGCACTCCTAAGGATTCCATCCCAGGTTTTTTGCGGCCTGGTGGGGCGGAGTCAAGGTTTCTTGAAACCCAACAGCCCCGGGCACCTTCTTTCCTGGAGATGCGGCGATTCTCGCCTAAAATAGATATGGCTTATGAAAACCCTGTACAATATAGAATACGTAAAACCGGAATTATATCAATGGGTCGAATCCGCATTCATGGGGATGGCCTTACCCGAAGCATTCGTGCGTTTGCTGACAACCCTCAGTCTGCTTTTAGGCATTGGCGCCCTGATCTATGGCGTTTACCTGCTGGTCTTTCTGATTTTCGATCGGGTTGCCACCAGCTTGGTAGCCCGAACCAAAACCCTGTTCGATGAGCACCTTAAGGCCAATAAGGTTTTCATCTATCTCTCGCGGCTTATTCCGATATTTTTAGCCATCCAGTGGATACCGGTGGTCTTTGCCGGATATCCTACATGGATTCCGCATATCACCAATCTGGCCTACGTTTACCATATCATTGTATGGGCTTGGATCATCCGGGGTGTATTTCGCTCGGTGCGTGACCACCTGAAAACCAAAGATGGTTTTCGAGATAAACCCTTAGACAGCTACCTCCAGGTAGGTAACATGCTATTGTTCTTTATCGTCGCTCTGATGAGTATTTCGGTGATCACCGGACAATCCATGTGGAAATTCTTCACCGCCATGGGAGCGGCTTCGGCCATCCTCATGCTGGTTTTCAAAGACACCATCCTGGGATTTGTGGCCAGCATTCAGGTTTCTACCAACGACATGGTAAGAATTGGCGATTGGATCGAAATGCCCAAGTACAACGCCGATGGAGATGTCTTGGAAATCAACCTCAATACGGTAAAAGTCGTTAACTGGGACAAAACCATTACCACCCTACCCACTTACCTTTTAATTACCGAAGCGTTCAAGAACTGGAGGGGAATGCAGGAGTCCGGAGGGCGAAGAATCAAACGATCGCTCAATATCAAAATATCCAGCATCCGATATCTGTCGGCCGAAGAGATTGAAGAGCTTAAAAAGATTCAGATCCTTCGTGATTATATTGAAGAGCGGCAGGCAGAAATCGATGCTTTTAACGAAGCGCGGAACGTGGACCGCTCCATGCCGGTAAATGGCCGCCATATGACAAACATCGGCTTGTTCCGGCGTTATGTAGACATCTATGGTCGTCGCCATCCGGGGATCAATACGGATATGACCTTCCTCATTCGCCATCTTCAACCCAAAGACAATGGATTGCCTTTGGAGCTCTATATGTTCACCAAATCCGTAAAATGGCTGGAACATGAGGCGGTAATGGCGGACATTTTCGACCACCTGCTTGCGGCCATTAAATTCTTCAAACTCGAGGTGTTCGAGCTGCCTGCCGGCGATGATTTCCGTTA
>CAZYEZ010000198.1:0-3092 GCA_964646775.1 uncultured Chitinophagaceae bacterium | reverse complement strand
GGAAATTTGGGGCGTTTAGTTCAGCGAAACGGGTTAGTTATTTAGCAACCCCTACTTTAGAGCGGAATGGTGGTGTAGTTTGGAGCAGAATATCCATCACGCAACGCCGAATCGTGTCCGAGACCTATCAACCCGGCATCAACATCCCGAAAGGATAATGATCCTGCGCCGCACTTAGATCTCCGATTCAAGAGGGTCTTAATGTGATAGATGATGATGACCTAGAATAACTCTGCTGCTGTTGGGCTGGAAAAGTTCACCGAAAGAGAAAGATGAAACCCTATCGGCTCGCAAATTTGAGGCACCCTATGGGTGGCGAAAATATCGGGAGCGTCAAACCAAATAAGAGGCGGAGCGAAAGCAGGCTTGGGTTAATGCTCCACTTTCTCATCTTCCGGCCGGGTCACTTCCTCGACAACATCCTTGGCCACTTCGATGGTTGGGGATTTTTTTCGGGAAAAAAACATTTTAAATATAACAGGGCCGGTGGTTACTAGAACAATGCCGATGACGATTTTTTCAAAATTCGCCTTCACCCAGGCATTCTCCCCCAAGAAGTATCCTGCTAGCACCATGGAGCCTACCCAGGCGATACAACCAACCACATTATAAAAGAAGAATTTCTTCCGATCCATTCCCACTACACCCGCTACAATGGGAGCGAACGTCCGGACAATGGGGAGGAATCGAGCAAGAATGATCGCCCCACCCCCTCTTTTATCATAGAACTCGCGGGCTTGGGTAATATGCTTTTGCTTAAAAAGAAAACTATCCTTTCGCTCGAACAGCAAGGGGCCTGTCTTTTTGCCAAACCAGTAGCCGACGCTATTCCCAATAATCCCCGCCAAAGTGATCAATGTGCCCCAGAATAGGAGGTTCATGGAACCAATTTCAAAAGGATAGTTTGAATTGGCAATCATCAGTCCGGTCACAAATAAGAGCGAATCCCCCGGGAGGAAAAAACCTACGAATAATCCTGTTTCTGCAAAAATGATAAAGGCAACCAAATAGAGCCCTCCGTATTGCGTGACCAAAGCGGCCAATTTCTCCGCATCCATTAACTCCTTGAAAAGCTCTATAAGTTCTTGCATAATTCCTTTAAAATGAGCGGTGAAATTAACGCATTTATGGAAATAAAGCGGCGGCGCTATGTCGCCACTGCTCTTAATTGTAGCAATTTTAGAAAAGTTTAAGAATTAGGGAAAGACGAGAAGATCAAAATGAAAGCACCCCCGGATCCAGTGAAGCATTCCCCTGCAGTCCACCCGTGTGAATCAAAAGAAGCCGATCCGAGGTATGGAAAGCGCCATTCAATCCTTGTTTCACCACAGCATCTACCATCTTTGCCGTGTAAACTTGATCCAGTGGAATGGCATATCTCTGGTAAATGGCATTCATAAGTTGAATCAATGAGGCCGAATGGCGGCCAAATCCCTTCCCTGCTCCATGATCGAAGACTTGAAAATCCTCTCTTTTTTCTGGAATAATCTTTTCTCGCCAAGCATCAATAAGACGGGCTCCACCCTTCAGGGGCGTATAGGCCCATACTTTAACAGCCCGGGGCAAGGCATTCCTTAAGGCAATAGCGGTCGTTCCCGTTCCGGCAGCAACCGCTACATGACTGTATTTGGGGGTAATCCACTTCCCTATTTGAGCTGCTCCCTGAAGCCCCCATGCATTGGCGCCTCCCGCCGGAACGACCCAGGTGCGACGGTTTCCTGTGAATGCCGCAAGCTGCTCATCGGTTTCCATCTGCGACCCGTTTCGGTAGCTCTTACGGTCCACATAATATAGTTTCATTCCCATCCGGGCGCAATATTCCAAACTGCAGCTTGGCTTATATGCCCATTCCTTCCCCCTTACCACTCCGATGCTAGGAAAGCCCCATCGATTTGCCATGGCAGCAAGAGCTACCAGATGATTGGAAAACGCCCCTCCAAAACTTAGCACCTGCTCAAAGCCTGCTGCCAACGCTTGCTCAAAATTTCTATGGAGCTTAAAAATCTTGTTTCCACCGATTATTGGGTCTAAGAGATCGAGCCGGAGCATATCGATGGCCGCAGGCTGAGGCCCCTCCCAAAGTCCATCTAAAGCATCGATCCGGGGTGGGTCGCTATCGATGATATCCATACTCTCGAAGGTGTTGCTCATTGTCTCGCCATTTAGGCCGGACTTTAACAAAAAGCTCCAAATGAACCTTAGCATCAACAAATGCCTCTATGGCCTCCCGAGACTGTATGCCTAACTTCTTAATCAGGCTGCCTTTTCGCCCAAGAAGTATCATCTTCTGCGACTCTCTTGCAACGATGATTTCAGCTTTAATCACGTGTATATGCGGCTTTTCTTCATAGCTATTTACGATAACGGCCGTGTGATAAGGGATCTCCTCTTCATAGAGCTCGAAAATCTGCTGCCGAATGATTTCAGAGACGAAGAATCGAACGGGGCGGTCTGAAAGCCGGTCGGCTGGGTAATACGGAGGGCCGACAGGAAGTCGCTCCAGAATAACGGCAATGAGCGCATCCACGCCTTCTCCCGTGAAGGCTGATAATGCCAATACATCCCAACTTGGAAACGCTGACTTGAATGCCGCAACGCGCTCTTCGGTTTTATCGCCCTCCGCCAACAAATCCATTTTATTTAAAACCAGAATTACGGGAACCTTCAACCTCAATGGTTGAACCCAGGCTTCAAGGGTATCTATATCCTTTCGAATATCCTGCACCAGTACGGCCACGTCGGCATCCTCTAAGGCCGATTTTACGTGACCCATCATTTTCTCATGTAACTTGTACTTAGGTTGAATGATGCCGGGCGTGTCTGAGAAAACCATTTGATAATGGTCTTCATTGCGAATCCCTAGAATGCGGTGGCGTGTCGTCTGAACTTTAGGGGAAGTAATCACAAGGAATTCGCCCAATAGAGCATTCAGCAAGGTTGACTTACCTGCATTTGGGAGTCCAAATATGTTGACAAATCCAGACTTAAAGGTCGATTGCATTGCAGCAAAAATAGACCAATTGCCCAAGAAATCACGGAAATATCAGGAATCGTTTGGGCGTTCGAGATATAGATCGTATCTTTGTTCCATG
>CAZYEZ010000197.1:0-3123 GCA_964646775.1 uncultured Chitinophagaceae bacterium | reverse complement strand
TTTTTATCGGACAATAGTGAATATTTATTGTAGAAAGAATTTTTTATTGCCCTATATCTTCCGCCCCGTTTGCTCCATCTTAAAGGCTGCCAACTTTTTATACACGGTGCTTCGATCAATTTTAAGAATTCGAGCCGCTTTTGATTTGTTGTAGTTGACCCGTTCGAGGGTCTCTATAAGTAGTTCCTTCTCCAGTTTATGGGTTTGGGATTTAAGATCAGTCGAGGTTCCCGCGCAAATATTTTCTTGCTCTACTACCAAAGCCATTTCAGGAGGTAACTCTTCAAGGGTGATTGTATTTTTTTGACTCAACAAGACGGCCCTTTTTATAATGCTTCGAAGTTCCCGAATGTTCCCTGGCCAAGTATATTGATAGAAGAGTCGTTTGACCTCATCAGTGATTCCTCTTACGGATTTATTGAGCTCGCGATTGCCTTGGCCAAT
Source organism: uncultured Chitinophagaceae bacterium (assembly GCA_964646775.1). Lineage (GTDB taxonomy): Bacteria > Bacteroidota > Bacteroidia > Chitinophagales > Chitinophagaceae > CAYPQN01. The sequence continues at coordinate 2,679 of CAZYEZ010000197.1, read as the reverse complement.
AAAATACTCGATAAGCATGGCTAAATCTTCCTTCCTTTCGCTTAGCGAAGGTACCGCGATCTTAAATTCATTGATCCGATGGTATAGGTCTTCCCTGAATTCCCCGCGATTGATGGCCTTTCTCAAGTCTTCGTTCGTTGCGGCGATAATGCGCAGGTCAACCTTATGAGGCTTGTTACTACCCATCGGTTGTATGACCCTTTCCTGGAGTGCGCGTAAAAGCTTGACTTGCACTTCATAGCTGAGGTTCCCAATTTCATCAAGAAAAAGCGTACCACCGTCGGCATATTGAATGTGGCCGATCTTGTCTTGAATGGCACCTGTAAAAGACCCCTTTAAGTGTCCAAATAGTTCACTGTTTGCAGTTTCTGCGTTCAAAACTCCACAGTCTACGGCGACAAAAGGCCGGTTAGCTCTCTTACTCAATTGGTGGATTTGTTGAGCGGCTTTTTCTTTCCCGGTACCACTTTTCCCTTCCAATAATACCGTTAGGTTGGTCTGGGCGACTAAACGAATATGAGTCATCATCTGTCTAGATGACTCGGATGGGCCAGTAATGAATGGCGTAGAACTATGAGCCTGCGCATTGCCGGTAGAGGTCTCCGTTTTTAATTCCTCAACGATCATCAGGAGCTCGTCTGGGTTCACCGGCTTTGTTATGTATTCGTAGGCGCCACTTTTTAATGCTTGAACGGCTGTTCGCACGTCATTAAAACTCGTCATCACTACCACCTTGCATTGCTGAGATCCAGGCTTGGATAGGTCGAATAGAAAATCAAGCCCATTCCCATCGGGTAGATTCAAATCCAAGAGAATCAAGTCCGCCGCGGTCGACCGCAGTCGCTGGCGGGCGGCCTTAAGGCTTTTGGCAACGAAGCAGTGATAGCGCTGCTTTTCCAAAAAGTTTTTTAAGATTTCAGCAAAAACACCGTCGTCTTCAACGATTAATATATCCCGCATGTCCTAACAAATTTCCATGAAAAACTAAAGGATGCGAAGTTTCACATCCTTTAGTTATGTTAAACGTTCGGGAGGTATGCTTTTAGTTTACCGTGCTTTTTCCTAGTTCGTTTAGACTCAGGACTTTTTGTTCTCCTTCATTACTGGTGATGGTCACCTCATAGTAAGCAGGATTCGCGCTGACAAGGAATGCGGAATGAACGGTCCAGTCTTTATAATCCTTCTGCAGCCTGTCTTTAATCCCCTGAGGAAGACTGTTTTCATCAATCGGCTTCTTTTCCGGGGATTGATTCTGAATCACCTCTTGGGCTTGGGCGCCTTCAGAGGTGAAGGTAGAAAGTCCCGCCGTCAGCAATCCCACCGTAAGCATCATTAAGATTTTCCTTTTCATTGTTTTGTTTTTAGTAGTTATTCTAAAAATGGATTTACGCTGATTATTAGCCAAACGCGATGCCAAAGGAAGGGATATTTAGATAAGTGATTGACTATTAGGGAAATAGATTTTTATGTTTTGCTACCGCTTCCAATCATCTGTAGGAAAATTCAACAGATTGTGGAATGTGGGAACAGAGGTGATTAGATTTCTTTTAGACGTTTCCGAATTTCTTCGAGGAGTAGGGACAAGTCGAGGAGTATCGTCTGCATATTATCGTTCTGAGGGGACTTTATCCTCAGCTCCAGTTTACGTAAGTTTTTATGCTCACTATTCCATCCTATCTGTCCCATTCGGCCGGCCAAGCGATGGATATTGGAAATGATGCCTTGCTGATCTACCGATTTCAGGGCTGTAGAAAGCGCTTCTATATCGGTTAAACTCTCTTCCTTGAAAGCCCACCAAATTTCCTCGCTATGTTCGAATCCATACCTTTCCTTACGCTCAGGCCGTCGTTGGCGGTGAATTGATTTTAGGAGATCTTGCTCATCAAAGGGTTTGGTCAATATGGAGTCAAATAGATGAGTATCTGGGTGTTCTTGCATTTCTGATAGCAACTGCGCTGTCAAAGCAATCAGCTTTACCGGATGGGAATGATGTTTCAACTTGTTCCGAAGTGCGGCTGCTAATTCGAATCCGTCCATATTCGGCATCCTGATGTCCAAGAATACAGCCAGGGGTCGGTTCGGGATTTTCTTTTCAAGCATTTCTGCGCCGTCCGCGAAGAGGTATAATGGTATGCCCTGTTTCTTGAGAATGGTTTGGATCAGTCCACGAATAACAGGGTCGTCTTCAGCGACCCATACCTCTTCATAAGCCGCTGGAGCAATCGCTGAATTGTGGATATTTTTCTGTGGAATAGCAAAAGGGTAGTACAGTCGGAACTGAACTGTAGTCCCCTTTTGAGGTTGGGAGTCGAAATGGATGCTGCCTCCTTGCAACTCAATGAGCTCGCGGGTGATGGCTAGACCCAGCCCGGTGCCTTGGATATTGGCCGGATCTTTCGTCTGGAAGGGCTCAAATAAGGTTTCCATGATGGATGCTTCCATACCGATCCCTGTATCACAAACTTCAATGTCCAGATGGGAGCCTTGTCCAGCATGATCTTCGAGTTTTTTCATATTGACCCGTACAAATCCCCTTGAGGTGTATTTGATCGCATTGTCGATGAGATTGAAAAGAATTTGCTTGAAGCGGAAGGCGTCCCCCCAGTAGCTTTGTTGCAGTTCGGGATTTTCAACGCAGATCAGTACAAGTCCTTTTTCTTCTGCCTTAATCTTCATTAT
>CAZYEZ010000196.1:0-3137 GCA_964646775.1 uncultured Chitinophagaceae bacterium | reverse complement strand
TAACACGTAATTACGTAAGTAAGTTTCCTCCTGACAAAAGACATTTATTAAAAAATCACATAGCCGAGCTTAGAGAAACATTTTATATGACACCTGCTGATCTAGAAAGCCAAAATGGTAAATCCTCGGCTTATATGATGGAAGAGTTAATCAGCGAGTTTAGGCAGGAAGGCCAATGAAGACAAGATCTTTTATATTAATACTACTTATTTCAGGATGTTCTTCAAGCATATTTGCTCATAATACTAACGTAATTCATCCATTGATTACGATCGAAGCTCTTAAATTAATTAAAGAGGAAGATCAGAATGCTGACGCTAATTTGTTAAAAGCGTATTCCGAATTGTACTTCACTCAAGATGAAGAAAATAGATACTGGGGAAATAATCCTTATTTTGATGAAGGTGATGCGATAGAAGATGAAGAGAAAGATTATGAAGCTTTCAGAAGCCAACCTCTCAATGTTATGGGGGGGGTGGTAATGGAAGACCACCCAGTACACAGGGTGTTTTCTCATTTTTATCATGCATACAGTGGTATCCCAATGACTTTAGGAGGAAAGTGGAGGATTGAACTTACTCCTTCAATAAATTTTCCTAGAGACCCTTTATATGATCCACTATTAGGATTATATGGTATAAAGGAACCAAGTAAACGTACGGCTGTTCGCTTTTTTGATCAGTCCATCGAGGCGTTTGGTTACCTTGACGAAGACATGGATCCAGATGGTTTCGAGGGTGCGAACCAGGAAAAAGAACTTGGTTTATGGTTGTTTGGCCACTCACTTCATCACCTTGAAGACATGAGCTCTGTAGGGCATGTAACGAATGACGCACACATAGATAAATTTGCATATATATTGCGTGATCGTGATGATTATGAAGCGCACTACCTTCCTTCAAAAATTTGGGGGGAAAGTCAGCATATAAATAAGTTATTTGAAGTGTCAGAGGCATATAAATCCAATACCGATAAGAGTGAGTTTGCGCCAAAAGTGATTGCGTCATTTGATCAAATATGGCCTTCACCGATTAAAAACCCCGAAGATCTAGTCGTGGGTCAAGACGGTTCTCTAGAAACTGAAAGTCTTGCTCGGACGGTATACAATTACGCTCATTTTCAAGGACAGCTTAGTTTTCCTAGGTTTTGGATTCATAAATTATGGGAAGTTTCATCTACTTCATGTCTTGCTGAAGGTGAGATTGAAGAGATGTTTCGCATTTCAGATTCAAAGTGTGGGTTGAGACTGGAAATAAGAAACCCTTTCTCAAGCTATTGGGTAATCGATGGTATTGGTTTCTATTTTTATGAAAACTTTAACGGAAATTGGTTTTCTGAATGGTGGGAGGCAAGCGAATTCGGGGGTCCACCTGGTTATTATTATATAGAACAAATTATGGATGGCGTCGATATGGGTAAGAAATATAAAGATACTAATTTAGTATTCCCTCGACGTATGCGTGAAGATTTTCATAGAAGATATGATAAATTATCTAACGCGGTTGTATTGAATAAGACTGGTCCTGGAGATGATGGCTCTATCGCTCGCCAATATGCAGAGGCCCTTGTGCCTCTTGCTGTTCGCTACGCCGCTGGCTATGGTAAATTCTGGTATGACATTGTAAATACGCCCCCTTATTTAAAGCACGTTCAGGTTTTTCAGCAAGGTCAGTCGGTCTACGCATCATATTGGAAGGATGAGTACGCTTCCAGGGATCTTGTGCTTAAGTATGAGGAAGAGTGGAATAAGGATGTAGCTATAAGTATGACATATGTGAAGTCGCGCCATCTCACGCCTGATCCTAATTACCCTGTGGTTGGGTTTATTAATCCAAATAAAGAGTTTGAGATGCGCTTAATTTTTAACGAACCGATTCGTGATCCTAATACAGAAGATTCCGGGTTTTCTATAGGCTTTGATAATTCTATCAACCTCGAAATTGGCACTCATTACAATGTAACGAATTGTACTGACTATGAACCTGCTCAGAAAAATCCGTCTGACTGGATGCAAGGGCGGTGTTGGGATGTAAAGGTGATGTCAGCTATGTTGCCACAAGATTTCAATGGTCGAGTAAAACTGAAAGTGAAGGCCAGGGACCTAAATAACCACCATGGCGATATTGGCGCTGAATTAGATGACGATCCATCTACTCCGGCTCGTCGTCAGCGCCGCAATCCGTCACTCCCACGTGAAGATTTTGTGGAAGGACAGGTTGGTTGGGATGGTCCCAATTCGTATCCGTGGCATACAACTAGCTCGATCGATATCAACTTTGACATGAAACCAGGAGATTTTGCTTACACATTTGGTGAGGGTGATACCAACCATGTTTTGCTGTTCGATAGCCAAGCGCCTGAAATAGAATTGAGATAGGATTTTAGTATGTCCTTATTACCTCGCGTCGCTCTAGCGTCATTGCTAGTCATAACGGCTACACTCTTTTGGCTGAGTTCAGCTGATCGCGGTGTGTTGAACATTACTATCGATCTTCAGGATGATACTCGTCGACCAGTTTTGGTGACTGTATTCGCCGTGACAGACGATCAGGTGCAAGTTGTCTTCGAGGGTTTGATTGCGTCATCTGCACAAGCCCAGTTACGACTGAAACCAGTTTCTCCGCTCTCACTCACCCGATTAGAAGTGTTGGTAGAGCACCCCGGTTATGCGTCTGTACGGAAAGTTGAAGAGATTAACCCCTATTGGTGGGGCTCTACTTTGGCGCCGATTAGACTCGCACTCCTTGCTGACAAGAGTGGAGGAAAACTACCATTTAGTATGGTTGAAAGCCATTTGGAGAGGTCGCGTTATGTATATCTTACAAAGCTAGATGAAGCTCAGGCCAAAACTGAGATCAAGCCATTTCTACCGAGTTTGAAGATGTTGGTTGATCGAGCGGAGTTTCGGGCAGAAAAAATGGTTATTGAGATTCCTCAACAACAGAAATTTATCCGCAAAAAAGACTTGCTAGCGAATTTCATGTGGCTTCAGTCTTTTGCATTGGATATGGAGTATCCCGCTTTCATTCTGGATCAGATGTCACCGGACACGTTTATTCCATAGACGGGCCAATGACGATTGATTAATCGGGTCTCTCCCGGGAAATGATGCTCTGGCATGAACCTTGGCAGGTTCG
>CAZYEZ010000195.1:0-3157 GCA_964646775.1 uncultured Chitinophagaceae bacterium | reverse complement strand
GGACGGCACCCCTACTCCTATTAGGCATTTATAATAAGATCGTAAAAACGGAAGGTCACGACTAGCATAATGGGTTGGTTGTGACCAAGGCTTAGCCTTTTAAAGATACCCGGGCGAAAAGGACTTGACAGGGGAGCGAAGCTTACCCACGGGTCCATGGAGTGTAAGATAATGAGCATGGGTCAATTCCTTCTCCCCGGGCCTATTTACAACTTATATTTATTATGCCTTTTGGGAAGTAAAATCGGGATTCATGAACGATATCATAAACAGGGATGCGTCTAGTGATCATACGCCTAGGGCGCAAAACCGGCAGCCAGGTATAGAAAAAGATATGGATCCTCGACCGGTCTTTATTCGCGATTCCTATAGAGCAAGTGGAAAGCTAGAGGGGAAGATCGCCCTGGTTACAGGAGGGGATAGTGGTATAGGCCGGGCGGTCAGCGTGCACTTTGCGAAGGAAGGGGCCGATGTCGCTATTGTATATTATGATGAGCACGAAGACGCCGAAGAAACCCGAGACTGGATTGAAAAGGCCGGTAAACGCTGCCTGCTTTTCTCCGGGGATATTAAAGATCCGTCCTTTTGTCGTCAAGTGGTGAAATCCGTACTGGAAAAATGGGGCCGCATCCATGTCCTTGTTAACAATGCGGGCATGCAAATTACCGACGAGCGCCTTCAGGAAATCTCTACGGAACAACTAGAAGCGGTATTCCGGACGAATATTTTCTCGTTCTTCTATTTTGCCGAAGCCGTGGCCCAACAAATGGAAGAAGGCGATAGCATTATTAACACGACCTCGGTTACGGCTTATCGATCCTCTCCAACATTAATTGACTATTCTTCCACCAAAGGCGCTATTACCACTTTTACCCGGTCTCTGGCCACCAATTTGGCTGAAAAAGGCATCCGGGTAAATGGGGTCGCGCCCGGACCCGTATGGACGCCGCTTATTGTGGCGAGCTTTGATGAAGAGCGAATTAAGAACTTCGGAAAACAGACGGCCATGAAGCGGGCTGGGCAGCCGGCTGAACTTGCCCCAGCCTATGTGTTTCTTGCCAGTGAAGATGCTTCGTTTATCACCGGCCAGGTAATCCATGTCAATGGAGGCGAGGTGGTCAATGGCTAGGAAAAGGAGTTTTCGCACCCGTAAGTAGGGGCATTTCCACAGATCTCCTTAATGAATCGTCTTTTGATTCAAGTTTCTCTAGCTTTTCCGCTTCCACCCATGAATTCAGGATGGATTCGACTTATGCACGTGGGGTTCCTGATAGGCTGGAAAATTCGATTGCGCTCATCGTTTCAAATTGAGAAAACAGCGATTTGGGAACACGTGTAAACGAAGTGGGCTGCAGGTTGGGCTCATACTTGGGCAAAATCCAAGTCTGGGTAGAACGCTCGGGTTGCATCCGGTTTCCAGGTCATGTTTCCATTTTCCCATGCCTAAAATTGCTGGTCGGGCGGCCGTTTCTAGATACTCCGGACGGGAAGTGTTTTTCTTTTCCAGGAACAGCGCGTCTCTAATTTTCCTTAGGAAAGTCACCGCTTAACCGGCTCATAAGGTGGAGAGGAATTCCATGGCGGATTTCTCTTTTTGGGAGATGGACCTAAGGATATCGGCTGCTTTGTGAACATACGATATATCTTGCGTATCGCTGATCGCATTGAATAGAGTAGAAACCTGGCTCCAGGCGGTGGAGATTTCTCCGAATCGTTCAAATCCCTCGTAGAAGACCGGTTTTTCAAAAAGTATATATGCCTCCTTAAGGAAGTCGCGATAGAAGCTTCGGAAAAGAGCGCCGCCCGTTCCGCCATTTTCCATTAAATCCGCCGCTTTTCGGAATGAAGACTTTGGTTCGGGGCTGTTTTCGAACCATTTTTCCAGAAGGGTTGCCGCTTTTAAGATGCCCTTATATCCCAGATTTGTGATCGGGGGATTCAGATATGTTCGGGCGTTTTTTCGGATCGCGGAGACCAGCACCTGCTCAAGATCGAAGCGAGCAGATTTTCGATCCAGTGTAAAAGAAAGGTTGGAAGAGGACATAGGGCCTTTTGCAGCCCTCGCATTCTCTAGACTTTCTAGGGAGGTTTTAACTTTCCCTCCTTGAGCTCGCGTATCGATCAGATATGCGTGATGGTCGTCATAGTCATAGATTGCACAATAATGCGCCGCAAAATGAACGGGCTCCTTGAAGTATTCCAAATAATAAGAGTCCAGTTTTAGGCCAACAAGATCACCGTTATTTAAATTGTCCTTGACATGCTTCCAGGCTTTTTTTCGAGATCGGGTTTTATGGACGAAGAGGTTAAGCTGAAGATTTTTGGCGAGATTCTCGGTAATAAGATCAGGTTTAACACGTCCTCCATAGAATGGGTAGTCCATTGATTTCATATTCCAGTAGATGAAGCCAAGGCCTTCTCCTAATCCAAAAAGCATGGGCTCAGAAAGTTTAATCCCCTGTGACATCAGGAGGGTGCCGGTAGTTACCGTCTCGCAATGAAGCCCGTCGAGGAAATCGATTGAGTTTGTTGTCATCTGATTTTCAATTAGTTACGTCTTCTATGAAAATAATAAAGTTTGATAAATTAGATAGAAGATCTTTTTAGAAAATTCTGGAATATTGGTTCCAAGTGACATGTGTATCGGGTTCCAAGTCATGCCGATGGTTTGATGAAAGTGAACCAAGAAATGATGACTTATGAGACTGAACAAAAGGAGGAAAACACGCAAACGTATTCCTGCACGGATAAGTATCCACTGGCGTTCCGTCTAGACCGGATAGCCTTATTTCGTAATAAGGTGGAAAGGCTTCAAAGTTTAGAAGCCGCTACTGTAGCGGCTTCTAAATTATAGTGAACCTCTTTGGACTTTTCTCGAACCGGTTATTCTAGATTTGAGAGTATTGGCTGTATAAAATGATTTAGCTTGCAGTAAACAACACAATGGGCAATGAATTTTACTGCAGATTGGATAGGTGTTTATGAAAAAAGCTACCGAAACCGCTGTGTCGCACTTGGCGAAAAAACAGGGCTTTATAAAGGAGAAATGGTTTCAAAGGGCTGTATGTACTCCTGACTATTTACCAGAGTTAATAAAAATTAAGAGCAACAAAAGAAATTTACAATGAGTACAAGCTGAGATGTAAAACTGGGGTAA
>CAZYEZ010000194.1:0-3214 GCA_964646775.1 uncultured Chitinophagaceae bacterium | reverse complement strand
GAACAGGAATCGAACCTGCACTCCATTGCTGGAACCAGATTTTGAGTCTAGCGCGTCTACCAATTCCGCCATCTGGGCTCTCAAGTTCTGCGCAAAAGTATCACAATTCAAGAAATACGCAAAAGAGAATTTTCTTTTTTGCACCTCGTGCTTTGTGAACCAGTCATACAAGTTTTTAAGTTCAGTCGGATTGACCAACCCATCGACTAGCAGGCATAAATGGAGGTATGCTTTGCCTGAACTCAGATGCATTCGGCCTAAACGGGTTTACCTCCAAGAAAATCGCAGCAGGGAGATTAAAGCCCGCTTCTTTCTGACTTAATTTCGACGCTATGGGTCGCAATAAACCGACTGCATTTTTTATTAAGTTTGAATAACCATAAACTCGTCCGGCAATTCCATCTGTTTCATCCCGCTAAAAAATTCCCCATGCTCGATATCGTAATTGAAGCCAGAAACGCCTCCATCGGTGATGCGCTCGTTGTTCGTCGAATTTTACCTTTTCGCCGTCGGCGAATGGTCGGACCTTTTATCTTCATGGACCATGCTGGTCCGACCGAAATCCCGGAATCATCTTCGTCTAAATACGACGTGCTTCCCCACCCTCATATCGGCTTATCCACCGTAAGCTACCTGCTGGATGGTCGAGTTACACATCGTGATAGTTTAGGTGTAGAGCAAGTCATAAAACCAGGGGAAGTGAACTGGATGACGGCGGGTCGGGGGATCGCGCATAGTGAAAGATTCGAAGATCCCTCCCTACTTCAAAGTCAAAGATTAGAAATGATCCAGACTTGGGTTGCTCTTCCAGAAAAGGAGGAAGAATCGGCACCCGAATTCCATAATTACCCCGAAGACAAACTGCCGGTTCATACCGATACGGGCATCTGGATGCGAATGATTGCAGGACAGGCTTTTGGACTTCATAGCCCCGTAAAAACCTTATCCCCATTATTTTATATCCACGCGGTGCTTGAGCCCGGAACTCCCCTATCCCTTCCTCAAGAGCATGAGGAAAGAGGCGTTTATATCGTAAACGGAGAAATTGAAGTGAATGGGCACAGCTATTCAAACGGAACATTATTGGTCTTCCGAAAGGAAACCGATCCCGTGATTAAGGCAAAAGCCAAGACCAATCTCATGTTACTCGGAGGCGCGCCCTTAGGCGACCGATACATTTGGTGGAATTTTGTTTCCAGCCGAAGGGACAGGATCGAGGCAGCAAAAGCTGATTGGAAGGCAGGAAACTTCAAGCTACCTCCCCATGACCAGGAAAGTTTCATCCCATTGCCCGAGGATAATAGCCGCCCGGCGGGCGGGCCTCCCCCTCCCAATCCACTGTCTTAGAACGCGGCAGCTCTTGCGGCAAGCTTAGCCTTGCCTGGGTGGCGGAGTATGTCTCTGCAGTAACTCAACGAGCTTTGACGACCGATATCCGTAGTCGGCGCCAAAACTGTTTATGACCATCCCTTTCAATCCATACTTTGGTGAGGAAATCGCAAAGACGATACTTTCGTCTCCCGGATCCGTCATCCCTTCAAATCGATGAACTTCGTCGATTACAAACTCCTCAGGGGAAAGCTCCATGGAGTCCTTCTGACAAATCAAGCATCCCTTCTCCGATTCAATGAGGAAATCCGTCGTATACCCTCGCTTTATCAATCCGTTCACTGCCTCACTCAATGTATCGTAGCTATAGGGCAAATCATTGTTATCTGCTTTCATAATCCTTCAATTAGCATGTAAACCAAATTTATCCAATTTCCTTATCAATATCAAGACTCCGCACCTCTGAATTACCATTCGGCTTACGATCGCCCCTTGCATGAACTGCACCATCCCCATTCTAGATCCCTTCTTAACTTCGCAAGTATTCATGAACGACAAAACATCCAGTCAAAAGCAGTGCCCCTCGAAGAACCACCGCCCCCGAGGCTCTTATCAAAAGATGGGCCTATTCCTGCGACGCAATTTTCTAAACCTTGTACTATGGGCCGTCGTCGCCTTGGTGTTCCTTCACCCAGACGGCAAGACATTCGCCTTACAGCAGCTCATGCGTACGGGTTTGTTCAATCCTTTAATTCCTGACTCCCCACCCCCATCCGATGCTTCGGCAACCCCGGATTTCTTTATCCAGAACCACGAAGGGCAGAAGGTGCACCTTTCATCCCTAATTGGTCAAGTCGTCTTTATTAATTTCTGGGCTTCCTGGTGCCCACCATGCCGCGCTGAATTCCCATCCATAGAAGCCCTTTACGAACGGTTGAAAGATCACCCTCAAATCGTCTTTATGGGTGTCAATATGGATGATGAAGCAGCCCAAGGCCAAGCGTTCCTCGACAACCAAGGCTATACCCTCCCCTTGTATCGACCGGGGAGCGCCATTCCGGCGGAGGTCTATTCAGGGGTGCTGCCAACGACGGTCATTATTGACAAGAAGGGCCATATACGTTGGCAAAAGGAAGGATTTGCGGATTATAGCGGGGAGAAGTTCATTCAGCAGCTGACCGACCTCATCGATGAATGATTGGATCCGTATGCGATGCATCCATCACGAGCCAACCCTTAGTTACTCCAGCTCCCAATATTCGAAATACCCCAGCGATCCGGACTCGCAAACTTAAAGTCCAGCTTATAGCGGTCCGGGATCTCTTTGAGGAAAGATCCCAGTGGATAGGTCGGGAATATTTCTTCATAAGTCAACATGGACTGGAAGGATATACGGCGATAAATATGCGATCGCGTAATGTTCTCTTTGCGTTCCAGCCCCGAGGCGCCAAGCAGCTCCACAAAACTCTTAATTGTGTTCTTGTGAAAATTCGCAACGCGGTGTTTCTTATCTTCTACGACCAAGCCGACGGTTAAACGCGGATCTTGCGTGGCAACGCCCACCGGGCATTTATTCGTATTGCAAAGCAAAGCCTGAATGCATCCAACGGCCATCATCATCGCTCTTGCGCTATAGCCCGCATCTGCACCCAAAGCCATGGCACGAATAAGATGGAAACCGGTGACAATTTTCCCCGAGGCCAGAATCTTGATATGCTTTCGAATATCCAGACCCATCAAAATATTCTGCACAAAATCCAATCCGTCAAGCATTGGAGCACCCACATAGTTTGAAAACTCCTGAGGCGCCGCTCCCGTCCCCCCTTCGGCCCCATCGACCGTAATAAAATCAGGATAAGTGTCCAGCTCAATCATGGCCTTGCAA
>CAZYEZ010000193.1:0-3263 GCA_964646775.1 uncultured Chitinophagaceae bacterium | reverse complement strand
ACCGGCTCCTTATTAATTCAGCGATAGGATTTATAACCATTCAGGCAACGCATTAAACGAGATTTTATGTCAACAAGAAGAACCGGACTATTGATTTTATTGCTGGCCCTTCCGTTTTGGTCGATGGGTCAAAGCTACCCGCACTATAGTATGTTCATGTTCAACAAGCTGGTTTATAATCCGGGCTATGCGGGGAACAAGAACATGACGAGTTTGAATGCGACGGGTCGTACGCAATGGACGGGGATTGAAGGGGCGCCGACGACCTTCAATCTGGCCCTGGACGGGGTCGTAGGGAGCTATATGAAGGCTTTTCGTCCCGTGGCTCTGGGATTGAGTTTAAACCAAGAGGAGCTGGGCGTAGAACGCCATACGAACGTCATGGGCTACTATGCCTATCGGATCCCTCTCAAGAATACGGTTTTATCCCTGGGTCTTCAGGCAGGGGTAAGTCTATACAGCGCCCATTATTCGGAGCTGCTTATGGCGGATCCGGACCAGCGTCTTCAGGAGGATGTGAAGAATCGGATGCTGCCGAATTTCGGTCCCGGTGTTTATTGGTCTGGGGATCGTTTCTATGTTTCGGCGGCGATTCCGAACCTTTTGGAGAATTATTACAATGAGGAGGGGACGGGTTTGAGTAATACGGACCGTGCCCGTCAGATTCGGAGTTATTTTTTGGGCGGGGGTTATGTGTTTCCGCTTTCAGAGACGGTAAAGCTTCAGCCTCAGATTTTGGCTCGTTATGCGGGCAATGGTCGCTACACGCTTCCACTGAACAGTGATTTCAACCTTTCGGTGGTTTTGTATGATCGTTTGATGTTTGGGGCGACCTATCGTACGGACAATTCCTTGTCTGGGATTGTGCACATTCAGGCGACGCGTCATTTGAATATTGGATATGCCTATGATCATGCGATGTCGGCGCTGAATGGCTACAATCAGGGCACCCATGAGGTGGTATTGGGCTTTGATTTTGTTCGTGATTTGAACAAGTATGCGAACCCACGTTTTATCAAGTCGTTTTAATCTTCCCTAGAAAGAGCACCTATGAAGAAGTTTACTTTTGTTCTCCTTGCATTATTTGGCGGCATTTCGATGAGTTATGGCAAATCAGAGGATGCCTTAATGAAGGCCGATTATCTATATCGGAACCTGTCTTTTCACGAGGCGATTCCCTATTACGAGCAGGTAGCGACCTATTCGACGGATCCGGTGGTTTTTATGCGTTTGGGTGATTGCTACCGATTGACGAAGGATTTGCCGAATTCCGCGAGCTGGTACGCGAAAGCGGTTCAGTATCGGGATTGCCCGGTGGATGCTTTTTTGCATTACGGTCAGGTGCTTTTAAGTTTAGGTCATTATGATCAGGCCTCCGATCAGCTAAAGCGGTATCAGCAGCATCATCCCGAGGAGCAGCGTGTGGCGAACCTGATTGAGAGCTGCCGTTTTGCGCCGGAGTTGAAGGAGACGATTCCATCGGGTTATGTCCATTTTTTGCCTTTCAACACGGATGGTTCTGATTTTGGTCCATCGCTTCACCAAGGTTCTTTGGTTTTCACGACGGATTCGAACTTGGAGACTTCGGGTTTTCTGAAGCCGAGGCCCCAGGTTAACCGCTGGTCGGGTCAGCCGTTTTATAATTTGTATCAGGTAGATTGTGATTCTCTTTATTTCTGTTCTGGGGAGATCACGCGTTTGGCCTCGAATATTAATACGCGATATCATGATGGTCCGGCGAGTTTCTATGGAGACGGTCGGGATATGTATTTCACGCGTACGAATTTTGTGGAGCGTTTTTTAAGTCGAGGCTCTTTACCGGATCAGAACGGTACGGTTCACCTTCAGATCATGCAGGCCGAGGGCTATGATGAGGCGAAGCAGAAATATCGGAAGATTCGTCCCTTTGCCTATAACAGCAAGTCGTATTCTACGGCACATCCGACGGTGAGTCCAAGCGGTCGCACCCTGGTTTTTGTTTCGGATATGCCCGGAGGTAAAGGCGGCAATGATCTTTATATGTGTACGGGTGATGGGAGCGGCAGCTGGTCTGCGCCCCAGAATCTGGGCCATTTGAATACGGAAGGCGATGAGATGTTTCCGGTTCTGGTCGATGATGCGACGCTATATTTTTCCTCGAATGGTCATGTGGGCTTAGGGGGTTTGGATATCTATCGCAGCCATCGTGAAGGGGATCAATTTACCACAGCCATTCACATGGGCGTTCCCTTGAATTCGGGATATGATGACATGTCGCTGAATTTGGTATCGGGGACGAGTTCCGGATATTTTTCTTCGAATCGCCCGGCGCGCAAGAAGAGCGACAACATCTATTATGTGAACCTTCAGCGGGTCTTTCTATCTGTCAAGGTTTTGGATGATGCGACGGGGATGCCGGTAACGGCGGCTCAGGTTCGGCTTCAGAGTCCTCAGGACAACCGGGATCTGGTAACGGCCAGCAATGGTCAGGTGATGGCGCCGCTCCATCCTCAGACTCATTATGAGATCGAGGTGGTGAAAGCGGGCTATAAGCCCTCGCGGATTACTGCATCGACGGCGGATATTCGGAATTCCGATACTTTATTCTATGAAGTGCATGTGGTTCCGGATTTTCATGTTCCCTATTCGGTGGTGGTCTTAAACGAGCAGACCGGCGCGCCGATCGATCGACCCTCTTTGGTCATCAGCCGCCTGGGCGGCGAGGACCAGGCCGATACGATTCAGCTTAATACCGGGGAGCGGTATACGGCCAGCCTGAAGCCGGAATCGGAGTATAATATCTATGCGCTCAAGGAGAACTACTATGGATCGGAGAAGTTTGTGGCGACCCGGGGCGTATCGGGACAGATTGGGAAAGCTGCCATTGAAGATACGATCTACCTTAAGGAATTGAAGGTGGGTGAGGTTTACAAGATCGATAACATTTACTACGATTACGACAAGGCCAATATCCGCGAAGATGCCAAGCCTTCCCTCAACGCTTTACTGAAGCTTCTCAACCAGTATCCCCATATGAAAATACAGATCCAATCCCATACGGACTGTCGCGGTCGGGATGCCTACAATCTAAATCTATCCAAAGCTCGAGCGGCTTCTGTGATCAAGTATCTGAGCGAGCGGGGTATCCCCAAGAGCAGGCTTTCGTCTAAAGGCTTTGGAGAGAGTCTTCCAGTGGAGATTTGCGACCCTTGTGATGCTTGCTCGGAGCAGAGCCATCAGCTGAATCGCCGTACGGAATTCCAGATTGAGCGCATGTACAAAGC
>CAZYEZ010000192.1:0-3273 GCA_964646775.1 uncultured Chitinophagaceae bacterium | reverse complement strand
GTATCGTCCTTGCCGGCCAGCAAGGGGCTCGTTTTTTGCATAAAGGGAAAGAGGAGTTTCAGTCCTATAAGGAAGTGTTTGAATCCGCAAAAAGGATCACCCTCCCCAACTTGGGACGCTTCTCCTATTATATGAATAGGGACTCGATACCTTATATCGAATTATACGATATTCCGGAGGTGAAAACCTTTTTTCGCGCGACGTTGCGACATCCCAAATTTTGCACCTCTTGGCAAATACTGGTTGAACTAGGCTTAACGGATCCCAACGATTCTTTTGATGGTAGAGGCAAGACCTATGAAGATTGGGTAAAGGCAAAATCAGGATATATTGAGAAACCAGGAAGCAGTTTTACCCAATTCCTTTCAGCAAAACTGGGCTTTGTCAACGCGGATCGGCTCCTGCGGCTTTTGCGCTGGTTAGGACTATTGTCGATCGATTCCATGCCAGAAGTGAAAACCAGCTCCTCGGAATTTCTCCTGGACTTGTTAAGAGTCAAACTGGCCATGAAGCCCGAAGATAGAGACTGGGTTGTACAGGCCCATGAAGCCATCTACATTCATAAGGGAAAGAAAATTGCCCTCAGCTCCGTACTTTCCGTTACGGGAGATTCGAAATCGTCCGCCATTTCAAAAACTGTGGGTCTTCCCATGGGATTGCTTGCTCGTATGATCTTAAGTCAGCGGATAAAGAAACCATTGGGTGTGCATATACCCATTATGCCCCAAGTGTATAAACCCATTTTGCGGGAAATGGAAAAAGAAGGACTGGTGTTCAAGGAAGAATTTCTCTAGGAAGGAGATTTTACTCGGGCCTAATTAGGACGTAAACCGCCTCATTTCCCGATCGAGGTCTCGATTCTTGATGGTCTGGCGTTTATCATGAAGCTTTTTTCCTTTTCCTAAACCAATCTCCATTTTAGCCAAACCCCGATCATTAATAAAAACCGAAAGCGGCACAATAGTATAGCCTTTCTCCTTAACTTTCTGTTGCCATTTGCGGATTTCACGTGCCTGGAGCAAGAGTTTTCGATCCCGTTCCGGCTCATGTCCGGCATATCCACTATTGTGATATTCACCGATGTATAGGTTCTTAACCCAGATCTCCCCGTTTTGAATATGGCAAAAGCTGTCTTTAAAACTTAACTTGCCATTGCGGATAGATTTGATTTCTGAACCTGTCAGGACCATCCCTGCTGTGAGCCGGTCTTCAATTTGAAACTCAAAGGTGGCCGGTCGATTTTTAAAGTATAATTTCTCGGCCAATGTTTATGATTTGTTGGCGTTTACTCCCTGAGCGCTCTCTTTACGCTCAAGGTTTCTCTTATGCATAAACCACTCCATGAGTTTTGATATTCGAGCCTTGAGTTGGTGCCTGGATATGATAAAATCTAAAAAGCCATGCTCAAGTAAAAACTCAGAGCGCTGGAACCCACTGGGCAAATCTTTTTTGATGGTCTCTTTAATGACGCGGGGGCCTGCAAAACCGATCAAGGCACCGGGTTCTGCCATATTTATATCGCCAAGCATTGCAAAGGAGGCCGTTACTCCTCCGGTCGTCGGATCCGTCATCAAAGAAAAGTAGGGTAACCCAGCTTTAGAAAGCCGGGTCAGCTTGGCTGAGGTCTTGGCCATTTGCATGAGGGAGAAAGCGCTTTCCATCATCCGGGCTCCGCCGGACTTTGATATGATCATCAACGGGAAATTATTTTCAATAGCATAGTCAATGGCCCGACTGATTTTTTCCCCGACGACGGAGCCCATTGACCCTCCGATAAAATTGAAATTCATACAGGCAATGACAAAGTCATTGCCTTCTAGCTTACCCACCCCTACGGTCATGGCATCTTTCAACTTGGTAGCGGCCTGCGCCTGGTCAATCCGTTCCTGGTAGGGTTTAACATCCACAAACTGAAGTTTATCGATGGGATTTATTTCATCAAACAGAACCGTCCATTCCCCTTCGTCAAAGAGAAACGAAAAGTATTCTTTTGCATTAATTCGATGATGATATTGGCACTGGGGGCAAACGTAGAGCATATCCTCCAGATCTTTAACCGTGGTTGTGTGCTTACAGTTTGGGCATTTCTGCCAAAGGCCATCTGGAGCTTCCTTTTTCTCCTGCGTAGTCGTAGAAATCCCTTTCTTTATTCGCCGAAACCAGGTTGACATATGTATAAGTTCTTAATTATTCTAATGAGAGAAGACACGGGTTTGCGAAGATACGACATGTCGATAGAATGCTAAAATTCAACCACGCTTTCCCAGCGCATCCCCCTGAACGCGGAGAGGAGACTTAGGGAAGGGTTAAGAGCGACTACGGAACAGACCCAATATTCTGCATGGATGGGCAATTGACCAGGGCGAATCTTTACTTACCCATTCCATCCTGCCATCCTTTGCCAAAGAGTTGATCAGACTTTTTTTTAACCCGTCATTCTCCATTTTGAGCTGACCGACGCTCCTTATGCCGCATTGGTGGATGATTATATGCTTGCCGTGAAAAAGAAAAAATCCGTGCTGGTCGTATCGCCCACGCACAGGCAGGGAGAAGCGGTCACGGCAGCCATTCGGCAACGCCTGAAACAGGAAGGCCGGATTGGCAAACGGGATAAGGCGGTGATGCGTCTTGTCGCTTGCTCGATGACCGAGGCAGACAAGCAGGACGGGCGGAATTTCCATGATGGGCAGGTCTTGGTGTTCAGCCGCACCTGCGGAACATTCCAACGCAAATCGACGTGGCGGGTCTGCGGCACGTCCGGCAATGACGTAATCGTGCAAGATGCGGACGGGAATAAAGCCGTGCTGTCTTTGGACAAGGCAATAGGGTTTGAGGTCTATCACCGTTCGGAAATCGCCCTTGCCAAAGGGGATGTTATCCGCATCACCCGCAATGGCGAAGATGCAACGGCAAAGCGATTGAATAACGGGCAGGTCATGACCGTGGCGGGGTTTGACCGCAAGGGTAATATTCTGGCCGTCAATCGGCAAAGCAAGGCACGTTATACCTTGCCTGCCGATTACGGTCATATCGCCCATGCCTATTGTGTGACGTCTCATGCATCCCAGGGCAAGACGGTGGATGAAGTGTTTATCATGCAGCCCGCCGATACGTTTGCCGCCACGAATAGGAAGCAGTTCTATGTTTCCGTGTCGCGCGGACGGGATGCCGTGCATCTTTATACGGATGACAAAGAAGGCTTGTTACGGAACGCCATGGACGCGGGCGACAGGGTTTCTGCCATGGAAATGATGCAGGATAACACGGCATTGT
>CAZYEZ010000191.1:0-3293 GCA_964646775.1 uncultured Chitinophagaceae bacterium | reverse complement strand
CCGGTCCGTCACTGCCCACTAAATTGACCGGCGAAGATTTACCACTCCCATCAATTAGAGCCGGGGCGATGGTAAGTACCACCCCATAACTCTCTTCAACCCCCTCAATGCTTTTCACCTCTTGGGCAATCCGCGCATCGATCCTGCTGACGGCATTGACATTCACTGCCAAATTGTCTATAATCCAGATATCCCGCTCGCCGGCATTTGAATTCACTATCAATCCACTCATCAAACCAGTCAGAAACCTAAGCGTACCTAATTGCTGACCGATCAGGAAAATACTGATAACGATACCCACAATAATGCCGATACTCTTTGGCTTATCGTATTTTATAAACTTGAAAGCCGTGACAATCATAAGCCTATTGCATTTTAATATTGCATTCTACCTTTGCATTGATCAGCAATGGCTCAGAAGAATTAAACGAAGCTTTAAACAAGCGCACCCTGCGATCTGAAGTCTCCCCGGCCGACTCATAAAACAAGGATTTATTCTCAAGTATTGGTGATACATAAATAACAGTACCGGTCGCAATACGATTGCTATTGCCAATATAATTTACCTCTACTGCCATTCCTGTTTTCACCCTTGCGGCAAACATCTCATCGATCTCACCATGTAATACTAATTCCCCCGCAGGCGCCAATTTCCCAAAAGGCGTATAGGCACTGATTGCACCACCGGGCTTCGCATCCATACTAACCAGCACTCCTGACTCTTTAGCAGTCACATAGCGATTCTTTTCCGTCAGTTCGGTCTGCTCCAACTGGGTCTGCAATTTTTTCAGCTCGCTCTCCGATGTCTGCAATCGCGCGCGAGCCGACTGTAAATTAGCCAGTATCACCTCCCGTTCCTTTTGCTTAGCACGCAGGTTTTCCCGGGTGTCAGCTCCGGTTGCAGCTAGTCGTTCCGTAATTGCAAGATCTTCTTCCTTCTCTTTCAGATTGACCTCAAACTGTCGGATATCGGCCTTATCGGCTGCCACCCGTGCTTTTTGTGCATTTATCTCCTGACGCACACCCGATACCTGCAGATCCTCGTTCTTATTGTCGAGCTTAAAGAGTACATCTCCCTTCTTTACCGAATCGCCCTCCTTTTTGTAGAGTTCTACTATTATACCGGAAACATCGGCCGACAAGTCCACAAATCCATTGGCAGGTTCTACCCGGGCAATTGCTGCTACGACACTTATATTTTCCGGACGACTAAGCGAGTCCATCCGTTGCTGCTCCCCCGCTGCTTCTTCCTTGGATCCCCCGCAGGCAGATAATAATGCGATCGTCCCCAATAGGACTAATGATCTTTTCACCATATGACTATTTATATAGTTCTTCATTCTTTAGTTTGTCACTAACCACCCCCTCTTCCACGTAAATGATCCGATCGGCGAATGCTCTCAACCGGAGGTCATGCGTCACTACCACAACTGCCTTCCCACTTTGAGCCAACTCTTTCAGTTCACGCATTACATCACCGGCACTTTTGGCATCCAAAGAGGCAGTAGGCTCGTCGCACAATATGATTTCCGTATCGGTGACTAAAGCTCTGGCGATAGCTACCCTCTGCTTCTGACCTCCGCTTAATTTTTTAGGAAGATTCCCTTTCCGGTCGGCCATGTTCACATTCTCCAATCCTTTAATTGCCTTTCTCCTGGCTTCAGCTTTCGACTCACCCCTCAGCAGCAACGGCTGCATCACATTCTCCAATGCGTTCAAGGGGTTGATCAAATTGAAATGCTGAAATACAAAGCTGATATTATTCAGACGGACATTGGCAAGTTGCTTTTCGGTAAAAGTCGACACTTCCATATCCTGAATAAAGACGCGCCCTTCGGTGGGATAAATCACACAACCAATCAGTGATAATAATGTTGTTTTCCCCGACCCCGACGGACCCATAATCAACGTAAGGTCACCCCTGTATATTTCCAGAGTTGTGGTATCCAGAGCTACGATTGTCGTATCGCCCGTTCGGTATGTTTTTTTGACCCCCTCCAATCTGGCCACTATCTCCCTTTGAGCCATATTACTAATTCATTTTCAAAAAGTACTATAAGCTAAGTTACTTATAAAGACGATTCAATGAATAACTATATTCCAATTAAGAAGCATAAATAATTTTAAGATTGCCCGGGCTGAATTTTGGAATTACATTAGAGTGTCTATGTTTTGAGGCACCAAATTGAATAAGGATCGAAGAGGACAGAAAAATTCGAAGCTGATTTGAGTGGAAATGTACTCCGGATAAAAAGGAATGGCCAGCTTTTACTTAGACAATACAATAACTTGAGGCTTCAATCAGTAAAGCCCCGGAAGTAGCAAAACTTATTCGTCTGCTGATTTCAGCAATAATTAATATTGAATAAACATCCGGGAGGACTTAAACAAACCTCCGGATACACATCATATACCCCAGATGCATACCCTCATGATAATTATTAAACTCAAAGGCATCCTTTACCGAACCTAAATGAAATCCCGTAATGGTCGTTCTTTCATTATAACTCGTAAATAAACCACGTTCAAAATCGGTACGGGTAATATCGATTGTATCCAATAACAAAGCTTTCAACTCATCCACATCTTCTTGAGTCAAAGAATCAGTAGGACGAGTACCGGGCTTGTACAAATCCACCAGTCGCGCCGGAATCTTTATATCCTGATTGGAACCACGGTAAATCAAAGACTGCTGCGCCACAATTATATGGCCTATATTCCAGATCAAATTATTACTAAATCCCTCAGGCACCTTGTTGAGCTGCTCCAAAGAATATGCTTCAAAAAACTTTAAAATCAGCTGACGACTCGTACTCCAAGTCTTAAAAATCGCTTCCATTTGGCAAAAAAGATTTACTCAACAAATCTAGGATTTGTATCCGACAGCAACCGAATATTTCAAAGACAACTCAGCCTTTCTTTACCACGAAATGAAAGCCTATACCTTTCAATGTTACAATCTCCACAGCCGGCAACCGAGGGCAGTTATTTGCTTCAAGCATCCATGACGGGTCATACCACTTGTTATCAATCTGTCGCCGCGCCGGTACCGGGAGAAAATCTCGGTGTACTCATCCTACCGATACGCGATATAGAAATGGATGAGGTAGTAGTAAAAGCCGAACGCATACCTGTTCAAATAAAAAAGGGTACGGTAGAATATGATGCCGGTGCCTTTAAAACTCGCCCCGACGCCAGTGTAGAAGAATTGTTGCAGCAATTGCCCGGGCTGGAGGTGGACAGAGCCGGCAATATCAAAGCACATGGGGAACAGGTCAACAAGCTATATGTGG
>CAZYEZ010000190.1:0-3333 GCA_964646775.1 uncultured Chitinophagaceae bacterium | reverse complement strand
GCCTTCCTGGTCATACCAAGCCGGTATGCGGTGTCCCCACCAAAGTTGGCGACTTATACACCAGTCCCGGATGTTCTCCATCCAGTGACGATAAAGGTTTCTGAATTTCGGGGGAAAGAAGGCGATGGAAGAATCCATAACCCATTCGAGGGCCGGTTTTGCCATCTCCTCCATTCGACACCACCATTGCATCGAAAGCCTGGGCTCGATCACCGCTTGGGTTCGCTCCGAATGTCCCACCTGATGGGTATAGGGTTCCTCTCGGTCCCAAAACGGGCTCTGGCGCAGATCTTCCATGATGGCTTTTCTGGCCGCAAACCGGTCCATGCCTTGATAGGGTCCCCCGTGGGCATTCAATCGCCCATCGGCCTCGATCATGTCAATGATCTCCAGTCCGTGTTTATGTCCCAAAGCATAGTCATTGGGATCGTGGGCCGGCGTGACTTTGAGTGCCCCGGTACCAAATGATGGGTCAATATAGGTATCGGCGATAATCGGGATCCATCGATCGGTAAGCGGAATCTGCGCTCTTTTTCCTACCAATCCGGCATACCGTGGGTCGTCCGGGTGAACGCAGATGGCCGTATCGGCAAAGATCGTTTCAGGGCGGACGGTGGCAATCGAAATATAGGCATCGCTATTTTCGATCGGATAGCGGAGGTAGCAGAGCTTTGACTGCGTTTCTTTAAATACGACTTCTTCATCGCTCAGTGCCGTCTGCGCTTCCGGATCCCAGTGAATCATTTTTACATCCCTGTAGATCCGGTTTTTCCGATAGAGGTCGACAAAAACATGGATGACGGCCTCGGAGTATTCGGCGTCCAGGGTGAAATGGGTGCGATCCCAATCCATGCTGCATCCCAGTTTACGAAGCTGATCGAGGATGATCCCTCCGTATTTCTCTTTCCATTCCCAAGCATGGGTTAAAAACGCCTCTCGGCTGAGCTGGTCCTTATCGATGCCTTTTTCCTGAAGCATGGCCACCACTTTTGCCTCCGTGGCAATGGAGGCATGGTCCGTGCCCGGAATCCAGAGCGTATTGTATCCTTTCATTTTCGCCCGGCGGATCAGGATGTCTTGGACCGTATCGTTGAGGGCATGTCCCATATGCAGCACCCCGGTGACATTGGGAGGCGGGAGGACAATGCTATAGGGAGGGCGATCATCGGGCTTGGAGCGAAAATATCCGCGTTGCTCCCAATGGGCGTACCATTTCGATTCGGCTTCTTCGTGGGGAAATTGCTTCGGTATATCCATAAGTTATTGGCTGAGGGCCAGGGTCTGGCCCTAGCCTGCAAATATAACAATCTCCCGGGCTTGGAAACTCAGGTTCATCGAGGGAAGGGGGAAAAGCGCTTGCATCGAAATCCATGGAGGAAAAAAAATCAGACACCCCTCGGGAATGCCTGATCACTTAACCAAAATAACTGCCACCGTATAAGCCGGATTCTGTACTCTCCTGGTCGGGGAGAGGGTTATCATTTATCTGGGATTTGACTCACACCAAACCTCTATCTGTCAACCCACGGACATCGAGCGGGTCACTCTCCGGCGTCCGCCTATTTGACATTTCAGCGCGCAAGGTTTACCCCACTTCGAAATTACTCCCGAAGCGCGTAGGCTCTTACCCTACATTTTCACCCTTACCGCAGCGAACTGCGGCGGTTATTTTCTGTGGCACTGTCTGTATTCCTGCAAGCAGGAACCCCACCCGTTAGGTGGTGCGCTACCCTATGCTGTCCGGACTTTCCTCCCCAAGATGAAACTTGGAGCGATAACCCCGATGGCAATCCCTACAAATTTAAACAATTATCAGTGAACCGAAGGCTTAAATGAGGCAGAAACTGTTAACCCTCAGTTCATTAGGAGAATATTAACGCTTCTATGCAAGAGGTTGAAAGCAATCTCGGCCATCATGTTCTCTTTATCCAGCGTGGGGTTCACTTCCGTGAGCTCAAAACAGCAAATCTTATGATTCTGGAGTAGAGAAGCCACCAGGTCTTCTGCCTCCTTTTCGCGCAGCCCATTCGATACCGGCGTTCCGGTTCCTCGAGATATGGAACTATCCAGGCAATCCACATCAAATGAAATATAGATGTCATCGCAGGAGCCGAGATGGAGCAAGGTCTGCCTTACGATGCTTTCTACGCCCTTGCGCCGAAGCTCCTGGACGGTGATCACTTTGATCTCGTGTTTTTTTATCAGCGCGGCTTCTTCTTTCTCCAGATCCCGGAGACTGATATAGACCAGGTCCTGGGGCAGAATCTTCGGATTGATATCGCCGAGGTTTTTCAGCTTGTTCCAGTATTCAATGGTACGGGCATCCAGTTTATGGACTTGATTTTCTTTGTTGTCAATTCCCAGGACCGCGGCCAGGGGCATGCCGTGCATATTGCCCGAGGGGGTGGTGTAGGGGGTGTGAAGGTCGGCATGAGCATCGATCCAAACAACGCCTAACCTGCGTTTGGGCTGAGCCATTTTTATGCCCGATATGGTTCCGCCGGCCGTGCTATGGTCTCCGGCCAGCACCACAGGAAATAGTCCGGATTTTAGGGTGTCGGCGACGGCCTGAGCGACGCGTTCATACATGGTATAAATACCCTGGATCCTTTTTGCATAGGGAGAGGCCACGGGTTCATAGAGCAGGCGGTTTTCATTTTCGACTTCTTCGGAAGGAAAGTTGACAAAAAAGCTGCTCATGAAATCCAGGGCAGCGATACGAATGGCGTCGACGCCGAGGCTGGCACCGCGGGTCCCTGCTCCAATTTCAGATTTGACTTCAATGAGTTTGATATTACGCATAAGATATCCCAAAGATATTCATTTAGCGCTCGCCATCAAATTATCACCCGGCGATAGCCCCGCGATAACCCGGCGAAAATCCAGCTTGGATTCCCCTTATAATCCCAGCCGCCTTAGAAGGGATATCCAATACCAAACTGTGGTATGAGGTTGGTTTTAGCCCAGCCTTTATAGGAAAACAGCTTGTCGGCCACCCATCCCGATTCGGTACGCGAAGGGTATTTGATCGGCGTGCTAAGGTCCAGTCGAATGATGAAGAATCCGGCAATATCGACCCGTATTCCTAAGCCGGAGCTAACGGCAAGGTCACGACCTAAATACTGAAGATTGAATTCTCCGGCCGGCATTTCGGGCGTCGGGCGCGCCAGCCAAATATTACCGGCGTCGACAAAAGCGGCTCCTTCCAAGAACAGGGCACCGGAGAATAGAGAAATGAGGTCAAATCGATACTCTCCGTTCATTTCGAGTTTGATGTCTCCCGTCAGGTCGATGACCGAATTGGCGATGGCCGGGGTGGCGACATGGCTTCCC
>CAZYEZ010000189.1:0-3431 GCA_964646775.1 uncultured Chitinophagaceae bacterium | reverse complement strand
GCAGCACCGGAGCCAGATGATCTCTATGCGCGGCCAACTCCTTGTGATTCGTCATGGAATGCAGCAATTCCTCCGTGGTCAATTCCATAGCTGCCATTTGGAACCGCTTCTCCAAATATGTCCGAAGGATATCGGTTAACGCCACATAATAAGCTTTCGTCTCCCCTTTTTGCCATAGCTGCCGGGCTTCCAGATGATCCAGCAAAGCGAGGGTCTGTTCATGCAAGGGTATGGATGGAGCGGCGGGGGCAGCCTTGGGTTTTCGATTCTTTAACTGCCGATAAATCCAATAGGCCAGTAAGGCCAGCAAAAGAATAATTCCGACTGCGATGGCCGCATTCATCCAAGGGAACGGAGCCGGCATGATATCTTTGATATCCCGAAAAACTGCCGAAGTATCGGCGTCCATTATGGTGACATGCACCGGCAAGCTATCCGAGACAACGGTATAGGAGGCCGATCCCGCCCCTTGCACTTTCAGGGGAAGGGATGGGATGAAAAACAATCCAGAGTCAAAGCCTGTAATCCAGATCTCCTGTGCGTACCGAACGCCGCCTTCATGAGCCAAGGTGTCAATCTCCGTCGCTTCCAACACTTCTAGGGTACCGAGTTTCCCCTGGAGCTCCGGCCATATCACGGCCTCCTCGCTTGTAAACTACTTGGCCTCGAGATGCAACCGCAAGGGGTCTCCCACCGTAATCTTCGTGGAGTCCAGGGATGCCTTCCACTCCACAGGCTGCGCTCCCAGCAATCCGGAGAACAGCCATGCCACGGCAGCTAAAATGATTCGCTTTCTATGCTTAAATCGAGCCATGGTTATCGGTCTTTAAAGAATCCTTGCAATGCTTTGACATAATCTTCCGCCGTACTTATCTGAAGGCGGGAAGCGCCCGATTTCCGAAATGCATGCTTCCCGTACTCCTCAAAAAAATGATAAGCTTCCGCATAATGTTTCCTAGCCTGCTGATCCCCGGTGTCTACCCAAGTGGGCTCTCCGGACTCGGCGTCTTCAAACTGGATGATGCCGGCCTTGGGCAACTGCTGATCCGCCGGATCAAAGACCTGAATGCCGATCAGATCATGCTTTCTTGCCGCCAGCTGAAGTTCCTTTTCATAAGGCTTGCTGATCATATCACTGAGTACAAAACAGATGGTTCGCTTCCTGATCATCCGATGAAGATGTTCCAGGGCCGGCGCAATCTGCGTGGGGCCCGGCTGTTCGGGTTCCAGGGCAACCAGTTCGCGGATAATCCGCAATACATGGGTTCGACCCTTTTTGGGAGGGATAAACTTTTCAACTTTGTTGCTAAAAAACAGAACCCCCACTTTGTCGCTATTGGCAATGGCGGCAAAAGACAGAACGGCAGCGATTTCCGTAATCAGCTCCCGTTTTGTCCGATGGCGAGTTCCAAACCATGCGCTAGGAGAAATATCCACCAGCAACATCATGGTTAGTTCTCGTTCTTCTTCAAATATCTTTACATAAGGATGAGAAAACCTGGCGGTCACATTCCAATCTATGGTTTTCACATCATCCCCAGGTGTATATTCCCGGACCTCGCTAAAGGACATACCTCTTCCTTTGAAGGCAGCTTGATACTCTCCGGAAAAAATATGATTACTCAGGCCCCGGGTCTTGATTTCAATACGTCTAACTCGCTTAATGATTTCCGATGCTGTCATCATAGTGATCCGCCTCCGTTTTTTTAGGGGTTTTCCCCGAGATTGCTGGCATCCTGAAGCACAGATTCTAAGATTTGGGCTACCGCCGTCCCTTGTGAAACCGCCTGCTCCTCCGTCCATTCCAGCCGAACCTCCGATGAAATACAAGTGCTCATGATCGCATCGCTCGTTGCAAAAGCCCGATTACTTTGTTGCATGATCCTTTTGCGCAATTCCGAGGGAAGGGGGAACATATACTCCCCGTTCTGCAAATGTTGCCATTTACGTATGTAATGCCAGGAATCATCGTACCAGTAATGTTGGCCCGGGAGTCCCGCCTCGTCTAATGCATCCTTCGCTCGGCGGGCAAGGCGCTCAGAAGGCAGAAAATAACTCAGGTAGGCGCCATTTCCCCCTTGCTGGTCGGGAATTTCAGCAAAATCGATCGGCAATCCTTTCAGTGAATCGAAAAAGAGCTGACTGTTTTTCCTCTGTTTTGCGACCCAGTCGTCCATGCGCCGGATCTGAGCCAGGCCGAGGGCAGCATTCAGTTCGGAAATGCGAAAATTATAGCCTAAAAATGGATGCGAATTAGATGGGCCCTGATTCTCCGAATGATCGTGGCCATGGTCGCTGGATTGAGTTAACCGCTGAAAGGCATCCGGGTCCTTCATCAGCACCGCGCCTCCTTCTCCACAGGTAATCAGCCGATCGGCATTAAAAGAAAAACAGCCTGCGTCTCCCCAACTGCCCAGAGGCCTTCCTTGGTATGACCCGCCTATCGCCTGTCCGACGTCTTCAATGAAGTAAAACCCATGCTTCCTTGCTAAATCCGCCAAAGGGGCTAAGTCCGCCATGGAACCTCCCGGATGCGTCACGACCATCGCCCGGGTTCGGGGAGTCACCACCGAAGCCACAGAGTCCGGATCGAGGGCCAGACTTCTATTTATATCGGCAAAAACGGGGATGGCGCCCACAGAAATCACCGCTTCCAGGCTGGAAACAAAGGTGAATGTGGGCAGAATGACTTCGTCTCCGGCCCCCACACCTAGGGCGGATAGTCCTAGGGACAGGGCGGCCGTTCCGTGGCTTACCAGATGAGCGTAAGGCATTTGGAAGCGCTGGGCAAGTTCTTCCTCCATCTGCACTGCTTTCCCTTTCCGTCCGGCGCGACCATCGTAGCGCCTAAGAACTCCTGTTTCCAATACATCCAAGACTTCCTTCCTTTCCGCCTCTCCAAAACGTTCAAATCCCGGCATAATGGCTGAATTTCAAACAAAAATAGAAGAACAAAGGAAGGAAAAATTTAAAATTTTCTAAAATTCACGCGGGTTTCCCCGTTCTACGCCTTATCGGTTTCGACATTGTTTTTGCCATTCTGCCCATTAGGTCCTAGCTTTGAAAAAAATATATTATCTCATGAATTATAGAAACACTTGGACCACCCTTGGGATCGGGGCCGCTCTTTTCCTGGCCTCCTGTCAAAGCACGGAAGGTGAATCTACCCGGACCGATGAGGTAGACTCCGTAGATCAACCCACCCTTGTCGATCTGCCCTCGGCGTCTCCAGAGTTTCCCGATGCAAGGCTTAGCCTTACGGATTGGAAGACCCAGGAAGCCGGAGACGATTCCGTCCTGATTCGCTTTAGTTTCAAAGTTGCCAACTATGAGCTCAAGTCTCAGACTGCGGACGCAGCTTCAAAAAACTGTAATAATTCTGCGCAGGGTCAGCATATCCATTTCATTCTGAATAATGAGCCCTACGTGGC
>CAZYEZ010000188.1:0-3461 GCA_964646775.1 uncultured Chitinophagaceae bacterium | reverse complement strand
AGCTCCTGTTGTTCGACTCCCTGAACCTTTATTTCTGCAATCTGACGAAAATGAGGCCAGCCATCCTGATCTCTGCCTTCTAATTCATAGATGCCACGCAAGCTCAGGAGGCGGCAAACGCCCAGGTGGATAAGATCCTGTTTTTGCTCTTTAGAAAACTTCCTCCGA
Source organism: uncultured Chitinophagaceae bacterium (assembly GCA_964646775.1). Taxonomy (GTDB): domain Bacteria; phylum Bacteroidota; class Bacteroidia; order Chitinophagales; family Chitinophagaceae; genus CAYPQN01. The sequence goes on along the minus strand of CAZYEZ010000188.1, from coordinate 3,293 downwards.
AGCGGAAACTCATCGAGTTCATTGATTCCGACAAGATAGAGAATGCCCTCCATGTCCGGGACCTTATGAAACCGTTCCTTTAAAAAGGATTCCGCCTGGGACCATCGATATTCAAAATCGGGAATCATAGGGTGCAAAGTTAAGTTTCTCTGCCATAACGGAAGCGCCATCTTGCACTTCCCCGCGGACGCGCTCCGTCCTTGGCCTGAGGGTCTGAAATCCTGGGCTGCCCTTTCGCTCGAAGCCAAAGCAGTTTAAAATCAGTCATTCCAGCTTTTTTCTTGTTTATCCTGCTGGATGTTTCCATGCCCCGCTCTTGGGCCCATTCTCGTATTCCGCTCTATGTCCATAAAAAGCTTAATTAATTCCGAGGAGGCGAAAAGGCCTAAGCAGGTTAATAAACAGCCAACAAATGCTATGATCAAAGCAGGCAAAGCATTCGACTCTATAAAAAAAGCAAAACCTATCCCAATCAATACCAGTATAGAAAGGTATCCCAACCCTCGAAAAATCGATCTGATGGTAACAAGCAGTGGATACCTGTTTTCTGAAAACTGCTCCAATCTTGGATCCGGCGAGACCCAGTACGTTCCAAGCATACCCATCGAAAGATCATCGTTCAATACATATCCCCCTTGGGCATCTCTTCTGCGCCCACGAAACGGCGTTTGGTAAAATCCGTTTCGGTGTTGAAAACCGCATCATAGCGATGAAAATCCTTCTTAGCCAGCATTCGTCCTACGAACTCTTCCATATTTGCTACACCATGTTTATTGCAGAAGGCGTTGATCTTTCGTTGAATTCTCTGGTCGATGGGAAAATCGCGTTTTTTAAGTTCTGCATAAGCTATGCAAACGATTTCTACATCATGCTCTTTCCAGTATTCAAGGATGGCCGTCAGCGCAATAGAGTCCATGCTGATCATCTCATCTATATGACTTGTACCTTTCACCTTGATACTAATGATTCATCTCTAAGCCCTTCGCGTTGGATACCTTCCGCCCTTAAAACTAAAGGAGTAAACTAAAGGAGTACAATATATCAAAAACAGGCTTAAAGCTCAAGCCTCGCAACGGGGCGACAACGACCCGACCCTCGTTAAATCGCTAAGGGGCTCTCTGATTCCCGAATCTGCGAACTTGAACTGCTTCCCTCTCTAACCCCCATTAACTGATTTTTAACAGCCGATTCCCTCCATGGAGTCTAAATTTGAATGCCTTATTATACCCTATAAACCGTCCTATTGGACGCAAGTGATCTCAAGCTATGGATATTTCAACTGCCCCTTCGGATATTCGGGAACTCAACGAGAAAATCCACGAAAAATCTGCCTTTATAGATCTTCTCGTACTTGAGTTAAATAAAACCCTAGTCGGCCAAAAACACATGGTTGAACGGCTGCTCATCGGACTTCTGGCCAATGGGCATGTGTTGTTGGAAGGCCTGCCAGGGTTGGCAAAAACCCTAGCCATTAAATCGCTAGCCGCCGCCATCGATGCCGATTTCGCCCGCATTCAGTTCACACCCGACCTTTTACCGGCGGATGTTTTGGGCACCATGGTCTATAATCCACAGTCTCATGAGTTTGCCGTGCGGAAAGGCCCCATCTTCGCAAACTTCATTTTAGCCGATGAGATCAACCGGGCCCCGGCAAAGGTTCAAAGCGCGCTTCTTGAAGCCATGCAGGAGCGGCAGATTACGATTGGCGACCAAACCTTCAAACTGGAAGAACCCTTTCTTGTGCTGGCCACCATGAACCCTATTGAGCAGGAAGGAACCTATGAGCTTCCTGAAGCGCAGGTAGACCGGTTTATGCTCAAAGTCGTGGTAACCTATCCCAGCCTCGAGATGGAGCGCCAAATCATCCGCTACAATCTAAACCCCGAAGGAAGTCGACCCATTCAACCCGTGGTCAGCACCCAGGATATATTGGAGTCCCGAAAACTGGTCCGTGAGGTATACATGGACGAAAAGATCGAACAGTATATCCTGGACATCGTTTTCGCCACGCGCTTCCCTGAAAACTATCAACTCCAAAAACTCAAACCTCTGATCAGCTATGGGGCCTCGCCCAGAGCCAGCATCAACCTGGCTCTTGCCGCCAAGACCTACGCGTTTATCAAACGGAGAGGTTATGTTATCCCCGAGGATGTCCGGGCCGTATGTCATGACGTTTTCAGGCACCGTATCGGGGTAAGTTATGAGGCAGAGGCCGAGGACATTGACAGCGTCCAAATCCTCAACGAAATCCTGAATGCGGTGGAAGTGCCTTAAATGAGGGTAGAGAATTCGACGCAAAAAAGGGAATCCCGGATTAAGGGTTTATTTTTGTTCCGAAATTCCAACCCGTAATTATGCTTCCGATTACTCTATTTCGTCAGAATAAAGACCAAATCATCCAAGGACTTCAAAAGAGAGGTTTCCAGGGACTTGAATGGGTAGACGAGATTATTCAAGTAGATGAACGAAAACGCCAGTGGCAACAGGATGCGGAATCAGTGGCCGCAAGAATTAAATCGGGATCCCGGCAAGTCAATGAATGGATGCGCGCAGGGAAAAAAGAGGAGGCCGATGCCTTAATAGGGGAGATCAGCGAATGGAAAAAAGAATTCAGCGAGCTGGAAGCGCGGTTAACGGAGACGGAGACCCAACTGATGGACTTGCTAGTCCGCATCCCTAATCTGCCACATGAATCCGTCAAGGCGGGCAAGGGTGCCGAAGATAACGAGATCATCCAATCCACCGACACCCCCCGTTTGGGAAAAGAGGCCATGCCGCACTGGGAGCTGGCAAAAAAATTCCAGCTTTTCAGTTTAGAGCTAGGAACCAAAATAACCGGTTCCGGTTTCCCCGTATATATGGGAAAAGGAGCGAAGCTGCAGCGCGCGCTGATTCAGTACTTTTTAGACTTCAATATATCGCAGGGTTATAAAGAGTTTTATACCCCCTACCTTGTCAACGAGAACAGCGCTTTTGGCACTGGACAACTGCCGGATAAGGAGGGGCAAATGTACCATATCAACGAAGATCAGCTCTATTTGATTCCCACGGCTGAAGTTCCGCTCACCAATCTATTTCGGGATCAGATTCTGCCTGCGCAGGAGCTACCCATCAAATTAACCGGGTTTACTCCTTGTTTTCGGCGGGAAGCTGGCTCCTACGGCAAGGATGTTCGGGGTTTAAATCGTGTCCATCAGTTCGATAAAGTGGAAATCGTGCAGATCACCGAACCGGATAAAAGCTATGCTGCCTTAGATGAAATGGTAGCCCAGATCGAGTCCCTCATCCAATCC
>CAZYEZ010000187.1:0-3472 GCA_964646775.1 uncultured Chitinophagaceae bacterium | reverse complement strand
TGAATTCGGTAGCTCCAATACTGGATGATGAAGCATTGCGGGTGGTTAAAGCCACTTCTGGACAATGGATTCCTGGTCAACTGGAAGGGGAGAATACCGATATCGAATACATCCTCCCCGTTGTGTTTAGTTTAGAGGTTTCTAATTCATCTAATTAGCATCCCCTGAGTATCCCTCTTTCTCCATAGGCTCCAGAGCCAAAGAATGAACAGGCGGGCTCTTTAAATGGTCATTTTTGCGATAAAAAATGGTTTCTCCTTCTTTGAGTACGATGAACGCATCATCGGCTAATCGATGCTTCATCTTAGCTGTCATAAGGTCTTCCATGGGCTGCTCAAAACCTTCGGAGGCCAGCTGAAACGTACCCATATGCATCCCTATGCTTTGCACGGCTCCCAAATCCAAGTGCGCGGTCACCGCTTCTTGCGGTGAAGTATGTATGGCTTTCATAAAGAAGTTGGGCAAATAAGATCCAATGCCGAGCATGGCCACTTCCGGCGCCCCCAATCTATCTTTGATATCTGCAAAATGGGTGGAGTAACCTCCATCGCCGCCAAAATAGATCCTCCTACCACGCGATCTGATATAGTAGCTTCCCCAGAGACTTTTATCGCGATCAAAAAGCGTTCTTCCTGAAGAGTGCTGCTGAGGTGTGAACGTTATCGTCGTATGGCGGTCCAGCTCAACACTTTCCCACCAGTCGAGTTCTCGCACATGCTCAAAACCAAGGGACTCGACCAAATTTTTATCTCCCATGGGTACCAGCACCCTTGGGCGGAACCGCTGATTCAACTGTCTAAGGGTCTTCTTATCAAGGTGGTCGTAATGGTTGTGGCTTATAAGTATCAGGTCAATGGGAGGCAGGCTGTCCAAATCCACACCAGGCTCTCTTACCCTTTTTGGACCGATCCAGCTGAATGGACTAGCTCGATCCGCCCAGACCGGATCCGTAATAATATTCAAGTCCGAAGTCTGGATTAAAAAACTCGCGTGATTAATAAATGTAATGGAGAAGTCTCCGTCAATGAATGATTCGCTCAACTGCGGTTTGGTCAAATTCGGAATGCTGGAGGGCCAATCGGGCCTGCCTTCCCTGATTAATCTAAATATATCGCCAATTCCCGGGGATATCTGCGTCTCTAGCGTTGGATTAATGAAGCGATCTCCGTTAAAATGGTCGGATAACGCTGCCGTGGGCTTTGATACGTCCATAGAGATAAAAAAAAGCACAACAAAAACTAAGACCACCGCTATGGCAATTTTATTTCTCATTGTTCTCTTTCGATGGTTATAGGGTGACTGCCAGCCTTCCAATGGATGGCTTGATGGCAACCCTGGAGGATGGCAAAATTCCGTAAAAAATGGATGGTCGCCAAACTTTAGGGTCATAGTCCATCCTATGCGAAACCATCGATTATTCTACAGGAATCCACCGGCAAAGATTTTATCGGCCTTTATTCACCGCATGGCTCTGCGACACCGTTTATAAATTACTGGTTATTGTTACTAAGAGTACTAAAGGTACGTCCAAAATAAACCATCCACGACCCAAGCCGTATGGGAAAACATTCTTTGACTATACCCCGAATCCAGTATAGCATGCTCAAAATACAGAGTATGTCTGGCTGATACTTATTTCTGCAATTGTATAATCTATTGCAAGCACTTTCATTATGAAGTAGCCGTTCCTTTCTGTTGTTCGGCGTGTCGGCGTGTTGGTCTTATCGCGGTGATAACCCAGACCAATCCCTCCCCCAACAATAAATTTCTCCGTCCTTCGGACTTTCCCGCCCTGCCAAATTTTTTGCCGGGTTGGTCGCTTATGTCCGGGTTTTTATATCCCCTTGTAACCAACAAACCTTCAGGAAGGGATTTTAAATGACTACTCAAACACAAGTTCATGCAACAGAAACAAACCCATCCAGCCGCCCGGATATCTACCAGCAGGTCGCTGATACGATCATCGCTCAACTGGAAAAGGGTACTGCACCATGGCACAAGCTCTGGGTCGGTGGAGATTTAAACCCATTCCGCTTAAAGAGATTTATAAATATAAAACAGGCGCCATTTATTTTCCAATGACGCCTGTAGGCTTGTCTGCGGAGAGACAGGGGCTCGAACCTATTTATCTAGCCCTTCCCCAGTGCGGTTTCTCAGATTTCCTGATCGGATGACGCCACGATTGACGCGAGCTATTTCCAGGTAATTTTGGAAACATTTAAAGAGCCGACGATGGGCTTTGAACCATCGCGTCAAATGACTCTTATACAGATAATTAGCTCGACTTCACAAGCGGACGCCACGAAAGACGCAACTCAAATCTTCCAATTCAGGAACTCGTTTACTACTATCAAAAGGCTATGCCTACAGCCATAACCCTACATCATATTAAAGAACAACTGTATTTCCTTTATCAATACAATAGTACGATATTTCCCCTGTATCTGCAAGAAATTCAGATGTGAAAGTGAGTGGCTGTGATTTTTTAACTGGACAGCAGGAAAACCCGGCTTCCCACCTCCGGATGATAGGATGGTAGGTAGAGGACATATCCATACTGCTGCAGCTGGGCCATGCACTTGTGGTAGGTCATGGCGCTCTTGATCCGAGCCAATCTCATGACTTTGGCCCGGGATATGAATATGGTTGTTCCGAACACATCATCCTGCTGGCAAAGCTGCATGATCGCAAACAATACACTGATGTGCCAGACCGTAAGCCGCTTGTCACGGGCCAGCATAAACAGATACTCCCTGAATGAGCCAAATTCCATCTTCGTCCATCCTTATCCTTTACCAAACAGATCCGTCAATTCCTTGCGGTTGTAGTACCAGCTTCCCCCGACTTTCCTCGGATTCAACTTGCCCTGTATCCGTAGGTTTTGCAGCGTGCCGGGAGATACATGCAGCATCTCCCGCACCTGCTTACTTTTCACCCACTCCATGACCGCGGGCTTTTCCAAATGCTGCGCAATCAAATTTTTCAGGTCATTGATCAGCTGGAACCTGAATTGCTGCAAATCCTCTTTCGTAATATGTTCATCTTGCATTTCCGTTGATTTTCATGTTCATATATCGGGGTTCCTGGCTGATGCGTGCACTCACGGCATACCGTACAGCACGCCCCAGCGTGCCCATTTACTCCAACCGGATGATTTTTCGACATCAAGGCTTCCCACAAACCCGATGATGTCCGCAGTGACACTGGCAAACCCGGCAAGTAATCCCTTCCATGAAATCCGGCCTTCCACCGGAGGATGATGTTGCCAGTAATGGGCTGAGTAACGTGCAATCGAAGCTGCCTGGAGCAGGAGTTTCCTTTCAGCCGGTGGGTAATCCCCGGACGTCAGGATTGGATGCTCCATTTCGAGAACCCGGTCACGGATTCCTTCAAAGCTGTAATCGTTCCGGATGTAGCTTCCCCTGATTGCCACCATCAGCTCCTTCAACCAGTTCTTTGCAGCCTTGGAATA
>CAZYEZ010000186.1:0-3496 GCA_964646775.1 uncultured Chitinophagaceae bacterium | reverse complement strand
CCAGGGACCAAAAGATTATGAGTCTTCTACTCTAACCAACTGAGCTATAGGCGCAAAAAAACGGAGCATATACAAGGCTCCATTCAGGGGGTGCAAAAATAAGTTTTTTATCAGAAAAGATTCATGAAAAGCAAAGATAAATAAAACGGCTCCCCCCCCCTTTATGATCCAATGCGGAGTTCACGAGCCATTCCATGAATAAACCTTAAATTAACAGCGGGTTCCCATTCCGTCCATGGATTCGCACTAGGCAAGACGGCAGAATCTAAGCGTAAAAAATTCCCATAAAGCGAGCCAGCCTCCCCGAGACCCAAGATCATATTAGAAATGAAAGACTTGCAACAAATAGCAGAATTTAAGTCCTCTCCTGATTTAGTAGAGAAACTATACAAGTATAGCATACAAAAGAATTACGAAGCAGGAAGCGTTATCCTGCATGAAAATTCACATATCCGCTCTATCCCGATCGTTACCCAGGGAACCTTAAAAGTAATTCGAACCGAAGAAGACGGCAGGGAGATTTTGCTGTATTACATCAAAGCCGGAGAAAGCTGCATTATGTCCTTTCTGGGCGGTATGCATAACGAAACCAGCAAGGTAAGAGCAGAAGTAGAAGACCATGCGGAGGTCCTTTTTCTACCCATGGATAAAGTGGCATTGTTCATTAAAGAATATCCGCAGTGGCTGGAATATATTTTCCGCCTGTACCATAAACGCTTCGAGGAACTATTGGAGATTGTCAATGCCATATCTTTCAAAAAAGTAGATGACCGATTATTGACCTTACTCTACAAAAAACAAGAACTCACAGGCAGTCATACCCTGAATATTACCCACGAACAATTAGCCAACGAATTAGGTACTGCCCGAACCGTTGTATCACGCCTCTTAAAGCAATTGGAAGAAAATGGAACCGTCCTTTTGGGCAGGAATAAAATCACGATAAAGCCACGGCAGAACAGCCAAAAATAGCCTCCTTATGTGACTTAAGTAGCTGGACAGGTTTTGAAATTGAACCAGTTTTACGGCATCAATTTCAAAAATCTCATGATTATTGCCGGGTATTTTGCATCCGTTTTTATTGGTGTAGCCTTAGGATTAATCGGTGGCGGTGGCAGCATTCTTACCGTTCCTGTTTTGGTTTATTTGTTTGGTGTCGATGCGGTTTTAGCAACCGCCTATTCCCTTTTCATCGTTGGCACGACCAGCGTCATTGGTTCTTTTTCCTATTTCGCAAAAGGCCTGGTCCATATCAGGACGGCGATTGTCTTCGGCATTCCGTCCATGATCGCTGTTTACTTCACAAGGTCCTATATCATACCTGCGATTCCTTCCGAAATAATCAACTTCGGATCGTTTACCGTTACCAAAACGATGCTCCTGCTCTTGCTATTTGCCGTACTTATGATTGTCGCCTCCTACAGTATGATAAAGAAGGGAAAGCCCTCCGCCGCCGCATTGGCCCAAAAGCAGCCATACAATTACCCCCTTATTCTCGTTGAAGGAACACTCGTCGGAATTTTGACGGGACTTGTCGGCGCCGGCGGTGGCTTTTTGATTATTCCGGCATTGGTCATAATGAGCAATCTACCGATGAAAGAAGCGGTCGGAACATCCTTGGTCATCATTGCCGCCAAATCACTTTTAGGATTTATTGGAGAAAGCAGCGAAAGTCATATTGATTGGCCTTTTCTCTTCCAGGTCACTGCTTTTGCCATCGCGGGGATCTTTATTGGAATGGCTCTTTCCAAAAGAGTCAACGGAGAAAAGCTCAAACCCGTTTTCGGATGGTTCGTGCTTATAATGGGAATCTATATCATCATCAGAGAAACGGCCCTGAATTAATTCCCTTGTGTGACAAAAGTAGCTGTAAAAGAGAAATGGGTAACGGAAATTTGCTGTATCAAAAGACGAATCAACTACTAAAATAATCGGATCATGTTCTTTCAACACGTTTATGACAAGAGTCTAGCCCAGAGCAGTTATCTAATAGGGTGTCAAGCCACGGGTGAAGCCATGGTAATCGATGCACAAAGAGATATCGACGTGTATCTAGACATTGCCAAGCAAAACCATCTACGCATCACGCACATTACCGAAACCCATATCCACGCAGACTTCCTTTGCGGCTCCCGAGAGCTGTCAGCGGTTACCGGCGCAAAAATCTATCTATCAGAGGAAGGAGGCGAAGATTGGCAATACCAGTTCCCACACGTGGGACTGAAAGACGGCGACGTTATGAACGTGGGGAACCTTAGAATGGAGGTCATGCACACACCCGGACATACACCCGAAAGCATCAGCTTTCTGCTGACTGATCTTCCAGCATCGGACATGCCCGTCATGATATTCACAGGTGATTTTGTATTCGTTGGAGATATTGGCCGTCCGGATCTATTGGAAAAAGCCGCTGGTCTTGTCGGAACCAAAGAGGTCGGAGCCAAACAAATGTTCCAATCCCTAAAAAAGTTTGCTGCCCTGCCCGATTATGTTCAGGTCTGGTCGGGACACGGAGCAGGATCCGCTTGTGGTAAGGCTTTAGGAGCCGTACCTAGCTCAACCGTCGGTTACGAGAAAATCCGCAATTGGGCTTTCCAGTACGGCGAAGATGAAAAAGGGTTTATCGATAACTTGTTAGCCGACCAGCCCGAACCGCCTAAATATTTTGCAATGATGAAGCACCTTAATAAGGTCAACCGTCCGTTGCTTATAGAAGTTCCCAAGCACCCGAAGCTGACCAATGAGCAATTTATGGCCGCCTATGAAAAGGGCATTAAGGTTATAGATACCCGCAGTAAGGTAGAATTTGCCCAAGGCTTTATCACCGGAAGCTTAAATATCCAGGGCAACAACTCCTTTTCTACATGGTGCGGCTGGATGCTGGACTATCAAGAACCGTTCATCTTGGTAGCCGATGACAGCCAAATGGCGGACTTAACTCGCAAGCTGATGCGCGTCGGCCTGGATAATATCTACGGATACATTTCAGACGTCCATAGCTTGGGAATGGAATTGAAAACCGCAGAGGTGATTTCCTTGGAGGAATTTAAATCATACTCCGACATGGAAAAGGTACAGATCGTAGATCTGCGTGGCGCCTCCGAATATCAAGCTGGGCACGTAGAGGGGGCAGAAAATATCTTTGTCGGAACCCTGCCCGACAACTTGGGAAAAATCAGTAAAGACAAACCGGTCCTAATCTATTGTCAAGCCGGCGACCGCTCTGCCATCGCCTATTCCATCCTTGCCAAAAACGGCTTCGAAAACGTCAAGAACTACTCGGGCGGTATGCGCGAATGGCAGGCTTCCCGTGTCTAGCATTGGATAGATATGTCAAAGCCGAGTATTTCACAAATTATCCTTACCATAACAATCATAGCTATGTTTGGAATCTTCAAAAGCATGCTGGCACCCACAGATAACGGCGACCTTAAAGAAGCCTTAAAAAGCGGTGCGTTTTTAGTGGACGTTCGCACACCTGCCGAGTTTTCAGCAG
>CAZYEZ010000185.1:0-3579 GCA_964646775.1 uncultured Chitinophagaceae bacterium | reverse complement strand
GGGGGATACCCTGCATTGGTTTATCCAACAGGAGCAGGTGTATGTGCTTCAAAAGGAGCATGCCGGGCGGAGAAAATACTTTCGGTTGAAATTCGTTCCGGTTTTTCCATCTGCCATGTAAACGCATCGTATAGGATGTAAACTTTTCATTTGTGAAAAAATCTGTTCATACGGGGCTAAATGATGAGAATAGCAGAACTTTGGGGATTCTGGCCTCCTTGAAATAAGAGCCTTCAACGTTTATAATCTATGAAACGGTTACTGCGAACCAACTATGACGATGCCGCCATTGGCTGGGGACTGTTAATTTTACGCCTCGGAGGTGGTATACTTATGCTAACCCATGGGCTGCCAAAATTGGAACGCCTGATTTCGGGCGATGTTGCTTCGTTTCCTTCCGTTTTTGGGATGAGCCCTGCCCTTTCCTTAATTCTTGCTGTCTTGGCCGAAGTGGTCTGTTCCATCTTCCTTATTTTGGGCTTGGGTACTCGCCTTGTTATGGTCCCATTGATCATTACCATGCTGGTAGCCGTTTTTCATATTCATGGGAGCGACCCTTTTTCGAAACAGGAAATGGGACTCCATTACCTGATTACCTATTGCGTGCTATTAATAATCGGTCCGGGCAAGTATTCACTGGATTACCGAATGGAGACCAGGAAGATGGGAGTATGAGCAGATGCGATTCTTGCTGAGCCATTGATTTCATCAAGGCCATGGTTTGGTCCACGCCATGACTTGTAGAGCAGGATAAAATCAAGTAAATTGTATCGCGGAAATGGGTTCTTTGGCTCCGCTTATAAATCAATGCTCAATATGGAAAAAATCATCGTCGCCACCGATCTTTCAGCAAATTCTCGCGCGGGAATTCGGTTTGCCATCAAGACCGCCGAGGCCCGGAATGCCGAACTGGTTTTCGTATACGTTTATAAAGTGCTCAGGGCTTCATTTTGGACGGACGAGGAGTATCAGGCACATATTGATCGAAGAGGGGAGGTCTATCAGGGAGAACTCTACCAGTTCATCAAGGGTATTTATCGCACCATGCGCATTGATCCACCCGTGGCCCTCAACGTGGCCGTTTCGCATAACCTGGATGCAGTAGAAGGAATCGTAGACTTTGCAGTTCGTCATAATGGAGCTTTTATTTTTACCAGCACGCGGGGTGCGGGCAGGGTGAAGAAATGGTTTGGTACGACCGCTAGCAAACTAATTCAGACGTCCCCCATTCCGATTTTCTGTGTGCCGAGTGCCTATAAGATGAAGACGGTCAAAAGCCTGCTTTATGCCTCTGACATGGAGCAGCATGAAGAGGAGTTGAAAAGGGTCGTGGATTTTGCCAGAGCTTTGAATGCGCGCATTGAAATCCTTCATCTCCACTATCACTATGAATACCTACGCAATCGGTCTGCATTTCAAGAGTCTTTGAATAAGAAAGCGGGGTATACGGTGCAGGTGCATTATAAACTTCGGGATGTCGAGCGATCTGTCCTTTCACAAATCAAAGATGCGGTAAATAAGGCCAAGCCCAGTATTCTGGTTTTCTTTACCCATCAGGATCGGTCATTTTTCGAGCGCATTCTGCTCCCAGGGAATGCGAAGGAGTATGTATTTGAGACGGAAATTCCCATCCTAAGCTTTCCCAAGAGTTCCTAGTCGGCGAGGCCAAGAGATGTATATAGACCGAGAGATTACCTTTAGCCCAGACCATAGGTCTGGTGGAGGCTGGGAATCTGAACATCGGTAAATCCTTTGCGCATCAGTCGATTCTTAAATTGATTCTGCACTTCGTACTCTCCATGGACTAAGAAGACGGTTTCGACAGATCGAGGGTCTTGGCAGGCAAGCCATTGGGACAAGTCATCATAGTCTGCATGGGCGCTGAGGTTGTCGATCTCCGCAATTTCTGCTTTCACCAAATGCGGGCGTCCGAAAATGCGGACCTCTTCGGGGTTTGTTTTTAACCTTCCCCCCAATGAGTTGGGCTCGCAGTAGCCCGTGAAGAGAATCGTGGTCCGGGGGTCTTCGATATGATGCGAGATATGATGTTTCACTCGGCCTGCTTCGGCCATCCCCGAGGAAGCGATGATAACCGCAGGTTCCCGGGAATGATTGAGCGCCATGGATTCCTCGGCGGTTTTCAGAAATCGCAGACCGTTGAAATCAAAAATATCATCGTCGACCTTCAATAATCGCTGTACATGTTGATTGAAATGGGCAGTAAACTGCTTCATGGTTTCCGTTATTTTCATCGAGAGGGGACTGTCGACATAATAGGGTAGCGCAGGGAGGCGGTTTTCCGTTTCTAGACGGTTGAGCATGAATAGGATTTCCTGCGTTCTCCCAAGGCTAAAGGCGGGGATGATAAGTTTTCCTTTTTTCTGGATGCAAGTTTGGTTAATATGTGTCAGTAGACGATCGCTGGCAATGGTCGCCAATTCATGGAGGCGGTCTCCATAGGTGGATTCCATCACGATGAAATCAGCGGGGGGGAAGGGCGCCGGAGAACGAAGCAGCATGGAGCGATAACGGCCTACATCCCCACTGAATGTAACCTGCCTGATCTGGTTGTTTTCCTTGACTTTCAGATGGGCGGCGGCACTTCCAATAATGTGGCCGCAGTCGGTAAAGAGGAATTCCACCTGATCGTTGATGGTATAGGGAGTTTCGTAGGGCACGGTTTTAAATCGGGGGAAAACGGCCTCGGCCTCTTCTTCGGTATAAAGGGGATCTATAGGCGGACGGTTTTCATTGCGCCGCTTCCGGTTGATGAACCGGATGTCGGACTCCTGGATTCGGGCCGAATCAATCAGCAGTATTTTGGCAATGCTGGCCGTAGCGGGGGTGCAGAAGATCTTCCCTTTGTATCCATCTTTGACGAGTTTGGGAAGCAGTCCAATATGGTCAATATGCGCATGCGTTAGGACCACCTCGGTGAGCGCCTCGGGGTCAAAGCCCCAATCTCTGTTTAGCTGGTTCGTTTCCGAGCCCATTCCCTGAAACATGCCGCAATCAATGAGTATGTTTTTGTTTGGGGGAATTTCAAGTAGAAATTTTGAACCGGTGACGGTTCGCGCGGCGCCATGGAAGGAGAGTTTCATATTTTGCGCATGGTTTGGTTCTCTAAGATAGAAATATAATGACAATGTCAAGGATGGGCTTGCATAGAATACAAGGTTTTCGTAAATCACTAGAGCCCGAGATGGGAGGATCGATATTCAAAAAATTTGCGCAGTTATGGAAGATAATATTCTGGAACGCATTCAACAGATCCATGCAAGGATTCATGCGGCCTGCCAAGCCAATCAGCGATCTGAGGAAGAGGTCAAGCTGATTTTGGCGACCAAGACGGTGCCACCCACCCGGATTCAGATTGCTCTGTCTGCCGGCCATGTATATATCGCCGAGAATCGGGTGCAGGAGTTAAAAGAAAAGTATGAGGCGCTTCGAACGGTTCCGCATATCAATCACTTTATTGGACACTTGCAATCCAATAAGGTGAAGGACTTGATTCGATATGATGTTCAATGCCTCCATTCCCTGGACCGATGGTCCTTGGCCAAGAAGCTTCAAGCTCGT
>CAZYEZ010000184.1:0-3599 GCA_964646775.1 uncultured Chitinophagaceae bacterium | reverse complement strand
GAAATTCTTGGACCTCAAACCTTGGATTTCGACCGAAAGCAGCGCCATAAAGGAATGGTCTTCGGGGCTGAAAACTCCCTGGCAGCCATGATGGCCGACAGTTTGAGCCGAACCGTGCTCACGGCCTATACCCAAGGGGTCAATGCATTCATCCGCTCCCTGACGTATCGACAGTTTCCATTGGAATACAAGCTCATGGGATTTGAGCCGGAGCCCTGGACTCCGTTAAAAACGGCTCTTTTGCTAAAGTATATGGCCGATGACCTGAGCGGAAACAGCCAGGACCTACAGCGCAGCGCGCTTTACCAGCAATGGGGCGATTCCGTGGTCGAGCAGCTCTATCCTGACCGCCTTCCCCATTCCGTTCCTTTTATCCCCCGATCCACCCGTTTTGATTTTCTGGCCCCGGCAGCCCGGGCATCCCTGCCCGATTACGGCGCGCCGGTGCCCCTCCCTGCGAACTTCCCCATGGAGGTCGAAGGGAAAGGCTCCAATGCCTGGGTCATCCATGGAACAAAAACAGATCGGGGACACGTTTTGCTGGCCAATGATCCGCACCTCCGCCTTGGCCTGCCTTCCCTTTGGTTCGAAATGCAAATTCAGGCACCGGGCCTGAATTGCTATGGGGTTTCCCTGCCGGGGGCCCCAGGAATCATCATCGGGTTCAATGATCGCATTGCCTGGGGGTTAACCAATAATTACCAGGACGTCAAGGACTATTACCTTTTAGAACTGGACCCGGAAAAGGGGGTTTACGCCTATGGGGACGAAAGGTTACCCTGGATCCCCAGACCCGAATTCATCGCCGTAAAAGGGAGCGATACGGTCCGCGATACGGTTTACTACTCGGTACACGGACCCTTGGAATACCCTTTGAAAGAAACCTGGGCGACGGCGGCACCTCGGGCCATCGCCATGAGCTGGACAGGCCATGATAGCACCAACGAACTTCAAGCCATCTGCCTGATCAACCAGGCCCAGGACCTTCCCGCCTTTAAGCATGCCATTTCCCATTTTCAGTGTCCGGCGCAAAACTTCGTATACGGCGATATAGATGGGAACATAGCGGGTTTTGCCCAAGGGAAATGGATCCAGAAGCAAAAAGGGCAAGGCCGATACCTTCAGTCCGGGAAAGATCCCCGAACTCGCTGGAAGGGTGCCATCCCCTTCGCCCAGATTCCGCAGGTCGTAAATCCGGAGCAGGGATTCATACAGGCGGCAAACCAGGTAACCACGGGGCCTGAATACCCCTATTGGTATCGGGGTGCCTTCTCCGACTTTCGGTCATGGCGTATTCAAGCGCTTCTATCATCCCAGCCGTCTTTCGCATTCGAGGATATGAAGCGCATCCAGCTGGATGCCCACGATGTCCTTGCGGGAAAAGCCCTACCCCTGATGCTTGGGCTCCTCGAAAGAGAAGCGATACGGGACCCCAAAGTCGAGGCCGCCATCCAAATCCTTGAAAAATGGGATTTCCGTATGGCTGCCGAACAGATCGCTCCTTCCTATTTCCACTTATGGTGGACGCATTGGCGGGAGGCCATTTGGCATTCCGTACTCCCGGGCGTCGAGGAAGCCTATTGGCCCGGATTAGGCCAAACCCTGTTCTGGATGGAAACCCAGCTTGGTCCGCGGTCCCAAAGTCAGAGCAGCCATCCAGCCCAAGCGGTAACGCCTGCAGAACTGGATACTTGGAGGGAAGCCCTGGTCCAAGCGCTTCAGGAGGTCATCGTAGACATAGAAACCCAATATTCGGGGGACGCTCGATGGGCTCGCGTTCAACCCGGGGCCTTAAACCACCTCAGCCGCCTGGAGGCGCTGAGCATCCGTGGACTTTCGCTAGACGGCAGCGCCACGTCCATCCAAGCGCAAAAACCTGGTTATGGTCCCGGCTGGCGAATGATCGTTGAATTGGACAGCCCATTGGTTGCCGTCGGCATTTATGCGGGCGGTCAATCCGGCAACCCCGGATCTCCGGCTTACGATGCGTTCGTCGAACCCTGGGCTGAGGGAAACTATTTCCCGCTTCATTTTTTGCCACGAGATTCCAGCCTTCCGGCCGCCTCTTTAAATCATCAATGGACCCTTATTGCCCGATAATATGCCAAAAGGACTGCTATATCTACTCGTCTTCCTGCTGACTTTCGCTTTGACCGCCGTCGGCCCCTGGTGGTTCACCGCCGCCATCCCATTTCTCCTGGCCTTGAGCTTCCGGCTCTCCCTGCGGCAAGGTTTTTGGGTTGGATTTCTACTAATTGGAAGCATCTGGACCTTATTGATTTTATTTCGGGATGCACAGAACCAGCAAATCCTTGCTCAAAAAATGGCCACTATATTTGGAATGCCGACTCCTGTTTTCTTAATGATGAATATACTCATAGGTGCGGTCATGGGCGCAGCAGCCGGAATGGCAGGAGGAATGATTGCTCAAGCATTCCGGACTCCCAAAAAATCCCATGCGGTTTAGCCTATGTCCAGGAGCCCCTTACGCATCCAATGGCTCATTGCCATCATCGCCTGGATTGTCCTGGCGGCAAAATTGGTCGCCTGGCAAATTACCGGATCCGTAAGTCTTTTCACCGATGCCCTGGAAAGCGGAGTTAATGTTCTGGCTGGAGCCATGGGACTCTATAGTGTGCGCCTTGCCGCCAAGCCCAAGGATCTCAATCATCCCTTCGGGCATGGAAAGGTTGAATTCCTTTCTGCCTTTTTAGAGGGTTTACTCATCATTGCCTCCGCCGCGATCATTATCTATCAATCCATCGATCGCCTCCTCCACCCCAGACCGATGACTCAATTAGATCTCGGAATCGGCATCGCCGCAGGAACGGGGATCCTGAACTTTTTTGTCGGCAGGCTGGCGGTAAGGACCGGAAAAAAACACCGGTCAATGGTCTTGCAAAGCGCGGGACAGCATTTGCTATCCGATGCCTTGACAACCCTGGCACTGATCCTTGGTTTATCGCTGGTTTTGATCAGTTCGCTCGAATGGATCGATGCGGTCGTGGCCCTAGGATTTGCCGTCTATATCTTGTTTTCTGGATACAAAATCATAAGACAGTCGCTGGCGGGCATCATGGATGAAGTGGACGAAGATCTCCTGGCAGAGGTCATCTCCCATATTGAAATGCATCGAAGGACAAAATGGATCGATTTGCATAACCTTCGAGTCATTCAAACCGGGAAACAGCTCCATCTCGATGCCCATCTTACCCTGCCCTGGTATGATCAGGTCGCCCAAGGGGAGCATGAAATCCACGAGCTGGAAGACCTGGTGAAGGCCGAATTCGGCAAAAAGGTGGACATGTTCATCCATATAGATGCCTGCGTGCCATCCTGCTGCCCCATATGTCCCCTGGTCGGTTGCCCGGTGCGTCGCCACCCCTTTCAGGAACGCATTCCCTGGACGCCCGCAAATGTGAGAATCAACCAGAAACATCGGCTTCCCGTCGAGGCAGACCCTAAGGTCCGTTGATCCATCCGATATGCTCAAAAGGGGGTTCATGGACTTGCCAGAAAAAAATAATTCCCTAGGATAAATAGCGGTTGCTAAATAACTAACCCGTTTCATTGAACTAAACGCCCCAATTTTCCCTCCT
>CAZYEZ010000183.1:1595-3601 GCA_964646775.1 uncultured Chitinophagaceae bacterium | reverse complement strand
ATATCCAGGTAATGTTCATCGATGCTGGCCTTTTCCACCACCGGCGCACATTCCTCGATGATCTCGGTCACCGTGCCCGAATACTTACTGTAGAGGTCGTGGTCACCCCGAACCACCACGGCTTCCGGACATAGCCGCAGCGCCAGCTTCATCGGCATTGCCGAATGCACGCCGAACCGACGCGCCTCATAAGAACATGACGCCACCACGCCCCGGTCGCTGCTTCCACCGATCAGTACGGGTTTGCCCACCAGGGCGCTATTGACCAGCCGTTCCACACTTACAAAGAACGTATCCAGATCACAATGCACCACTTGCCGCACACTTTGTTTCTCCATTGTTACCGTCAGCATCAATTAAATGACACCAATAATAGCAATACTAAAAATAATAGCAAAATTTGTTTTACGCGGGCGCAGGCATTGTGTTGATATTCAGGGGATAATTTTTACGACATCACGGGTAAAGCAAGGCCAGCCCAAGAATGAGCTGGCCTTGACTTCAAATTGAATGCCTTTTTGCCCGATTTAACGAAGAATCACAAATCAAAGGTTAGAAGTTATATCGCACAGTCGAAAAGTAGGATTTCAATATTACGGGAAAAGAACGCCCATTATCGATTGTACCTAAAAAAGATACCATCCGCTTCGTACATTTCACCGGTGATTTTGTCAGCAGAAATGCCTTCCAAGCTTACACATTCCATTCCATATCGGCGGAATAAGCCGAGGTAGTCGTTGATATCCCACTGTATGTTTTCGTAGAGTGCATTTCTTTTGGATAAGTTGATTTCAAGCTTGATTCCAACTACATTTTTCATTAGCTCCGAAGCACCTTCTATCACTTCCTGCTCGTATCCCTGGGTGTCTATTTTTAAGAAAATGCGGTCCGTATCATCAAAATACGTGCCTTTAAGTTGATCGAGCGTATGTATTGGCACCGTTTCTTTTTTAACGGTCTTAGCAACGGATTCTTTTTCTACAAAATCCTGCTTTATGGCTTTTATTGAACTGAAATCTGTCGATTCTGAAACATTGATATCAATTGTTCCCTCCATATTTCCAATTGCGCATCGATCGGCTACCGTCCACTGTTTATAGCGTCCGGATCGCCGGATTAATGCTTTGTAGGGATCTTCGGCCGGTTCAAAAGAAACAATTTGATTATTATAACCGAAATCTACGAGAGATTCGGCAAACTGCCCGGTATTGGCTCCCACATCTAAAACTTTCGTGACACTAAAATGATGCAACAATTTTACTAAACGGAGATCTTCGGAAACGGTGGGGTTTAGCTTTTTAATCCGGCAGTAAATCCCGGTGTTTACAACCAATGTTCGGCGAAACCGTTCAAGCGCTTTACTATTTAATACTCTTCGGACTAATTTCATTCGAAATTTTTATGTCTTCGTAGAATACTACCGGGTAGAAAGGCGTCTTCTCACAAAGCCGCGAGGAAGTGTAAAAGTATTGCAAGCTATTTAATTTAAGTACCAAAGTTTTGCAAAAAAACGTACTTCAATCTGTTGATATAAAGACTTCCATCATAACTTGACGAACTTGCTAACGGTCTTTTTTCCGTTAACCTTTAGCTCCACAAAGTACACCCCTTCCGTTCATTAGCTAATGGGCACCGTCAATACACCGTTATCTGGTACTTTTACTCTTTTCCCTTAAGACTTCTTTGCCGTCCGCTGAATTGATCAATACGCTTGCGTTATTCTTCTCGTTTTTTACCGAGATATTGATTTCTGTATTGGCGGGATTCGGGTAAAGATCTCCGATGAAGACATCTTGGATATCTGATTCTTGCATGGATGTTTCTTCAGACGGCCTTTCCCTCTCGGGGGGCATAATTCGGGATACACAGGTCGAACTTTTTAGCACATTCTGTGCCATCTGGTGTCGTGTAGATTATGACGGCAGAAAACCAGCCGCCGGATGGGTAGGTATGTGAAATGTTTCCAACTCCGGTTGTAATTACCGGAGAGCCATCGCCGAAGTCCC
>CAZYEZ010000183.1:0-1585 GCA_964646775.1 uncultured Chitinophagaceae bacterium | reverse complement strand
TCATGTTGCCCAAAAATTATAAGTCAACGGATAATTAAAATTGATACAGTATCCCGCCTCGATAATGCATTCCTTGGGGCACCGGATAACCGAAACGTTTACCGTAGCATAGGATTTACAGCTACCAGAAGTGACTGTCAGGAGGTATGTTCCAGTATTGGAGAATGTGGCTCCGGAAATTACCGGATTTTGCAAGGTGCTCGTAAACGCGTTCGGTCCTACCCATGAATACGTAGCTCCTGGGGCACTGCTTGCCTATAGCTGGATATTATCGCCAATACAAACGGGTGATGTCGCCGTAGCATTTGCAGTAATTGATCCGTAATCGCTAAAGTAGCCAAAGCTTGCCCCGGTTACGACGATGCGCTCAACCGCTTGATGCTAGGGGGCGTGTATATCCAACACCAACGTTTTAACCAGTCGCATGCTTTCAATGTACGGATGTTCTACTACAAAGTTTCCTACCAGTTGATCATCTATAATTACATGGGTGAGCGGGAAAAACTGGAGGAGACGATCCGGTATGCCCAAGAGGGACTTGCGGAGTATGGCGATCAGCTTTCTTTTGAGTCGAAGCTGGTGATTATGGCCAATCTCATGAATGCCTATATGGGAATCGATAACCTGAACCGTGCTGATGAGCTCTGGAATAACCTGTTCCGGAAGGAATCGAAAGACGCACGCCGCGATATCTATGATGACCTTTACCTGTTCCGGCTGTTCAATATGCTGCACAGCAAATCCTACAGCGTGGTTCCGGCTTTGGCGCACTCCGCATACCGGTATTTCAGGCAGTTTGAGGACTATGACGTGCGTTTTCCGATGGAAATCCGGATCGCTGCCTTACTGCAAAAGGAACATGACTATGGCACGCTGGCTGTGAAACGCCGGTTGCTTCAGGAAGTGAAAGACATCGTCACCGAATACCTTGCCTCGCTGAAAGGCACAAATGGCTTCCAGGAACATTTTACGCTCTACCTGATCTGGATAAACGCTATCATAGGCAATGAACCGTTTTATGTAGCGGCCAGAAAATGGTATTTAGAATATATGGAGGGCGAGGGAAAACAGAGGGTTAAAAATACCGTTTGAAATTTCCCAATGTGAAAAGGCAGCTTAGCAATACTTTTAATGTTTGCTTCTATCAGTCTTATGCCTTTTGAAAACATAAAAGTAAAGAATAGCAACTATTGCTAAAGCGACAACTACCGCTCCTAGCAACTCTCTACCGTTGATATGGGGCAAAGAGTCCATCCCATTTTTCAGAAAATAAATTACCGCGGTACACACGAGAAACATTGTTATGACTACCGGTATATCTTTTTTCATTGCCAAAAATTTAAATATATCAAGCATTCGATATCGAATGCTTGATATATTTGAGTGTATTTAAACTTATCCGCTAGATAATAACGGGGGTTTCCTTAAAATCCTAATGCACCACCCAGTGATCCAAGATGGGCAGATACTGCCCATCCTCCTAAAATAGCGACATTTGCAAGTACTCCACTAAATTAGCGCAAACGGAAAATCATCGTATCCAAGGCATTTTCGATGTGCATCATCTAGCCGATCAAATGGTCAG
>CAZYEZ010000182.1:0-3601 GCA_964646775.1 uncultured Chitinophagaceae bacterium | reverse complement strand
GGGCTGCGCTACGTCCCGAGTCCCATTTCTTACTCTTCCTCTGCTTTTGGTAAAACAGATAAAAAATCTCCGAAGATTCGCAAAGCACTTTGCTCTCTGCGGCGATCATGGGACGGCAAAGGTAGCTAAAAAATCAAAACCGTCAACTTGTTTGTTCTTTCGTCCAAAACGCTCTCCATTCCTTGGGGCTCAATGCATCATCAAGAGAAAACTCCCCGATTTGGGTTCTACACAAAGACTGAAGGTATCCACCCACTCCCAAATACTCCCCGATATCGTTCGCTAAAGACCGAATATAAGTACCCGTACTACAGTGCACCCGGAAACTTACCACGGGTAGTTCAATTCGTGTAAACTGCAAATCTATGATGTTCACTTCTCGTGGCTCCATCTTAACCTCTTTTCCGGCTCGGGCCAAGGCATAAGCCCTTTGTCCCCCTTTCTTGATCGCCGAATGGGCTGGAGGCACCTGTAAAACCTTTCCACTAAATTGCCGTCGGGCATTTTCCAGCGCTTCCTCAGTTAGCATGTCGATATTCCCCGAAGGCTCGGGTTCAGATTCCAGATCAAATGTGGGGGTCCTAGCCCCCAGAAATATCTCCCCTGTATAAACCTTGTCAAGGCGCTGAAACTCCGTCAAACGGCGGGTCCATGGGCCCACACAGCAGATTAGCAAACCCGTTGCCAGCGGATCCAAAGTGCCGGCATGCCCAATCTTTAGTCGCAACACTTTCTTTAGATAATGGATCGCATCAAAGGAAGTCCAGGTATAGGGCTTATTCACCAAAATCAATCCCCCGTCGGCGAGTTGCTCGGTGGTGGGTCTAAAATTCATGGGGCAAAGGTAATTATATCTCCTGTTAGGCCTAAGGATTGCATTGAATCATGGCCTTCGTCGCCTTGCTTTACCTTAACTTTGTTCCATGGCCATGTTTCAATCAGGAATCCGTCCTTTCCTCATCGCCGGTCCTTGTAGTGCAGAAACTCCAGAACAGCTGGAAACATTGTTCAAATCTTTGGGTCCATTGGGGGTAAACCTGTTTCGAGCAGGTGTATGGAAGCCCCGTACCCGGCCAGGGAGTTTTGAGGGCATAGGTGAGGAAGCGCTCTCATGGCTTCAGACGCTGAGTGCCCAGTTTAACCTGCCGACCGCCGTGGAGGTGGGCGAGCCCCGACATGTTGAGCTCGCATTAAAATATGGGGTCGATGTCCTATGGATAGGAGCTCGGACTACGGTCAATCCATTTCTGGTTCAGCAGCTTGCCGAAGCCACCAAAGGAACCGAGGTTCCGATTATGGTCAAAAATCCAGTTAACCCAGATTTGAATCTCTGGCTCGGCGCCATCGAACGCTTTGAACAAGCATCTCAGGCCGAAGTAGCCGCCATTCATCGTGGGTTCTCTCTGTATCATAATCCGACCCAATACCGGAATGCTCCCCATTGGTCCGTTCCCATCGAACTTAAACGGATCCGGCCAGACCTTCCGTTATTCTGCGACCCGAGTCACATTGCCGGCCGCAGGGATAAAATTGCAAATCTTGCACAAAAAGCCATGGACATGGGCTTTGACGGTCTAATGATCGAGACCCACCCGAATCCAAACAAAGCATGGAGCGACGCCGATCAGCAGCTTAGCATCGCCGATCTGACATCCGTTTTGGAACAGCTCATATTCAGGGATTCAAAGGCCGACCGGGTCGGAAAAGGTTATAAGTTAGAGCAGCTCCGTCAAGAAATGGATGCAATCGATGTCGAAATAATTGACTTGCTTGTGCGCAGAATGGAGTATAGCGTGAAAATCGGCAACCTTAAAAAAGAAGAAAATCTCACGGCCTATCAACCGGAGCGCTGGCGGGAAATCATAGAGACCCGAACTCAGCGTGGAGAAAAACTCCAACTTTCTCGCCAGTTTATTCTGCAATTGTATCAGATCATTCACGATGAAAGTATTCGGGCACAGTTGGAAATCCTTTCCGAAAAGGAAAAATCCATGGACCCATAACCGTATTTTTGACAAAAAAATTTGCCTTGGCCTTAATTCAGCATAAGAACGATCAAGTCCGGTTTGAACAGCAGGTAGAAAATGCCCGAGATTTCGTTCTGCCCTTTGTCCAGGAATCAAAGAAACTGAGCGCCGCCACGATGGTCATGGAAATCGGCTGCGGAGAAGGGGGCGTTTTAAAACCTTTCCTCGATGCAGGATGCATCGGCGTGGGCGTCGATCTGAATCCAGAGCGCATAGAACTGGCAAAAGGCTTCCTGAAGGCGGAGGTCGAATCCGGGCAGGTTCAGTTTATTTGCGAAAACGTCTATAACGAGCATTTCCTGCAAACATTCCGCAATATGTTCGATTTGATCATCTTAAAAGATGCCATTGAACATATTCCCGAGCAAGAGCGCTTTATCCCCTATTTGAGAAACTTTCTAAAACCTCAGGGACAGATATTCTTCGGCTTCCCACCCTGGTACATGCCTTTTGGCGGGCACCAGCAGATCTGTGAGAAAAAGCTGACCAGCAAGCTGCCTTACTACCATATCTTGCCCCGACCTATCTACAAAGGAATCCTTCGCATCGCGGGCGAGGACCCGGGGATTATCCGCGAACTCATGGAGATTCACCAAACTCAGATCACCATTGAGCGTTTTGAAAGCATCGTCCGAGATGCGGGCTTCGACATCAAGAATAAGCGTCATTACCTGATCAACCCAATCTATCGATACAAGTTCGGAATGCAGCCAAAAGTTCAGTATTCCTGGATCCGTAAGCTTCCCTTTATCCGAAATTTTTTGACGACTTGCGTCTACTATACGATCGGGTGATAGGCGGACCAGATCTCCCAAGAAAAGCGGGCTTGCCAAACAAGCATATCCCATCCATTGCGAACCCTAGCCTGGATGATTTTCCCTTTTTGCATAAACAGGGTCTCAGAGGGATTATAAACCAGGTCATAGAACATCAAACCTCGAGGAAGCGAGGCATAAGGAATCGGAGGTGCCTGATCCTTCAAAGGGAGAGAGCCCAAGGGCGTCGTATTAACGATCAGTGAAAACCCCGAGAGTGATTCCTTGTGAAGCTGGTCGTATCCCCACTGCCCAGCCTGGGGCTTCCTTGACAATTTTTTCCAGCGAACACCCCGCTTATCCAGCGCATAGGCAACAGCCCTGGAGGCGCCGCCTGTACCAAGTATCATCGCTTCACCTGGAATATCTACCCCTTCCAATGTTTTGAGAAAAGCGGGGGCATCCGTGTTATATCCCTTGCGAACGCCTTCTTTGATTACCACACAGTTGACCGCACCAATGGCCGCGGCGGTCTCATCGAGTTCATCCAAGTGGTCGATTATGGCCTCTTTATATGGGATGGTCACATTAAATCCGTCCAGCTCCTTGTATTGTGCGAGCCTGGCACTGATTTCCTCCTCCCTAGGGATGGGAATGGAACGATAGCGAGCCGCAATTCCTTGTTCCTTGAAAAATGAAGTAAACCATGATGCCGACCAGGAATGCTCGATGGGATAACCAATTAAACCGAAATTTCTTTCTCTTTTATCCATGAGGCCAATGGAAAAAGGAACTTCCCTTGCGTTCGTAATTATTTCC
>CAZYEZ010000181.1:0-3614 GCA_964646775.1 uncultured Chitinophagaceae bacterium | reverse complement strand
GACTGGGACTACAGGTGACTATTGAATCGCTGACGGTTTTCCTCTTCTACCTGCGTATAGAGCCGCTGAACTTCCCGGGCGGTTTGGCTATCGCCTTTGGCCATACGCTTGAGTCGGAATAACAGCCGGCTTACATCTTTGCGAATCGGCGTGGGATTGGATTTTAGCTCGCCGATCCATCCCTGAATCTGCTCCGTTTCGCCGGCCCCTTCAAATGCCAGCTGTTGGGCCAGACGAATGGACTGGTCGGCCAACTCTCGAATGGGCGCTTGGAATGCAGACCAGGCGTTCTGCTTTGCGACCCGCGCCTTTTGACGGGCCTCTTCTTCTACTTCTTCCAGTTGCTCCTCCGTGGCAATCTCTGAGCGGAGGATAAACTCCTTCATTTTAGCCAGGCAGTCCCATTCCTTTTCCCAGGCTAAGCGTTCCGGGGATTTATATCGCTCATGAGACCCGGAAGTGGAATGTCCTTGGGGCTGGGTGAGTTCTTGAATGTGGAAAATCGCCGGTATATGTGTTTTTCTGGTATGCTCAATGCCTTTCTGGAAGGTTTCCACTAAAGAAGGGTAGTCCCAGCCTTTTACTTTGTAGAGGTGAAGCCCTCCCAGCCCTTCCTCCCATTGGAATCCCTGGAGAATTTCTGAAATAGAGTTCTTGGTCGTCTGGTAATGCCGAGGCACCGAAATTCCGTAACCGTCATCCCATACGAAAACCGCTAAGGGAACCTGAAGGACTCCGGCAGCATTGATGGTTTCCCAAAAGAGTCCCTCTGAGGTCGATGCATCCCCAATGGTACAGAAGACCACCTCATTACCCTGGCGGCTAAAGCCTTCAAAACCTTCTTGCAAACCCTCTACCTGGCGATACATTTTGGAGGCATAAGCCAAACCCAGGGCCCGGACCATCTGTCCAGCCGTGGGTGATATATCTGAAGAAGACTGGGGCGCCTCGGTAAGGTTTTTCCACTCCCCGGATTCATCAAGCCAGCGCGTTCCATAATGGCCATTCATCATTCGGCCGGCGGAAGCCGGTTCCCGTTCCGGATCGGTATCGGCGTAGAGCTGGCTAAAAAACTTTTCGAGGTCGCTCATGCCGGTGGCAAACATCAGTGTCTGATCCCGATAGTAGCCGCTTCGAATATCGCCGGGTTTCATGAACTTGGCGGCGGCAATCTGCGCCAGTTCCTTCCCATCACCGAAAATGCCAAATTTGGCTTTTCCTGTCAGGACTTCTCTGCGGCCAATAAGGCTAGCCTCCCGGCTTGCTACGGCTAAGGCATAGTCTTCGATCACTTCTTTGGTAAATTCTTCGAAGGATAAGCGCTCCGTTTGTGGAGTGGATGTTTCTTGAAGCATAGGCGACAAAGTTAAGGGGGAAATCTTAATGAGAGAAGCCTATACCTGTCCCTGTTTCCCAGACCCCGCGTTCAATCTAGCTTAAAGCTGAAAAAATCATACGTCAGGCCTTCCTGGACCTTGGATGGGGCTGGAATTGATTTTTCCAATATGCGGCGTCATTCTAGCCCCTTCAATCTCTTTTTCCCAGGATTTGTAGTCCAGTACCGAGAACCAGATCTGGTCGTACTGAAGATAAGTAAGGGCCAAAATATGGGTATCTGTATGGAGTTGATGGGGGCTGATTCGATTGATGGTATCCAGGTCAATGCCAATGGCGGGTTTCACGCCGAGATTTACGAAAAAATAAAGCATTTTCCGGGTCAGGATAAGCCGTCCTGGCTGCATAAGGGCTGCTGAATCCACCCAAAGGGCGGGCTCGGATTTCAACAAGCCTTCCTGCTTGATTCGCGCCGTCCAAGTTTTATCCATAGCCGCGTTTTTCGAGGATGTAGACCCTTTGAGGAAGTACTTATCTAAAGATACGAATTGATAGGGATATATATACGCAATATCAGGAGAAAAAATCCAGGCCTCCGGGGGACTTCTAGCTAAGCTGCCCGGCCCCTCTTGAATGCCGATCTCCAATCCCGATCTATAAGGTCGATCTCCAAGTTCAAATACCGAAAACAGATCTCGATTCACCTAAAAAAAGAGCAGGCCAGCGAAATGCTGCAGATCGGCTCCAGATTCATGGCCCGCGAGGCCGAAAAGGAGCAGATGGTTTTCAGGTTAGTACCCCATCGCCATCCATGTCACCAGTTTTAGCCAGGGCTTGGCAAGAGGATAGGGAAGGAAGGGGCTCGGCTAAGAAGGGGCGTATTCGCAAATAACTCGAGAAGAAACCAAAGCCGCCGTGGCCCTCTACTTACGCTGCTGGGCCGCCCCCTTTAATGCGGATCCCATATGCCAGAATACCGACAAAAGAATCAACAACATTCCCAAATAGAAGCGCCCATGAAGATCTTGATTCTCCTGAAAAAAGACGAAGGCCAGCAATATGCCGTAGATCGGCTCCAAATTCACGCTAAGCGAAGCCGTAAAGGAGCTGATGGTTTTCAGAGCGCTTAGCGCCAGTGCCTGAGCCCAGACGGTACAAAAAAGGACCAGCACCCATATCCATCCCCAATCAGACAGGGAAGGGATCCATTGCGGTCGGTCCGTGATTATAATCCAAAAAGGCATCAAAAGAGAAAGCAATAACCATCCCGCCCCCATTTCATAAAAAACCATGGTCCGGGCAGGGTAGTCGGCCGCAATTCTTTTGTTCAATATGGTAAAAACGGCGGCAAGAAGAGCTGCCAATAATCCCCAAGCCAGCCCCCAGCCAAAGCTTGGCTGGGCCTGAAAAATCACCGCCACACCTGCCAAAGCCAGCAGGCTTAGCCAAGTTTCCTGTGGCTTCCATCTCGTTTTATTCATAAAAGGGTCGAGCAAGGTCAAAAACGTCGAAGAAGTAGCCAGGGAAATGAGCGCGACGGAAGCATTGGAGGCTTTGATGGAAGCATAGAAGCAGACCCAGTGGGCGGCCATCAATGCACCAATGAGAATCATTTTTTCTAAGCCTTTTCGATCCACCGGACGCCATACTTTTCGACCGTAGAGAAGGAGGCCAACGATCAAAAAACTACCGCCCATACGGTACCATACGAGTGGGAACGCATCGACGGAGATCGCCCGTCCAAGCACCGCCGTAAACCCCCATAGCCAAACGGCGGTATGCATTTTTAATAATGCTTGTTTCAATCGGGGAGATTTGCCGCAAACCTAGGAGATTTCCTGGAGTTTTAATGGAAAACCAGCGGGGATTCTCCTTTCCAAGCCCGGGTTTTTTTTATGGAAATACTTGGGTTAAATATCTAATTTTGCGGCCAAGGCCTAGGCCCTGGAAACAGGGCTAAACCGATGGTTGATGTTATATCCTTCTATCCATGAACAACACATACACGGACCTAGTCAAACAAACTTTTGATTTCCCTCCCGAGGATTTTAAAGTCAAGGATAATTATTTGTACTTCAATGACCTCGATATAAAGGAGCTCATCGACAAGTATGGGACTCCTTTTAAGTTGACCTATTTGCCTAAGATCGGCCGGCAGATTGCCCGGGCAAAGAAAATGTTCCACGACGCTTTTCGGAAGCATCGCTATGAGGGGGACTATATCTACTGTTACTGCACAAAAAGTTCTCATTTTTCCTTCATCGTCGAGGAGACTTTGA
>CAZYEZ010000180.1:0-3749 GCA_964646775.1 uncultured Chitinophagaceae bacterium | reverse complement strand
GGGTTCGAATAGACTATCTTTGTTTTATGTATCTATCGATCTGGTTGTCCCTGGGATTTATTATCTGGTCACTTCCTTCCCATGGAAAACCAGGAGACGAAAAAGGCCAATCCCTTCTGTGGAAGATCTCATCGGACCGCTTGCAAAAACCCTCTTATATTTTGGGCACCATTCATATGGTTTGTCCCGACGACTATTTGTGGACCCCAGGCATGGATCATGCGCTTCAGGAGACGGAGAAGGTATGTTTTGAGTTAGACCTAGATGATCCCGAGCTTAGTCGGGATATCGCCCTAGGGATGATTGATGCATCTGGAAAAAGTCTTTCTGAATATTTTGAAGACTCGACCTATAAAGCCTTAGCTGGGCGGCTAGAGGAGAAATTTGGCATTCAGCTCGAGTGGCTTCGAAACATGAAGCCCGTAGTCCTTCAGAATATGTTGGCGACCCGCGTATTGGATTGCGCGCAGCCCTTGTCCTATGAAACCGAAATCTTCGGTCTCGCCCAAAAACAGGGCAAAGAGATTTTGGGTCTGGAGACAGCAGACGAGCAGATCCTGCTTTTCGACAACCTCCACGTAGACTCCGTCATTGCCCAGATCTTGCGCATCAGCCATGATATGGACGAAGAAAAGAAGAACTATGAAAAGCTCGTAGAACTCTATCGCCAGCAAGACCTGGCAGGACTTCATGCCTTCATCTTGCATGCCGGCGAAGGCGACCTGGATCTTAGCGGGTTTCTGGACTTCAGGAATGAAAAATGGATCCCTCGCATGATCGATTACATGGATCAGGGCTCCATATTCTTTGCCGTCGGAGCCGGCCATCTTTGGGGGGAAATGGGCCTAATAGAGCTACTCAAAAAACAGGGCTACCGGGTAGAGCCCGTACCCTAATGACTGCCTCTGATCGGTAGACCTATCTATCCTTCATCGGCCTGAAAGCACCCTATAAGTCAGAAACCACGAATCTTGACGCCCTAGATAGGAGTTGCTATACATACAAACGACCTCACTTCTAAACGAGGCGGATGCTTGATCGCCACCACCAGATTTAGCGCTCTAATCTTAGTAGGCTTGCATTGATTGCTACGACAATGGTACTAGCGCTCATTAACACCGCTCCCATTGCTGGGCTGAGCACAAAGTTCGGATATAATATT
This sequence comes from uncultured Chitinophagaceae bacterium, assembly GCA_964646775.1. Lineage (GTDB taxonomy): Bacteria > Bacteroidota > Bacteroidia > Chitinophagales > Chitinophagaceae > CAYPQN01. The sequence goes on along the minus strand of CAZYEZ010000180.1, from coordinate 2,587 downwards.
CCTGCCGCTAGCGGAATGGCTATCACGTTATAACCCACCGCCCAAATCAGATTTTGAACCATTTTTTTATAGGTGCGTTTTCCAAAATCCACCAATTTCATTACATCCCTTGGATCACTGTTTACCAAAATAATATCTGCGGTTTCGGCGGCAACATCCGTTCCAGAACCCACCGCTATGCCGACATCTGCCTGCGCTAAAGCGGGCGCATCATTTACGCCGTCTCCAGTCATGGCTACAATTTCGCCGGATACCTGATACGCTTTTACCTTTTCCTGTTTTTGGTGGGGCAAAACATTGGCCAAATATCCATCCATCCCTAGCTTATCGGAAACCGCTTTGGCTATATGTTCATTGTCCCCCGTAAGCAGAAAGGTTTTGATGCTCATATTTCTTAATCCATCGATGGCTTCCTGGGATCCTTGACGGATACGGTCCGCCAAGGTGATGATTCCCATGGCCCTATCGTTAATCATAACAAAAGTCACCGTTTCAGCATTTTGATTGATCTCTGCTGGGATTTTGGGCATTGACAGATTATTGACTTTAAAATAGTTGGGACCAGCCGCCACAATACTTTTGTTATTTACAACGCCTTGAACACCGATACCCTGCATGTTCTGAAAGCTTTCTGCCTTCCATAATTCAAGGTTCTTTTCCTTCAGGGCGGTCATCACGCCTTGGGCAATATGATGCTCGGAATTTTGCTGAAGGGCCGCCGCATACATGAGGAGGTCGTCCGCTGTGTATTCCTGACTTAACGGGATTACCCTTTCTACCGCATGAGAGCCTTGGGTAAGGGTTCCGGTTTTATCAAAAATGATCGTAGATAGATTCCGTGTAGCTTCAAACGCAGTTCGATTGCGGATCAGAAGCCCATTCGTTGCGGAAATCGTGGTCGATATGGCGACCACTAAAGGGATAGCAACACCCAAGGCATGCGGGCAGGCAGTTACCATAACCGTGACCATTCTTTCTAGGCCAAAAGCAAGGTTGCCGCTGCTGCTAAACCAATAGGTGTAGGTCCCTACTCCAACTGCGATGGCGATGAATGTGAGCCACTTTGCGACCTTATCGGCAAGGTTTTGGGTGCTGGATTTTGCTTCTTGCGCTTCTTGAACGAGATGAATGACTTTACTGAGATAACTATCCTTCCCAATACCGGTGGCCCTTACTTTTAGCACACCGTCGCCATTTATAGATCCGGCCATTACGTTTTCATCTACCCGCCTTTTTACAGGAACGCTTTCGCCGGTCAGCATACTCTCATTGACCGAGGATTCCCCGTCTATAATCACGCCATCCGCCGGTATCTTCTCACCGGGCCTGATGATGACGGTTTCACCGTTTTTTAGCTCCTCTAATGCAATTTTCTGCGCATCCCCGTTTCGTTCAACGGTTACTTCATTGGGCAACAAAGCCACCAGGGATTGTAATGCCCTGGAGGCGGCCATTTGCGAACGCATTTCCAACCAATGTCCCAGCAGCATGATCACGATAAGCGTCGCGAGCTCCCAAAAGAAATCCATGCCCGGCAAACCAAAAATAACCGCAACGGAATAAACAAAAGCTACGGTGATCGCGATCGCCACAAGCGTCATCATTCCAATCGCTTTTGCCTTAATTTCCCCGACCATTCCTTTGAGAAACGGCATACCTCCGTATATATATACGACAACTCCCAAAATCAGTAACACATACTTGTCTCCAGGAAATGAAATCTGAAAACCCAACCCATTCTGTATCACCTCTGAGAGTAATAGAATGGGAACGGTCAAGATCAGCGACACCCAAAATCGCGTCAAAAAATCATTTCTGTGATGCCCTTCATGTTTGCCAGATCCAGGGGAGGAGTGGTCCGAATGGCTTTCATCGTGGTGGTGGTGGTGGTGCGAATGGGAGGACAACTGAGGACTACCCATCGGTACGAGATCCATACCGCAGAGGGGACATTTTCCAGGTTCGTCCTTCATCACCTGCAAATGCATCGGACAGGTATATCTTTTCATATTGTATTTATTGATCGCTCAAAAGGTTCGATAAGCCGCCTATTAAAGCGTTGCTGCCGCCATATAGTCACCTTCGCGTCATCTAAGACTTACTTCTGTCTTCATTCCTCTCCACCCGGGAATAATAGATCTCCAGGCTCTTCTGGAAAACGGGATCCATCCATATCCCGACGACCAAAAACAGCTCAGTCCCCCATTTCGATGCTTTGCCGTCGCTTCAGCCATTTATACCCTTCGAACCAAAGCACGGAGAGGGAAGCCATCAAAAATGCCATGCCCAGCTCGCCGATGGGCAGCCCGGCGACTTGAAAAAATCGAGAAACGGGCGGGAGATATAAAATGGCTAAAAGCGAAATCAAGGTCGCCCCTATAACCATCGGAAACAAGGTATTCTTATATTTAAAGCTTTCCAATACACTGAGGATAAAAGATCGGTTCACCAAGCTCAACAAAATGTTGGCAAAAATCAACGTGGTAAAAACCATCGCTCTCGTGGTTTGCTCATCGCCGCCTTTCTGAACCATGTATTGATAGTCAACCAACACGCCCAAGGTAATCAACAGCCCTAGGATGACGCT
>CAZYEZ010000179.1:0-3872 GCA_964646775.1 uncultured Chitinophagaceae bacterium | reverse complement strand
GGCCAGCAGCCCTTTAAATGCATCATGCATAGCTCGCTGCTCGCAAGCTTGCGCCCCTCCCTGCTAAGGTCTTGGGTGCGTCAGTTTCATCTCATCGATGAGCCATCCGGCTTTTCCGTATTTATCAATGAGAAACAGCGTATAACGGATATCGACGCTGATGTTGCGGCAAAGCTGCGGATCGAAATAAAGGTCACTCATGGTTCCTTCCCATACCCGGTCGAAGTTCGTCCCGATGAGTTCTCCCTTTCCATTTAGAACCGGGCTCCCCGAGTTTCCACCCGATGTATGGTTGCTGGCGATAAAGCATAGCGGCAGGGAGTCGCCCTGAGCCCAGATGCCATAATCCCGATCTTCATAGAGCTCGATGAGTCTTCGAGGCATATGGAATTCTGAGACCGTCGAGTCTGCCTTAGCCACCGCTTCCCCTAGGAAAGTTTGGTAAGCGTCGCTGGGTCGACCGGCATATTGCAAGGGCTCGACCTTGCCATAGCTGAGTCGGAGGGTGAAATTGGCGTCTGGATAAAACGTTTTTTGGCGATCCAAATGAAGCTGCCCCTTCATGTATAGGCGATGCAGGTATGTTTTTCTCTCTTCATAGCGCTGGAGTGCCGGACGAATTTCATCCTGCATCCACTGGGCCAAATCTTGGTAGAGTCGCCATGCGGGATCGCCTAGGATGATCATCGAATCCGCCGAAGAAGGCGCTTTTCGCAGCCGGTCCAAGGCCTCCGGAGAAGAAAATAGACTGCTATATAGGGTACGGCTCCATTTTTCCATATCGCCCCCATGCTGTTGATAGGCCGTTTCGAGACCGGGAGGAATAAACTCCGGAACGGATTTTCGGTAGAGAGGAACGACGGTCATAAATACCTGGCGATCTGTTTCCCGGTCATAATTGCGGAAATAGCTTTGCTGAGCTGCAATAAATGAATCGATGCCTTGGGCAAGTCGGGCTGGGTCGGATTCTCTGCGATACAAGTCCAAAAATGCCTTCAGTCGGGAAGACTGCCGGATGATTTCGACGCCAAGTAGGGCTTCCCGAAAATACTCCGAGGCTCGCAGATAACGCTGGGCGGCCAGGGAGTTGGCTTCCATGGCGCCTAAGAGGTCATCCAGATAGGGGTAGTCTTCATCCCGGGCAGCCCAGGATTGGAACTGGCGTTCATAGGCCCGCTTTTTCTCAAGGACCTGGTTTTTCTCCAGCCCCATGATTTCGCCCTGCCATTTTTTCCATCCATTGGAAAGACGCGCTTTTTTGGAAGCATATTGCAGAAATATGTTTCGATCCGCTTCCATACGCTGATTCCATATGTCGATGATGGCCGTACGAACCTCGATGCGAATCGGGTCGGCGATTTCCTGAATCTCCTTAAGCTCCATGGAAGAAATGTATTCTTTCGTTGAAGCCGGGAATCCATATACCATGGTAAAGTCTCCCTCTTTGATCCCTCCGTTGTTGATTACAAAGTAATGAGGCGTGGTATAGGGTCGGTTGGCCGGATCGTAGTCGGCGGGTTTGTTTTCTGCGTTCGCATAGATGCGGAAAAGAGCAAAGTCTCCCGTATGGCGCGGCCACATCCAGTTGTCTGTATCTCCACCGAACTTGCCGATTCCGTCTTCGGGGAAAGCGGCCAGGCGGATATCCCGAAAGGTTTCGATGAGACTTACCCAATACTGATTCCCGTGATAAAAGGGTTTGATTTGCGCATCCAAGCCGCTGTGTTTCTCGTATTCCTTCTCCAGGATTTCGGTGCGCCGAGATATCAGGCTGTCTCGCCGCGCCCCAGAAAGCGTATCGGGAATACCATATAGAATCTTGTCGGTCACATTTTCCATTCTTCGCACAAAGCTGACCGTAAGACCCGGGCAGGGGATTTCTTCTTCCCGCGACATGGCCCAAAACCCTTGGGCAAAATAGTCCTTCTCCGAGGAGCTTAACCCCTGGACCGTGCCATAGCCACAGTGATGATTGGTTAAAAGCAGGCCTTGGGGAGAGATCACTTCTCCGGTACAGCCCCGACCAAAGAGGACAATGGCTTGGTTGAGTCCGGTACCGTCTGCATTATAGAGCTGAGACACAGGGATTTCCAGGCCCATTTTTTTCATTTGAGCCTCCTGCTGACTGAGCAGAGGCGGGAGCCACATCCCTTCTTTGGCCGAAAGGGAGGAGCCAAAACCCAACAGAATGAGCAGAATGCACGTCTTTAGTTTTAAAACCAGGTTGTTCATAAACTGGAGTGTAGGAATCTGCCCACGATAGGGGTGGGGAGATGGGCGACACTCGGCGCTTTTAAGGTTAATGGAATGGAATATCGTTTCATTTTATGAAGAGGAAGGCCCCTCACGAGTCACCCCGAAACTCGGGTCTATAAGCCCATCAAAAAGGGGAAAATATTGGAATTTTCTCTTCTCTCCATGGATCCGGGGTCGTCGTCTCCTCTTGCAGGCAGCTTCGAAGTCGTTTAAGTCAAAAATTCTCACCATAAATAATAATGAAAACTTGGCGACCGCAAAATGCTGTTTTTTCTGCTCGAAACGAAATAAAAATAAGGTATTGTTGTAAAAGTTTTAGCCGAATAGTTATATTAGCCCAAAGAAAGTGAAACTCTTTTCCACACTATGAGAAAATGCCTATTCTTCCTTGCGGTGATCCTGGGGGCAACCTGGAATCCTTCCTATGCCCAGCATCTTTTCCAGGCGCCGGATACCGTCTGCCAAAAACAGCCGATTCAGCTGGTTAGCAACGTTCCCGATGCGAAGACGCATTATTGGGGATTCTGCTCTGGCTATATGTTACGCCGCCCAACCGGGGATAAGATCGACCGCCGCATGGGGGATTACTCGGCGACCGCTTTAGAGGTTGTAAAAGAGGGAGACCGCTATTATGGTTTTGCTCTTTCTGCCGGTATCAATGCTTTTTTTCGCCTCGATTTTGGGACCAGCCTTGCCAATGATCCCATCGTGACGAACTACGGAACTTTTGATAATGCGCTCCCTGAAAACCTCAACGATTTATATATCGTTCGCGACGAAGAAGAAGGGAACTGGCATATTTTTATAACGGCGGGGTCCGCGACTGGAAACTCTGTACTGGCTCGGGTCGATTATTTCGGATCCCTGAATACCGTACCCAATATTGCCAACTTTGGCAACCTGCAAGGTCTGCTCAATGGCCCCCATGGACTGTTTGTAGAGAAAGAGGGCGACCAATGGTTCGGATGGGTGGTGAACCGGAGTTCCGGAAGCTTGGTGCGTCTGGAGTTTGGAGATAATGTATCGCGCACCCCCCATTTGGTAGACATGGGACCCAGCGGGTTTCTAGTTGGACCTCGCGGCTTAGCCCCGATCAAAGACAATGGAATTTGGTATTTCTTTATTGCCAGCACCGGCAATCACGAACTGGTAAGGGTGGTTATGGGGCCATCGCTGGCCGTCGATCCACCGAATACCAGCTATCAGGTTCTGGGCAATATTGAAGGCGAATTTAACGCACCGACGGATATTACCATCGTTCGGGACTGCGACAGCCTCCATGCCTTGATTGTCAATCGCGCCAACCATGAGCTGCTATCGCTGCGGATTCCACGCGTGGACGCGCCAGTAAATGATATGGTAATCACTTCCTTCGGAAACCCCGGGGGGATGCGGGCACCGGATGCCATCACTCGGATTATCCGGGATCGAGACAATGTTTACTGCTTTGTTCCGAATAACGATAGCACCATCACCCGGCTGACTTTTGGCCAGTGTGAAAATGCCAGCATCACTTATTCGCTGAATGCTAAACCTCCGGTATATTCTTACGATACTCCCCATACATATAATGTATATTATGTTATGATAATAGCCAACAAGTATTGGTACCCTGA
>CAZYEZ010000178.1:0-3891 GCA_964646775.1 uncultured Chitinophagaceae bacterium | reverse complement strand
CTCACCATGCGAACCAGAGGCACCTGAGCTTCGATACGACTGCCATCAAATCGGCCAATGACCTGCGCCGACCCCTGAATGAGTTCGAATTCGAAACCCGTACCGGAAGGCATAGGTCGCAGAATAACGTTGCCGGCTTGCTCGTCTTGAAGATATTGAAAAAAATGCGCTAATGAATTTCCGTAATCCTTCCGTTTAAACAAATCTTCAGACTGATACCAGATGCGGGTTCTTTCCAAGGATTTGTTGTTATCGCTATGGCGACCGAAGCGCTGCACGCTCAATCCTCCGAATGGCTCCCCGGGCTCCGCAGGCGGCAGCCTGGCTGCCGGTTGCGCTTCTGGCTGCAACGGCTGGGGCTTGGGGGTATCTGGCTTTTGTCCTGGGCGCTGGAAAAACGACCGGGCCATGTTCAACCATTCTTTCCAGGGGATTTTCAATGTTACGAGGTTTTGTTCTCAAATGTACAAAACAAGGGGCAGCCGCAAGCAGAGGGGGAGAAATTACCCAAGCGGGTAAGTGAAGCCACGAAACAATTATATTTGTGGTCAAACATTCCATTTTCCATGCGATTTATAGCAAACTCCTCCGTTTTATCCAAAAAGTTGAGCCATCTGGCCGGGTTAATATCTGCCAACCCCATGCAACCGATCATCAGCACGCTGCTTTTTGAGCTCAAGGAACAAAAACTTTTCATTACTGCGAGCAATATGCACACCACGCTTCGGGTTGAAATGGAAGTTCAAGAAGTTCAGGAACCCGTAGATATATGTATCCCCGCCCGAATTCTTATTGATTATCTCAAAAATCTTTCTGATCAACCCCTGAGTTTTCACGTTCATCTCGACACCATGTCGGTGGATATCACCAGCGATTCAGGCAAGTATCGGGTCGGCGCCCAGGATGCGGGGGAATTCCCCAAGGAAGTCGACCTGGAGGATCCGCTGCAGCTTTCCGTTCCCTCTGAATTCCTTCAATATGGGCTAAGAAAGACGATTTTTGCCGTCAGCAAGGACGATGTTCGGCCGGCCATGACCGGTGTGTTTTTTGAACTCCGGAACGATGAAATGTGCCTGGTGTCCACAGATTCCCAACGACTGATCCAGGTTCGAAACAAGAACATTTCCTTTGCCCAGGAATCAGGGTTCACCGTTCCCAAGAAACCCGCTGAACTTTTGCTTGATTTGATTTCGGGTTCCGATTCAACGATGGAAGTGAAAGTCGACGCCCGGTCTGTGGTTTTTTACGGAGATCAGTACCGGCTCAGCGCCCGGCTTGTCGAAATGGCCTTCCCACCCTATCGAACGGTGATTCCCACGGAAAACCCCTATACTTTGCAGATCAATCGACTTGAATTCTTGCACGCGCTGCGGCGGATCAGCATTTTCTCGAACAAGTCCACGAATCTGATGGTTATGGAAATCATCGGCAACTCGGTACGCCTCATGGGTCAAGACCTGGATTTTTCCTACGAAGGGTTGGAAACCCTGAGCTGTCAATATGATGGGGAGGATATGAAACTCGCTTTCAATAGCAACCTCACGATCGAATTACTGGCAAATCTCAGCACGGAAGAAATCAGGATCGAACTATCCTCTCCTTCCCGGGCCTGCATATTCCGAGACAGTGAAACGCCGGAAGGCATGGAAATGCTCATGTTACTTATGCCCTTGAAGATTGGCGTCTGATTCGGATTGCGGATATACAACCTGAATTCGACCCGAGGAACTATGCCCCCGGAAGGCCGGGGCGTAAAGGCATTCGATCAAGGCCAATCCGAGATCAAAGGTTCCAGCCTGGCGGGCCCGTATTTCATATTCCAGGAGGTATTTCCCTTTGGGAAAACGAGAGAGAAAGAAATGTTGGGCGGTTTCTTCAGCGGTTTGATAGTATCCCAATCCATTGGACCAGCGATACCCGCTAAGGGTTTGCTCGGGGACAAAAGGCGTCGCCAGCCCATCTTGGATATGCACATAATCCATATCCCGGTCCGCCTCCAGGAGCAGACGAACCCGGACTCTTTCGCCACGGGCGATCGGCTCTCCCTCCTTGAGGGCCTTCCAGAAAATGCCTTCCGGGGTTCTGCGCTCTACCATCAGCTCTCTTCGAATCTGCACGCCGGAGGCCTGATTGGTGACTTGATCCAGCTGGTCAAAATACTGCCAGTATAAAGCCCCCCAGGAACTAGGCCTTGCGGCCCCTTCAACCTCCAATTCTATCCTGGCCCAAGAGGTATCGATCGCAGTCCCATCCCATCGATGAAAAAAGGAGCCAGAAGGGGCTGATTTAGCCGGCTTGGAGACAACACGCTCTTCACCTAAACGGATTTCAACCCTTGGCAGCTGGGCCCCTAATTTGCTAGATTCCATGCCCAGCAGGACAAAAACGGCATCCGCGGTTCCCATAGATGATGGCCAATGCCTCGTCTCTTTCTGTTTAATAAGCCATATGGCCATCTCGTTCATGGCTTCATCATTAGGTCGGATCGCCTGGAAGGCCTCCATAATCCGCGCCTGGGTAAGCACGGGGGCCTGCGTCCAGGAGAAGGGGTGCGTGGGCCGTTTCCAATACCGCCCCATTTCCTCGCTATACAGGGAGGTTTCTTTCAAGGAAGCCAAAATGGCCTCGGCCCGACTTTGTCTCCCGGCCCGATGTAGGGCGATGGCTATCATGGCCTGTACCTGTGGAGAAAAGTTTTGCCAGTAGGTTTCGGCTTGGCCCAGATAATAATTCCAGGCTTCCCGTGTAGAACCCTGGGGAGAAGGCGCAAAAAAACTTCGGGCGTAGAGATACTGGACTTCCAAACTTCCCAGATGTTGCTGGCGGAGCGAAGCGGAAGCGGTTTTCTTAAGCCGCTGAAAATCCCGATCGATGGCGCCATCGACATAGGCGAGGGCTCGGTCCTTTAACTCTGTCCAGGCGGCCGGCCAGGGACCGGGATGTCGGGATTCGGCTTTCCCAATACCCGATAGAATGGTTTGGGTAATAAAAAGGTCTGAAGGCATACCGGGGAACCAGGGAAGACCTCCATCCTGGCCTTGCATATCCAAGAGTTGCCGCAATCCTTCGGCCTCTCTTTGCTCCAGCGTATCTTGATGCATAAGCAAAGAGAGCTCTTGCATTCGCTGCTTCTCGGATTCTGCATCCCCCACCCAGGGGGTTTGATGTAGAAGCAGCGATTTCAGGTCGGGATGTTTTTGCAAGGGCGAAGTCAGGGCCTCGGCTTCGGTGTCCCTTAAAGCGCGGATTTGATCGGCCAAGGCTGGATTAAGTCGAAGGATTTCCTGTCCGAGTCGCCCCGCATAAACCTGGCCAAACAAGGCTTCGGCTCCCCGGAATCGGGGTTCAGCTAAAAACGGCAGGGTTCCCATAATCATCCAGAGGGGATCCGAATAATATTCCAGGCTTAGTTGATGGTCGTTTCGCTGGGGATGTCGTTGCTTTTCATGCAGCGAAGGCCAGAAGAAAGATTTTTTTCCTGCGCCATGAATCCATAAGGGCAACGTTTCGGTAACCAGCACCCGTCGAGACAGGACGGGAATTACGTGTTCCTCTCCGTCCTGGCAGGCGCCACGGCGGGCCCTCACCTGGATGGCCACCGGCTGATACCTCGCCTCCGGCACGCTCAATGACCATCGGTAGGATCCGGTCTCTGTCGCTGCCAGCCAAATTTCCCCCTCGGGCTCACGGAGCCCAAAAGCCCGCCCAAGCGATTGCCGACTATCGGGATCCAGCACTTCCAGGTACACCTGGGTCGGACCGTCCCCGCAATCCTTATTGGTAACCCGGGCCTCGATTTCGATTTGATCTCCCTGGCGGAAGAACACGGGAAGGCCAGCATCCACCATGAGTGACTTTTGCGTGACAACCCGGGTCGAAGCAAGTCCAAAT
>CAZYEZ010000177.1:0-3954 GCA_964646775.1 uncultured Chitinophagaceae bacterium | reverse complement strand
TGGTAATCTTATTGAATCCGGCCCTGGGACGATTATCCTTTTTAATAGCCATATACTGTTGCCGTTTTTATTTTTATCAATCGATGCCGCCTAAAAAGCGGTTGGAATCGGGGGACAGGCCGAGCCTGCCCCCATCATTTCCTATTCAAAATTTAGTTCCAATCCCAGTCCTCTCAGTTCATTGACCAGAACATTAAAGGACTCAGGAATACCGGGTTTGGGAACGTTATCCCCTTTCACGATGGATTCATAGGTTTTGGCTCTACCCGTAATGTCATCGGATTTTAGGGTAAGGAGCTCCTGAAGGATATGGGAGGCGCCATAGGCTTCCAGAGCCCAGACTTCCATTTCTCCAAAACGCTGTCCTCCAAACTGTGCCTTACCACCCAGGGGTTGCTGAGTGATCAGGCTGTAGGGTCCGATCGAGCGGGCATGCATCTTGTCATCTACCATGTGGTGTAGCTTGATCATGTAGATGATGCCGACCGTCGCCTTCTGGTGGAAGCGCTCACCGGTTTCCCCATCATAGAGATAAGTATGCCCAAATTCAGGAAGTTGAGCCTTTTCGATTAACTCGGCGATTTCCTCTACGCTGGCTCCATCAAAGATCGGTGTCGCAAACTTCACGCCCATCCGATCCCCGGCCCAACCCAGTACGGTTTCGTAGATCTGCCCGATGTTCATTCGGGAAGGTACGCCCAGGGGGTTAAGCACGATGTCCACCGCGGTTCCGTCTTCCAGAAAGGGCATATCCTCTTCTCTTACGATCCGAGCCACAATCCCCTTGTTCCCGTGACGTCCGGCCATCTTGTCTCCTACCTTCAGCTTTCTCTTGCTGGCCAGGTAGACTTTGGCCAGTTTCAGTACGCCGGCTGGAAGTTCGTCCCCAATGCTTAGGTTGAACTTTTCGCGCTTGTAGCGACCCAGCTCTTCATTATAACGGATGTTATAGTTATGGAGCAACTGGTTAATCAGTTCGTCGGTTTCGGCATCTCCGGTCCAGCCCAAAGGATTCACGTTCTGGTAATCGATATCCTTAAGCACTTTGGCGGTAAACTTAGCTCCCTTGCCAATGATCAGTTCTCCAAAATTATTGGTAATGCCCGTGGAGGTCTTGTCCTTCAGTAGGACACCCAGCTTTTCGAGCAGCAGGGCTTGAATGGACTGGAGAATCTGATCGTGCACCTTCTCCATTTTCTCCAAAGCGGCTTTTTCCTTGATCTTGGTGTTCTTATCTTTTTTAGCACGCTGGAACAACTGTTTGGAAATCACGATTCCTTCAGTTCCCGAGGGCGCTTTCAAGGATGCATCCTTGGCATCTCCCGCCTTATCTCCAAAGATGGCCCGAAGTAGCTTTTCTTCGGGAGTCGGATCGGTTTCACCCTTGGGTGTAATCTTTCCAATAAGGATATCTCCTTCTCCCACATGGGCACCCACCCGGATGATCCCGTTTTCGTCCAGATCTTTGGTGGCCTCCTCGGAGATATTGGGAATATCTGGCGTCAATTCTTCTTCACCCAGTTTGGTATCCCGAACTTCCAGTTCATACTCATCAATATGCACGGAAGTAAACCAGTCTTCCCGAACCACTTTCTCGCTAATCACGATGGCATCCTCAAAGTTGTACCCTTTCCAAGGCATGAAGGCCACCTTCAGGTTGCGACCTAGAGCCAGTTCTCCGTCCTTCGTGGCATATCCCTCTGTGAGGAAGTCTCCACTTTTCACCTTCTGTCCTTTTACCACGCAGGGTCGCAGGGTTATGCTGGTGCTCTGATTGGTCTTCTTGTATTTCGTCAGGGAGTATACCTTCAAATCATCTTCAAAGGAAACCAAACGCTCTTTCTCACCGCGCTCGTAACGCACATGGATTTCGTTGGCATCGACGTATTCTACGACACCCTGGCCTTCGGCATGAATCTGGATCCGCGCATCGCGAGCCGCTTTTCCTTCCAGTCCCGTACCCACAATGGGTACTTCGGGTCGAATCAAGGGTACGGCCTGACGCTGCATGTTTGATCCCATCAGGGCCCGGTTGGCGTCATCGTGCTCAAGGAAGGGAATCAGGGAAGCACTCAAGCCCACAATCTGGTTGGGAGCTACATCCATGTATTCAACTTCCTGGGCATCTAGAATCGGGAAGTCCCCGGTCTGGCGGGACTTAATTCTCTCTTCTAAGAAGTTCCCCTTGCTATCCAATTCAATATTGGCCTGGGCAATTTTGGCATCGTCCTCTTCTTCTGCGCTGAGGTAATGGTAGGTTTTCAGGTCTACTTTCCCTTGCTTCACCTCGCGATAAGGGGTTTCAATGAATCCCATATCGTTGATCTTCGCATGCACGCAGAGGGTAGAGATCAATCCAATATTCGGCCCTTCCGGTGTCTCAATCGTACAAAGCCGTCCATAGTGGCTGTAGTGGACGTCCCGCACTTCAAATCCGGCTCGCTCCCGGCTCAAACCACCGGGTCCTAAAGCTGAAATCCTCCGCTTATGGGTGATTTCTGAAAGCGGATTGGTCTGATCCAGGAACTGGGAAAGTTGGGAGGTTCCAAAAAACGAATTAATCACCGAAGAGAGCGTACGGGCATTAATCAGATCGATGGGGGTAAACACTTCGTTATCCCGCACGTTCATTCTTTCCCGAATGGTACGGGCCATACGGGCCAGCCCCACGCCAAACTGAGCAAAAAGCTGCTCACCTACGGTGCGCACCCGGCGGTTGCTCAAGTGGTCGATATCATCAATCTCTGCCTTACCGTTGGTAAGCCGAACCAGGTATTTGATGATGGATATAATGTCCTCTTTGCTCAGAACTTTGGTGTCCAGATTAATATCTAAACCTAATTTCCGATTGATTTTATAGCGGCCTACTTCACCGAGGTCGTAGCGCTTGTCGGAGAAGAATAACTTTTCAATGATTCCACGCGCTGTTTCGTCATCGGGGGCGTCTGAGCCGCGAAGTTGGCGATAGATATGTTGCACCGCTTCCAACTCCGAGTTGGAGGTGTCTTTATTCAGGGTGTTGTAGATAATCGAGTAATCGCCGCTCACCTCTTCCTTCTGCAGGAATATGGTGGGGATACCCATTTCCAGGATCATGGCCAGATTCTCCTCATCCAATACGTTGTCGCGATCGAGTACGACTTCGTTCCGCTCGATGGTTACGACTTCACCGGTATCTTCATCCACAAAGTCTTCCGTCCAGCTGCGAAGCACCCGGGCAGCAAGGCGCCGTCCGATATGGCTCTCCAGGGTCTCTTTCTCTACCGGCACCTCGTCGGCCATTCCAAACAGGTCCAGGATATCTTTGTCGGTCTCATATCCAATGGCCCGCAATAGCGTGGTTACAGGGAACTTTTTCTTCCGGTCGATGTACGCGTACATCACATTATTGATGTCGGTGGCAAACTCCATCCAAGCTCCCTTGAAAGGAATCACGCGAGCACTATAAATTTTGGTTCCATTCGGGTGTACGCTTTGACCAAAGAATACCCCAGGAGAGCGATGCAGCTGAGATACGACCACCCGCTCTGCACCATTGATGACAAAAGTACCGCGCGGGGTCATATAGGGAATATTGCCAAGGAACACATCCTGTACGATGGTCTCGAAGTCCTCATGCTCTTCATCGTTACAGCTGAGCCTCAACTTGGCTTTCAGGGGCACCGAATAAGTCAATCCCCGCTCCATACACTCATCAATAGTATAGCGGGGTGGATCAATAAAGTAATCCAAAAACTCCAGTACGAAAATGTTGCGCGTATCGGTAATCGGAAAATTCTCTTTAAACACCCTAAACAACCCTTCGATGTTCCGACGATCCGGCGTAGTCTCCAGTTGAAAAAAGTCTTTAAAGGATTGTAACTGGATGCCTAAAAGGTCTGGGGTCTCGGCGATATCATGGATCTTCCCGAAATTTATCCGACCTGTGGCTGTCCTTTCCTGATTTGTTGCCAT
>CAZYEZ010000176.1:0-4019 GCA_964646775.1 uncultured Chitinophagaceae bacterium | reverse complement strand
CGATAGAAGGGGTCAGCGCCCAGACCATTGCGGAACACATGGCCAACCCCCAGCACACATTGCTTTCTCGCGAGGGCCTGCTAAAGTACGTGGAGCATGCCCCGTTGGACCTATTCATCACCGCAGGCGCCGGAGACATCGATCAACTGGTAAACCCGATTCGTGAAATTCTAAAAGATAAATGAGGGAGAAGCGAAACATATCATGGCGAAAGCTGATCCGGGCCCTTTTCGGTCTCTCGATGGTGGTGATGGCTTACCTAGCGATGACCTCCTCGGCGCGGGTATATCAGCAGCGTCCCCTGCAGGGGATGGAGGTCGCTATTTCCAATCCCTGGATTGGCTTTGTCGCCCCGGAGTTTATTGAGGAGCAGCTCTTGGATCGACGTGGGCTGATGCTTGATCGCCTCAAGGCCCATGAAGTGGATCTAAATCAGATGGAGCGAGTCCTGCGATCGAACCCATGGATTCAGTCGGCGGAGGTTCACATGGACCCTCAGCATGTCATTCAAGTGACATTGACGCAGCGTCGTCCCTTATTGCGCGTTTGGGATCAGGAAGGCAACAGTCTCTATTTAGACGCACATGGTCAGCAAATGCCCTTATCCAACCGCTATACGCATTATGGGTTGATGATTACCCATACCGGAAGTCTCGACCATCTCGACCGGTTAGATTGGGAGGCCATGGTGACTTTGGCTCAGTGGATCGAGGCAGATACCTTCTGGAACGCCCAAACCTCTCAATTGATTTATAATTCAGAGGGGGAATTCGAGCTCATCCCTTTGCTTGGAACCCAAAGAATTCTCTTGGGGAAGGCCGAAAACCTAGAGGAGAAGTTTTCCAAACTACTGCTCTTTTATGACCAGGTTCTTGCCGACATCGGATGGGATCAATATGAGGTGCTCGACCTTCGGTTTAAAGGTCAGGTGGTTGCCGCGCCCCAGATAAAATTTCTGGCTCGGGCCTCGCAAAAACCGGCTCAAAAGATTCAGCTCGGCGGAAGCATTCCGCCCGCGGACGAGGTGGAGGGTCTTCCCAGCTCGGAAGGTCCGCTGGATCCTTTGCCCATGCGGGATCCGATCCAAGAAAGGGATGGTCAGCCCGTTCCTTCTGAAAGCCCGGCACCCCGGGAGCCCTTGCCGCCGACCAAACCTCCGGATCCTATTATAGATCAACCGGATCGAAACCAAAAAGAAGAAGAACAGAAACCAAAATATATATATCGTCCCGAGGGGCAATAAAAACATAGAATCACAGACATGACAAACAAAAAAGAACCTCCCATTATTGTTGGCCTGGATATTGGTACCACCAAAGTCGTAGCCATTGCAGGACGGAAGAATGCCTACGGAAAACTTGAAATCCTGGGTTTCGGGAAAGCGGAATCCATGGGTGTTAACCATGGCGTGGTCCTAAACATTGAGCAGTGTATTCATTCGATACAGCAGGCCATCGAACGTTGTTTGGATTCCAATCCCCAGCTTGACATTAAGAATGTCTATGTAGGGATCGCGGGAAAGCATATCAAGAGCCTGCAAACGCGTGGGGATCGGGTACGTCTGGATACGGAGGATGAAATCAGCAAGGCAGACATCGACATGCTGGTTCGGGACCAGTACAAAACCTATATCCCTGCAGGAGATCAGATTATCGACATTATTCCCCAGGAGTTTACGGTGGATAACACGCCAAACGTGATCGATCCGGTGGGCATGAGCGGAATCAAGATTGGTGCGAACTTTCATATTATTACCGGCGATCGCAACGCCATTCGGAACATCAAACGTTGTGTGGACAAGTCGGGCCTTCAGACCCAGGACCTTGTCTTGCAGCCGCTCGCTTCCGCGGCCGCGGTGATGAATGATGAAGACCTGGAGGCGGGGGTGGCCATTGTCGATATCGGAGGAGGCACCACGGATATGGCGGTGTTTTATGACGGCATTCTCAAGCATACGGCCGTCATCCCCTATGCCGGATCGAATATTACGCACGATATCAGGACCGGACTGGGCGTATTAAGAGCCCAGGCGGAGCAAATGAAAGTGCAGTTTGGTATGGCTTTGGCGGATGAAGCCAATAGCAACACCTACATTACCATACCCGGCCTGCGGGGATTGCCGCCCAAGGAGATTACGGTCAAGAACCTGGCCAATATCATTCAGGCACGGATGCAGGAAATCTTCGAATATGTTCTTCATCATCTGAGGCAGATTAATCTGGACAAGCGGTTATATGGTGGCGTAATCCTTACCGGGGGCGGAGCCCAACTCAAACATATTATTCCGCTCGCCGAATACATGATGGGGCTGGGGGCCCGGGTCGGATTCCCCAACGAGCATCTGGCGGGGGGACACTCCGAGGCATTGATGAACCCCATGTATTCAACTTGTATCGGATTAATCCTCAGGGGTCACCATGACTATGAAAACGGACGCCTCCGATTCGTCGGAGAAGGCGGAAATATGATCCACCTGGGTGAAGAAGCGCCGGACGGAGGCCTCATGGCCGAAGAAGTGGTTTTGGAAACCGAGGAAGAGCAGGAGGATGCCCCCCGGGTAAACCGGGCCCGCGGCGAGACTTTAAGAAGACTTTTCGATGGGTTCAAAGGCAAATTCATGCGCTTGTTTGAAGACATCGACGACCCGGAAATCCGCTAAGATTAAATCCAGAAAAACAGTCAACATCCATTCATTCAACCTTTACTAACCCCAAAAAATCCAGAATTATGATCCATTTTGAAATTCCCAAGAATCAGTCCTCGATCATCAAGGTGATCGGCGTGGGCGGTGGTGGCGGTAATGCCGTCAATTATATGTATGAGCAGAACATCGAGGGAGTCGACTTTATCGTATGTAATACAGACTCTCAAGCCCTGGCCCAAAGCCCGGTGCCCAACAAGATTCAGTTGGGTCCCCACCTAACCCAGGGCCTAGGGGCCGGAGCCAATCCCGATATCGGAAAACAGGCCGGAGAGGAGAGCGTGGAGGATATAACTAAAATCCTTGAGGTAAATACCCGTATGGCTTTTGTGACGGCGGGGATGGGCGGAGGTACCGGAACCGGCGGTGCACCCGTGGTGGCCAAGATCTGTCGGGACTTGGGCATCCTTACCGTGGGGATCGTAACCACGCCCTTCACTTATGAAGGGAGAACCCGCATGAAGCAGGCCCAGGAGGGCATCGATCGCATGCGTGAGCATGTAGATACGATCCTCATCATCTCTAACGATAAGCTTCGTCAACAGTTTGGCGCGCTTCCCTATACCCAAGCTTTCTCCAAGGCCGACGATATCTTGGCGACGGCAGCAAAGTGCATTACTGATGTAATCAATACGACGGGTCAGATTAACGTAGACTTTGCCGACGTATGTACCGTGATGAAAAACGGGGGGGTGGCCATTCTAGGAAATGCTGCCGTCGCGGGAGAGAATCGGGCACTTCATGCCGTGGAGCAAGCCTTGAATTCACCCTTGCTCAACGATAGCGATATTAGGGGTGCCAAATGGATCCTCTTAAATATCAATTCCTCGAGCGGAGATTATGAACATACCATTGATGAGGCCGAAGCCATTCAGGCTTATGTACAACAGCAAGCCGGAGAGAATTGCGATGTGATCCTGGGAATGGGGCATGATGCCAGTTTGGAAGATCGAATCTCTGTGACGGTGATTGCGACGGGGTTTGACCACAAAGAAATTGCGGTTCCTCAACCCCAGCAGGCTTCGGAACAAAAGAAGGTAGTGACGCTCCAGACCAATCAAGAACCTAAGCAGGCCCCTGCTTCCCACCAAATCGAGGAGAAAAAGGAGGAGGCCAAAGAGGAAGACCCTCTTGCGCCCCGCTTGATGGTGAGTGAGGAGGTAGAAAAACCTACGGTTCAGCCCAAGGAAGGCCTGTCACCAACTCCCGCGCGCGAAGAGCCGGCTGACGATGGAAAGGCAGCTTCCAAACCGCTGACCTTAGTTGTCAAGGAAGAGAAAAAAGAAGAACCTATTCAGACGCCTCGCAGGGAGCTTCC
>CAZYEZ010000175.1:0-4029 GCA_964646775.1 uncultured Chitinophagaceae bacterium | reverse complement strand
TAGAGGAGCAGCCAACACAATACTTCCTGGAAAAATACATAATAGATTAAGTTATTCAGGAGGCATATTTGTTAACACAGATTACACAATTTTCCTCGTCCTATCTTATCCTGATAGAGTAAAATTAGAAACAAGAGCTTCCAATGGGAATTGGAGGATGGAAATAAATTCTGCAAACTACTGGGGATATTTTATGGATGGAACATCTTCTAATACTGGAGAGAAGCTACGTGCAGGATTCCAACGCAATAACCTGTTCCGATTTAGCCACCAAGGATCGCAGATTTTTGTTGAAAAGGATAACATGGCAACACCTTCTAAGTTTCAAGTTTATGCTTTAAGATTTAGTCAAACAGAAGGCATGTCGATATATGCCAACGGGGTATTGATTGGAAAGGATGCTTCGAAAAAACTACCCTTGAGCAGCAATATAGGAGCAGTGATAACCGTAGGTCATATAACCGAAGCACTACCTGGGCATTCGCGTCTTAGAATCGGAGAAATAAAAGCTTATCAACAGGCTGCCACCGAGGCGCAGATCAGGCAAGAAACACAATACCTGAATCAAAAATATGGATTGTAGATAGCACTACTTCCGAAGGTTTCTACATTTCAATAGCCGATGCTTATACGACTTGACATCTAGCGAGGGAACCTTCGGAAGCTTTTACTATCCTAAACCACTTCGCTGGGGGCATGCCCAAACTCCTCATGGAAACACTGAGAGAAATAGGAAGGGCTGCTGAAGCCCGTCATATAGCTGACTTCTGAGATGTTGTGCTGGCCATCTTTCAACAAAGTTATGGCC
The DNA here is from genome assembly GCA_964646775.1 of uncultured Chitinophagaceae bacterium. Classification (GTDB taxonomy): domain Bacteria; phylum Bacteroidota; class Bacteroidia; order Chitinophagales; family Chitinophagaceae; genus CAYPQN01. Next base: position 3,221 of record CAZYEZ010000175.1, on the reverse strand, counting down.
TTTTGAAGCTTGTGTGTCCGGACAAAACGGGTGGTAGAAAGGTTCGTCAGGGCTTTGATCTTTCTATGCAGCTGGGTACGGCTCACTCCCGCCGCTTTGCATAAATCTTCTACCCCAAAATCACTATCATCCAGGTGCACATCGATAATCTCCCGGACCTGCTTTATGAACTGGTTCTCTTTAGGGGGCAGCACAACTTCCGGCTGGGTGCCCATTTTATTTTCTTTTGCATATTTTTCCTGAAGCAACTTACGGCTATGGATCAAGTTCTTGACCCTTGCGAGCAACTCCCTTCTATTAAAAGGCTTTTCAAGGTAATCATCAGCTCCCCTGTCGAGCCCTTCAAGCCGATTGTCCAACCCAGCCTTTGCGGTGAGCATGACAATGGGAATATGGCTGGTAAGCAAATCGCCCTTCAATATCCTACAAACCTCATGGCCATCCATCTCAGGCATCATCACATCAGAGATAATGAGATCAGGAATGTGTTCTTTGGCCATAGAAACGCCCTCACTCCCATTCTTAGCTTCCAGTACCTCATAGTTTCCCACGAGGCAATCTTTGACAAAAGCCCTTACGTCATGGTTGTCCTCAACAAGCAATACAATGTTATCATGCTTTACTGCCTCCATGGGCTCATGCAATTCTTGGCCCACCACAACGGCTTGCCCTTGTGAGACTTGTCCCCCGTCTAAAGCCGGCAAACGAACAACAAAAGCAGTCCCTTGGCCATATATACTTTCAACTGTTATTGTCCCTTGATGCAGCTCCACAAGTTCTTTACTAAGGGCAAGCCCTATTCCCGTTCCTTCGACATACCTGTCGTCTGTATGTCTAACCTGATGAAACCGATCGAAGATCATCGACAGTTGATCTTGGGGAATGCCAATACCATTATCTTGTATTGTTACCTTTATATATGGAGGCTGTTCATGCGCTGACGCCTCATATGTCACGTTTACAGACACCTCCCCACCTCTCTCCGTAAACTTAAAAGCATTTGAGAGCAGGTTGTAAAATATCTTATCTGTGCGATCAGGATCCACATATGTGGCTGCAGAATCAATATCGCTATGCATGCTAAGCTTTATTTCCTTGTCGATTGCCAGCGATTCAAACGACATGACCAAGCCTTTGACAAATGGAACAAAGTCCGTTTTTACTAGATTGAGCGACACTTTCTGATCTTCTAGTTTGCTCAGATCCAATAGCTGATTGATCAGGTTGAGCAGGTTCTGGGCCGCTTTCTTAATCACTCGCGTATTTTTCACGACAGAGGTGGTATTGCTTGGTTCTTCCTGAATGTTTTGGGCTGGCCCGAGAATCAGCGTGAGAGGAGTCCTGAACTCATGCGCTATATTGGCATAAAAGTGGGATTTGAGCTGTTCTAGCTCCTTTGCCCGTTCTTTCTCCCGCTTTTCATATTTTATTTGCTCTTCAAGGAGCTTTCTTTTGACCGTTTGTTGCCTTTTATGGAAAAAATAAATAGCAGCCGATGCAACAATCAAAAGCAGCAACATCGCTATCAAAAACACCTGAACAAGATTTTTACTATGCAACATACTCTCTTGCAAGGCGATCTGCTGTTCTTTTTTCTGTGTTTCGTACTGGATTTCGAGTTCCTGAAGCTGTCGGGATTTGGCCTCATTGAGCAAAGTATCCTGATAAGCCAAATGTAACCGGTGATGGTCCAAGGCTTCTGCATATTGTTGCTTATGGTCATAGATAGTGGAAAGCAATGAATGAAACTCACTTATGACCTCCTTAGCCCTAGTTTCTTCGGCCAATTTCAACCCATGGAGCCCATACCATTGAGCGCTGTCCAATTGTTCTTTACCTAAAAAAATTTCCGTTGCATAACGATAATTGCTCGGAAGTATACCGTCCAGCCCATGGGAGAGACAAACTTCATTTGAACGCCTGAAGTACTGCAAGGCTTTTTCTTGATCACCTAATATCAAATGAATGCTGCCTATATTTTGCAAGGTCACGGCAACTCCTCTCACATTGCCAACTTTTAGGAATACATGCTCAGCCTTTTCAAAAAAGAATAAGGCCGAGTCATATTGCTCCCTTTTTTTATAATTGATACCGATGTTGACATAAGAAGGTGCAGCACTTGCCTTATCATCGAGTCCTTCAAAGATAGCAACGGCCTTTCGCTGGTACTCGATGGATTTATCAAGATTGTTAAGTTTTCCGTGGATATTGCCGATACAATCATAACTGTAGCCAACTCCTTCTTCATAACCCGATGCTTCCGCCAAGTCCAACCCTTGGAGGTAATAGTCTAAGGCACTGGCATAATTGCCCAGGTACTCATGGGCCAACCCAATGTTTCCCACACAATCAGATGCGTCCCTTTTATTTCCCACCTGCTCGTATAACAAGCGTGCTTTCTCATATTGGTCAATCGATGCTAAATATTGCCCCCCTATAAGGAGGCTATTGCCGATATTGTTGAGTGTTTTAGCCTGGAAAAATGCATTGTCGATTTTTTCAAAAACTTCAAGTGCCTCGTACAGCCTAGCTTTTGCATCCTCAAGCTCAAACTTGTACTGCAACACCAAACCTTCTGAAAGCAGTGCCCTTCCAAGTCCTTTTTCATAATGAGCAGCCTCAGCTATTATCCGGGCTTCTGCAATATATTTAGAGGCTTTATCCAAATCTCTATTAAAATAATAGTCCGCAACATCCAAGTAGATTTCGACCTGCTCTTCTCGAGACGCACTTGAAACATTAGCCAGCATCTCTGCTATTTTGGGATTGCTCGCCCCAGCTACATACCCATTCAAGGACATTATCAATACAATGACCAGATTTAATAAAATATTTATGGGGACCGAGGAGTGCATAGGTTAAGTGTACAGGAAGAGATTTAAAAATTAATTGTCCATATAGAGAAGGCTAGTTTTCAACTATTTGTAAAACTAATGGACAAGATATAAACTTCCTAATTACCTTTAGTATAATTAAAAGACAGGTTGGAGCTGATGGTGAACAACAAAAAAAATCACCTTTTCAATAATTCCGCACATCCACTTATCACTTCCTTATTCTACATCATTTATTTATGCAAAAACAAGGGGCTGATATCCTGTCACTTATTTTATTTCGATCTCTCAAAAACAAAGATTTCTGCTTTTTTGGCTAATATTTTTTTCAAATTTGAAAATTAATTTTACCTTTGTGTTCCCAAACGCAAGAGCGATTTTATTGTC
>CAZYEZ010000174.1:0-4031 GCA_964646775.1 uncultured Chitinophagaceae bacterium | reverse complement strand
GCCCCAAATTCGAAAACGGATAGGAATTTGAATGTTTGCTCCATAACTCCAATGAATGTTTCGCGAGTTTACTGTCTTTAGCGGTATTGATTAGCTGCCTAGGTCGGTAATCCTATTAACCGCCATGTCCAGGAAATGAAATCTTGATCAAGCTTTAGACTTGAACTTTTCAATGGCCGCCCGCGTGAATTCCGAGAGAACAAGGCGACCGCTGATGGCTGCTCTTTCGGCCAGGAGCTGATCCCAATTTTCTGTCCCCGCCCAGAATATAGCTTTCAATTCTTTCATTGCGTCTGGATTTGACTGAGCTAACTTTTTACTAAGATGGTTCAGGGCTTCATCCAGTTCTTCGACGTTGGCATGTACCTCGGCGTAGAGTCCATAGCGCCGAGCCCATTCTGCCGACCGCCATTCCGTCGCATCAATAGCAAGTTGAGAGAAGGCGGCACGTCCCATTTTCCTCTCTACGGCCGGGCCGACAACGAATGGGCCGATTCCGACCGCTAGCTCAGAAAGCTTGATAGAGGCCGAAGTCGTTGCGTAGGCATAGTCGGTGGCCGCAGCTAAGCCTACACCTCCGCCGACGGCTTTTCCATGAATCCGCCCCAAGATGAATTTGGGGCATTTTCTCATGGCGTTAATGACGGCGGCAAAACCGCTGAAAAAAGCCAATCCTGAGTCTGCATCTTGAATGGCCAAAAGCTCGTCAAAGGAGGCACCAGCGCAGAAGGCTGATTTGCCGGCGCTTTTTAGTATAATGACACGAACTCGGTCATCCTGTCCCATTTCCTGGACATTCTGGGCCAAATCCATAAGGAGGCGGCCCGGCAAAGAGTTTCCCGCCGGATGATAGAATTCAATGGTTGCAACTTGTTGGTGAATTTCTGTATTGATTTGTCCTAGATTTTCGGGCATAGCGCATGGTTTGATTTAGGGGTGGGATTCATCCTGATTTTTCATTTTAACCATCGTAAGAATGGTGGCAACGGCTACGGTTTCACCGGTTTCGTCATAAACATCAACATACCACTTCACGATTCCTTTGGCCACATCTTCTTCATTCCTTTTTTCCTGAGCAATCTTTTCTTTTACCGTTAAACGAACACCAATGGTTGCACCAGGGTAGACCGGTTTGGTAAATCGGGCCTCGTCGATTCCATAGTTAAGCAGCACAGTGCTTTTCTTCGGATCCACGAAGAGGCCAGCTGCCTTTGAAAGGACAAAGTATCCGTGGGCAACTCTTTGGGTAAATAGGGTTCCTTCCAGGGAGGTGGCGTCCACATGGGCATAGAATCGGTCTCCGCTCAGGTTGGCGAAATTGCTAATATCAGATTCGGTGACCGTATGTTTGGCCGTAATAAGGGTGTCGCCTACTTCGAGTTCTTCGAAATACTTTTGAAAGGGGTGCATCGGGGTTTCTGTCTGATCCCCTCCAGGTACATAAGACTGGGTAATATGCGTTAACATGGTTGGGTCTCCTTGTAAAGCCACACGCTGAAGATAATGACGCACGCCTCGTTTCCCACCCATTTCTTCGCCGCCTCCTGCTCTTCCGGGGCCGCCGTGAATGAGGGTTGGGAGCGGCGAGCCATGGCCGGTGCTCTCTCGACCACAATGGCGATTGAGGATCAGAATCCGCCCATGGAGAGAAGACGCGCCCAACACAAACTTCCTTGCAATTTCTTTGTCTTGGGAGACAAGAGAGCAAACCAGTGATCCCTTGCCCAGCTTTGCCAAACCAATGGCATCTTCCATGCCTCGGTAGGGGAGGAGCGTGGATACGGGCCCGAACACTTCAATCTCATGGCAGTCCTGAATGTTCCAAGGGTCTCTATTTAGCATGACAATCGGCGGAACGAAGGCGCCTTTTTCTTTGTCGGCGCCAACAAGGGTATAATCATCTAGAGAGCCTAAGGCGATTTCTTGACGCTTAGCCAGTTGGCCGATCTTTTCTAACACTTCTTCTCTTTGAGTCCAACCCGCAAGTGGCCCCATTCGTACCCCTTCGAGCGAGGGATCTCCCAGCGTTACCCCATTTAGCCGTTTGCCTAAGGCCGCCTGAACGATTTCTAGTTTGGATTCTGGTACCAGCACGCGACGGATGGCCGTGCACTTTTGCCCGGCCTTGGTCGTCATTTCGCGCACGACCTCTTTGATAAACAGATCGAATTCTGGCATGTCTTCCTCCACATCTTCGCCAAGCACGGAGCAGTTCAGCGAATCTGCTTCCATATTAAAAGGAACGGATTGGGATATTAGCTGCGGATGCGCACGCAGTTTTTGCCCCGTTGAAGCAGAACCGGTAAAGGTGACAACATCTTGGGATTCAACTTCGTCGAGAATTCCCCGAGCGGACCCACAGATAAGTTGTAAGGAGCCTTCGGGCAAGATTCCCGAATCGTCTATGGCCTGAACCACCCGCTGGGTTAGGTAGGAGGTTAAGGTTGCCGGCTTCACGACCGCGGGAACGCCCGCCATCAGGTTTACGGCAATTTTTTCGAGCATCCCCCATACCGGAAAGTTAAACGCATTAATGTGGATGGCGACCCCTTCCCGAGGAACCATGATGTGCCGACCCATGAAACGTCCAGATTTCGACAAAGAAATGGGATCTCCGTCCAAATCATAAGGTAAGTCCGGGAACTGCCTTCTCAGGCTGGCGTTGGCAAACAGATTGCCAATCCCTCCCTCAATATCTACCCACGAATCCGCCCTGGTCGCACCGGTTTGGGTACTGATGGCATAGAACTCTTCCTTGCGATCCAGGAGATACAGGGCCAATTTCTTCAGCATGATACCTCTTTGCTGGAAGGTCATTTTTCGGAGCATTTCGCCTTTCTGCCGACCATAGCGGAGTATTTCTCCAAAATCCAGGCCGGCGCTGCTGGCTGTATATAAAGGCTCCCTCGTTACGGCATGGTATAAGATTTCACCTTCAGGGTCGGAGGGTACCCAACGGCCCATAACGAAATTGGGAATTGCAGTTAGCGACATGTTGTATTTGTTTAATTTGTACTTGCTTCGGCCCTCAAAGCTAAGGGAATTCGGGGATCGAACCAACGCCGGAGAAGGGCTGCAGGGGAAACTCACTTTAACTTATTTTCCAAAGTTTAGGGTTAGGCATCAATAATGGGATTTTCTATTTTTGCTGCCATGATTCACCATATTGTGGTATCTCGGGAAGCTGCCAAAAACCTAGAGCAGGCGGCGGAGGAACAAGAAGCGCTCAGAGGGAAGGTATGGGTGCTGGAAGACAGCCTGTCTGTCGGACCTCTGGATCGAGGCGAGGCGGAAGGGTTTACCATTCGCCGGCAGCAGTATTGGTCCTTGCTCAAAGGGCAGGAAGTAGATCCCATTCCGGATATGGAGCGGATTGGCGAGCTGTCGGCGCGGCTTTACAGGCATGAGGAGGAGGAAGCCTGGTTCTGGCTATCCTCGTCGGCCGATGACCTGGCTGCCTATCTTTGGTCCTTGCCTTATATGGTTAAGCATCTAGGGCGATACCGGATTTTATCATTTGCCAGACTGCCTTTCCTCAATGAGGCAGGAACGGTTTTCTATCCGCAGCATCTGGGGGAGATTTCCATTCCCGAACTGGTCAAGGCTAGAAAATTAGCCATCCCTCTTACAGAACAAGAAGCAGCATTCGACCTGGAACATGCGCAGCAGCTTCGAGATGAAGGGGCTGCCCTTCGCCTTTCTACGGGATCCAAGAAGCTGGTCAGTGTTGGCGAGGATTATTTTGATCCGCTGATATTGGACGCCCTCCCGCCTCGGTTTATGCGGGGATCCCGCTGGCTTTCCTTGCTGAGAAGCCAGCATCAGATCGCGGCTCCCTCTCGTTTCCTGGTTTGGCGCATTAAGCAGGCGGCTCAGGAGGGCAAAGTCGCCATTCGTGGGGACCTGAATCGAGACCTCAAAGACTGGGAGATCGCAAAACCCGAACAGCAAGGGGCCACGCACCCCGCAGACCAAGTTAAAGACCAGTAGGCATGAACTTTGAAATTCCATTAAAGGAGCATCGCATCAGG
>CAZYEZ010000173.1:0-4106 GCA_964646775.1 uncultured Chitinophagaceae bacterium | reverse complement strand
GGACAGCGCATCGACGGCAACCAGGAATTTATCGGCCAGGGCCTGTCAAATATCGAGGGGCGTGAGCGCGGTGCCGGCTTGACCGCCAATGGTGCCTCTGATGCCGGAGATAGATTTAATTAATGCCATGGTATTGCTGATTGAATGATGGTTCCCAAGGCAGCAAAGGTAATACATGGACTTCGACTAGGAAAGCCGCCCAGCTTCCTCTATGCCGGTTCAATGCGTCCATTAAAAAAATCCTTCTGCAAAGCGAAGTGCAGAAGGATGAACGATTAATTTTTTGGGAAATAATCCCCAGATGCGAAGGGCTATGCAGGATCCAGCTGCTCCCGAATTCGGGTCTCGATTTCGGCCATAAATTCCGGATTGTCTTTCAGGAAATTTTTGACCGCATCCCTTCCTTGGCCGATCTTATTTTCTCCATAGCTAAACCAAGATCCGCTTTTCTGTATGATGCCCAGTTCTACCCCGATGTCAATGATTTCACCCACTTTGCTGATTCCCTCGCCAAATAGAATATCAAACTCGACCTGACGGAAGGGTGGGGCGACTTTATTTTTGACGATTTTGACCCTGGTCCGATTCCCCGAAGCCATGTCTCCATCCTTGATTTGGGCGATGCGGCGGATATCGAGACGCACCGAAGCGTAGAACTTCAGGGCATTTCCTCCCGTGGTGGTTTCCGGGTTTCCGAACATAACTCCGATTTTCTCACGCAGCTGGTTGATAAAAATACAGCAGCATCCTGTCCGGTTAATGGTCGCCGTAAGCTTACGAAGCGCCTGGCTCATAAGCCGCGCATGGAGCCCCATTTTACTGTCACCCATCTCGCCTTCTAATTCCCCTTTGGGAACCAGGGCGGCTACCGAGTCAATCACAACCACATCAATGGCCCCGGACGAGATCAGTCGGTCTGCAATCTCCAGCGCCTGCTCTCCATAATCCGGCTGTGAGATAATAAGGTTTTCGACATCCACCCCCAGCTTTCGGGCATAGTTCGGGTCGAAAGCATGCTCCGCATCAATGATGGCACAGATGCCGCCCTTTTTCTGGGCTTCGGCAATGGTATGGATGGCAATGGTGGTTTTTCCTGAGGACTCGGGGCCGTAGATCTCGATCACCCGTCCGCGGGGGAGGCCTCCTACGCCGAGGGCAAGGTCAAGGCCGATCGAACCTGTTGAAATGACTTCAATCCGTTCTCTTTGCTTATCGCCAAGGGTCATGACGGACCCTTTGCCATAATCTTTTTCAATTTTGTCTAAGGCGAGTTTGAGTACCTTGAGTTTTTCGTCTGTAGCCATGGATTTAATGATGTTAGTGGAGGATAGCTCTCCGAGATGAATGCGTTTATGGGATCAAAACTAGTAAATATTTTTCAAAGACCATGTACAAATGTGCAATCTATTTTTGTTCTTTCGTCTAAATGCAAACAGGTCACCCTAGGGGTGACCTGTTTTATCCAAATGCCGAGATTTGTTTAGATCTTGAAGTGAGAGAAAGCTTTGTTCGCTTCGGCCATCCGATGCGTATCTTCTTTCTTTTTATAGGCTCCGCCCTCTCCTTTAGATGCGGCAATGATTTCGTTGGCCAGCTTGTCGGAAATGGACTTTCCATTTCTTTCGCGGCTATAGCGAATCAACCATTTCATGCTCAAGGAAATCTTGCGGTCCGGACGTACCTCTGCAGGAATCTGAAAGGTAGCCCCTCCAATCCGACGACTGCGGACTTCTACAGCAGGGGTAACATTCGCTAAAGCTTTCTTCCAAAGCTCATAGCCATCTTCTCCGGTTGTCTTGTTTATTTTATCCAAGGCTTCATAGAACGCGCTTAGAACAACGGTTTTATTACCGCCCCACATAAGACAGTTAACAAAACGGGTTACCATTTTGTCATTGAACTTAGGGTCTGGCGCTAAGGGTAGTTTTTTTGCTTGTGCCTTTCTCATGAGTTTGGCTAACTTTTATATAAATAGTAGGGAATCTATGGGATTATTTCTTGGCTTTTTCTTTCTTGGTACCGTACTTGGAGCGGCTTTGTTTACGATCCTTCACTCCCGCCGTATCTAAGGCTCCCCTTACGATATGGTAACGTACACCGGGAAGATCTTTCACCCGTCCTCCACGAATCAATACGATCGAGTGCTCTTGTAGGTTATGGCCTTCTCCGGGAATGTAGGCGATTACTTCAATTTTATTGGTAAGCCGTACTTTGGCTACTTTTCTAAGGGCCGAGTTGGGTTTCTTGGGCGTGGTCGTATACACACGAGTGCAGACCCCTCTTCTTTGGGGGCATGCATCCAGGGCTCTGGATTTGGACTTGGCATGAATCTGCTGACGACCTTTACGAACGAGTTGTTGTATTGTAGGCATTGGAAGGTTTCGTTAAACAAATATTGGAGTGCGAAGGTAATGTAATTTGATGAATGAACAAAAATATTCCTGATTCTGCGTCCCGGGAATCGTTTTTTGAGCTGGAACTTCTTTGCCAAGATGATCAAAAGGGTGTTTTCGATGGACGGGGTGGACGGGATGGATGGGGTGGATGGGAGGAGAAGCGCAAGATTAATGGTCAAGACCTGTTGTTTGTTTTATCGTTTGTTTTATCGTTTGTCCTTTTCGTTTGTCCTTTTCGTTTTTCCTTTTTTGGGGTGATTCAGCAGGACGCTTCATTCGATGGTTCTGTTTGACTGCTCTGGTTGTATGCTTCCGTCGATCGGGGAGGAGCCAGGAATGATCCAACAAAAAAACCCATCCATGAATAGGGATGAGTTTTTTGTTGATAGGGTTTACAGGGGCTGCATCGTTCCATGTTTGGTCGGTTAAGAACGGTTAAGAGCTCCTGAACTCTACTTAGACAGATCAAATCACAAAAGGGTTGGAAAAGAGCAAAGATTTTTTTGGCGGCATAAACCCTTGCCGCCATGCGCTCAACTATCGAATCCGTTTCCAAAGCAGCCAGGCGGCAAGGATTCCGAATAAGATATTGGGGATCCAGACCGCCAATAGTGCGTTGAGTCCCCCTTTGGTGGAGAAAGTCGTGGTAAGCTGCATGGCCATGATGTATAAGGCGCTGATGGAGATCCCAATGGCTAAATGAAGGCCACTTCCCCCGCGCACCCGTCGAGAAGCGATGGCCACACCTATTAAAGTGAGGATCATGCCCGCAAAGGGCTGGGCCGTTCTTCGGTGTTTTTCGACGTGGTATACATTGAGGCTTTCTCTGCCGCGCAGGGTTTCTTGTTCAATAAAGGCATTCAGCTCCGGCGTTGTCAGCGCTTCTTTAATGGCGTTATCCGATTCAAGATCCGAAGGTTTGAATGAGGGGAAGCGCCGCGTTATATGGTCATGAAAAGAAACCGATTCATGGATGCCGTCATTTTCACGAATCATGACTTCGTAAAGGTTCCATTCGTCATTGACCGAATCATAGCTGGCGCGGTCGGCCATGATTTTTTCCTTGAGTAAGGTTCCTTCAATGGTTTCTGCAGAGAACCGGTAGCCGACGTTGGCCGTGTAATCATAGCTTTGGACATAGACATAGAGATCTGGGGCGATGCGCAAGTGTACATTCCGATCACTGAGGGCTATCTTTCCACGTATATACTGGTTTTCAAAGGCTAGACGCTGACGATTGGCTTCCGGTACTACCCAGTGGTTGGCGATCAGCGAGATGCTGCATAGGATGAATGCGCCCCCCATATAAGGGAGTAGAAACCGGGGATAGGATACCCCGGAGGCCAAAATGGCGATGATTTCCGAGCGATAGGCCAGCCGTGAGGTGAAATAAATCGTGGCAATGAAAATAAAAAGAGGGAAGAGCAGGGCAATAATATGGGGAACAAAATTTTTGAAATAATTCAGGATGGCCATGGCCGGGGCTCCCCGATTGATAAACTCATCCACTTTTTCTGAATAATCGATGACGCAGGCAATCACCGACAGAATGATGATGGCATAGAAGAAAGTGCCCAGGAACCGTTTAAGTATATACCAGTCGAGTATTTTCATATTAGCTAGAGAGTTCCGGGGCCTATCGTCTTTGTTTGAGTAGGGGAAGGGTCTTGTTTTTCCAGGAGGTGAACTGACCTTCCCGTATCTGGGCGC
>CAZYEZ010000172.1:0-4163 GCA_964646775.1 uncultured Chitinophagaceae bacterium | reverse complement strand
AGTTGGTGCAGCTGCTAAAGTCAAATCCGCTTTTGGAGATGCTGGCCAAACGCCCAAAGCACCAAGTGCCAAGTCCGCCCCAACCGTCTCCTTCTACGACGGTGGCGACACCGGTCGTGGGCGTGGCCTAGGCTATGGAGATCAGTATGGAGAATATGCCGGCTACGTTCACTTTGGCGAATATGTAGTGCCATCGTATCTCCGCAGAGACCCTGTGGTAGTAGATGCAGAGCGCTACATCGAAGCCCGCCGAAAGGGCAGAAGCTTCTTCGATGGTGGCCCAACAGGCGACCGTCCACCGGTATCCACCACACCGCCGACCGCACCACCAGCTATCGACAACAAAAAGCTGGACTTGCTCATAGAAGAAACCCGCCTTACCAGGAAGGAACTTCAAAAAGCACAAGACAAAAGAGTGGTACTCTCCTATAGAGATCTCGACGAGATGAAGGAGAAGTATGAAAAAGTAAAACTTAAATCAAGGTTATAATGGCACAAATATTTCTCCTGACAACGTGTGTTAGGGCTCCTGGTGACACATTCGGCCCAGCGACCAGAACACGAAAAATATGGGATACCGTCACCAAAGAGGTGTTAACAGAAGTCACCTTAGATGTACCTGTTTGCCTTTTCTACTCAAAGCCCACTAACGAACTGGTAGATTCGTACTACGAAGGCTCATTCTTTCGAGAGGTATATCACGATGGCGAAGGAGGGGTAACCTTTTCAGACAATAGCGGCATCGTAGAGGTTGATCCGCTGCCGGAGTTCAGCCCTGTGCTCAATATTATGCCAGTTCATCTCAAGAGCCTCTCTGCACTGGCCACTCACGTTCGCATGAGATTATGGGTAGAAGATGAGCTATACAGCGACAACTTTGAACTGGTGCTAGAAGTAGAGCATGCCAAAGACAAAAATGGGGAAGTGGTTTTCTACCTTCAGGACATCCTCAGGCCTTTTCTGGATTACTTCATTCCAGACATCTCCGACAATACAGTAGGGGACACCGTTGCACCAAATCTATGCAAGCGCTATCGTATTGAGTACGCCGAGAAATTTCCCAACAGCGAAACGCTCATAGGTAGCTATTACCATGAGTCCAGCGATACATCTTTATTTGGGCCGCAATATAGCCCTATTGAGCCACCGCTTGTTTCTGGTGTCAGTTACAAATTTGTCCAGGAAACAGATGATTACTATCAATATCGAAGTGGAGCGGTTAGATTGGCCAGATCTCCGAACCTTACAAGAGATATTAATTTCTTTGAGCTCATAAATGGCGAGCTTGTTCGGATCGAGGAATCGACAAACAGCTGGGACTACATCAAAACCCCTCCTTATGTGAATGTTTTGGTCTTTCGCAATCCCCTCACATTCTATCAAGGCGCTACCCGCTTTTTCTATTTAGGCGGTTTCAACTATTTACAGTTTCCCGAACACATCGCTTTCAGGCCGGGCTTTACTCGTTTGCTTTCGGTAATGCCAAAGAATAGGCACGTACTTCGCAATCAGTTTGTGCCAATATATTGGCTGCCCACCGGCAATGCCTCTATATCCAGTTTTTCCAGACGAGCTCATTATTCCGATGGCTCTACTTCAGAGGCCATTATCACTCAAATATTAGACGTTAAAAAAGGGGAGGTAAGAGTGCTTCAGATCAATGAGGCGGCACTTTGGGAGCATGAAGAGAAGGAAGTAAGGTATATTTCTGTGATGATCGGCTCAGACAACATCCACCTGTACCTCGCCACCCCCAATTCTCCACACGTTCGCGAGTTCTATTTTATCAACAGTCGCGGCGGTTTGGACAGTCTCATTACTACAGGAGAAGCAACCGAAGAATTGAACATAGAGCGAGAGGAGGTGCAGAAATTCATTCAGAAAGGCTACACCTCGATAGATGGCGAATTCAGCCATACCAATATCAAGGCACAGAGCAGATTTAGCGTGGCCACTGGCTTTATGGATGAAGAAGAATATCACGCAGCCCGTGAGATACTCTACTCTCCAAAAGTGTTTTTGAAAGTGCCTTCTGGATTCGATGGCAAACCCGACTACCTCATCCCTATTAATGTCGAGGCTTCCAATGTTCCGCTCAAGCAAGATGGCAACTATCTATACTCCCTCAGCTTCGAGTATCGGTACGCATTCAATGAGATTTCAGCATTCCTAGAAAAAAAGAACTACTTATGATCGGAATTAAAATAAATGGGCAGCTTCTAAAGCTGCTTCCTGATACCACCATAGATCTTGATATAGATTGCGATATCTTCAATTTCAATGAGATAGAAGGCACTTATTCATTTCCTTTTACTGTTCCCAACGACAAAGAAGGGCATAACAGATCCATATTTGGCTTTGCCGATATATTGGAAAGCACCAGCTTTCACAAGGATCAAGAATATAAGAATGTCGAGCTTATGTTTGCCGGCAATATGCTGTTCTCTGGCTCTGTTTATCTAGAAGAGTTTGACGGGGAGAATTTTGAAATTTATTTCAGCACAGGTGCCTCAGAAGTGAGTGCTTATTCTGATAAAAAGCTACAAGAAATAATTACTACAGTGCTTGATCACGGACTCACAGAAGCACAGTTCAAAGCAAAGTATGTCAATGCTGATCTTGAGTTTGTTTTCCCTTGGATATATTTCAGGGAAGACTATCATATTATGAATCAAAGTTCTGACAATAATATTTCTCCGCAGTTCAAGTTGTGGTATGTTATCGAAAAATTGTTTGCCGAAATCGGATATCCTGCGCGGGACAAAGGACTTTTCAAATCGTCTTTATTTAAGAATATAATACTGTTCAGCAATGCTTCTTATTTGTATAGGAAAAACAGGAGGGGAGAAGCTGCAGAATTCAGTTCTAAGATAGACGTGAAAAACTACATGCCTGATATCACTTTCAATGACTTCATAAAAGGGCTTCGGGTGCTTTTTGGCTTATTGTTTATTTTCGATTCCAGAAAAAAAGAGTGTGTGATTAAGCTTTTCAAAGACATTGTCAATTCCACGGACCACATTGACTGGACAAACAAAGTTCTGGTAAATCCCGATGTGAAAAATGAGAAATACGATCCACTTATTTTCGCATTCGACATCAAAGAAAACTACACTAGACTTGGGGATAATCCGTCAGAGCAGGATTTGGAAGAGTATACAAAGCTAGCTCCCGTTCATGTATTGTCAGATTTGCCAGACCCTGATGACTTCAACAAAATTTGTTTAGTGCTAGATCAAAATGCATGGTATAGGCTCAATTACGAAAATTCCGACAGGGACAGGCCTCGCAGGGGGGCGGAACCTGACTGGGTGTGGGAGCAATTTTCTGATGCCGTACTTCCCTACCACGAAGTAGGTAAAGACGGCATGGAGCTAAGGTCAAAGCTCATCCCTATGCGGCGTGATGAAGCCTTTGTACGTGGTTTAGCTAATGTCAAAATTCGCAATAGTTCAGGCAAGGTAAGGATCAGCTATACAAATGTTACAAGAGCAGATCGGCCGAGGGGCGGAAGAGGGTTTACGCCTGCCACTACCACAAGAGGCTGGGATCCGCCAGTAAGGGCGATCAAAGTGGGAGATTATGTCAAGATTACTAATCCTCAAGATATGGAGACCGACTGGGCTATTTGTACGGACGCAAAAACCGATGGACTTACAAAAGACCAATGGGCAGACATAGACTTGGATTACACCGATGACGCTGACGGGGCAGAGGTTTCCGTAAGGGAACATTATGGGTATTCATTGCCAGACTGGAAAGGTCCCTATGGAGGATTTCGTAGCACAGCCCCGCCGTATCTGCTGCTTTATCATGGCGTACAACCTAGAGGTATAGGGGGAGTCACCTATCGAATGGCATCTCCTGACAACTATAATAAGTACAGCCCTTACGAAAAGATAGGCCCTTTGGCTTTGCGTTGGGAGGGTGAAGACGGGCTGATAGAGCACTTCTGGAAAGATTTCTTGCAGTTTAGAAGAAAATCTGCAAAAGTGGTCACGTTTAAAGTTAAGCTGGAATATAAAGACCTTTACAATTTTGACCCAACGAAAAAAATAATTATCCGAGGCACTACCTATCTAGTCAAGAAAATTTCCGTGCCCCTTCGCATGAACGGCATAGGCATAGCAGAAGTAGAGATGCGGAAGGTGTAATTTGTGTCC
>CAZYEZ010000171.1:0-4188 GCA_964646775.1 uncultured Chitinophagaceae bacterium | reverse complement strand
CCATTCAGGTTTTAGGTGAAACAGAAAGACCAGTATAAAAGCGAGCGCTCTAAGCCCTTGAATATCATTCCTGAATCTCACGTATTGATAGTATTTGAATCTAAGATTCGCAAAAATAATACTAATAATTATTATTAGTTCGAAGAATATTTTTTTACAAAAAGTTAACACATGATTCATAATTCCCTATGAATAAGTCCACCCAATATAGATGCAAACTATACACTACATATAAAGAGAAGCCCTATCTACAAAGTGCACAGATTCCCGCATAGACATTAAATAGTTACCTTTGCACCGTCTATACCCTACTGATTATGAGTGAAATGCCTCCATGCCCCCAGTGTCAATCACCTTATGTGTACGCGATGGATCCCATATTGGCTTGCCCTGAATGCGGCCATGAGTGGAACCCGGCGGAACTTCCCGCGGAAGAAACCGGCTTAGAAGTTAGAGATGCCAATGGGAACCTTCTAAAGGATGGAGATACGGTTATTACAATCAAAAACCTTCCTGTAAAAGGAGCTTCCCAAAGCTTAAAAGCTGGGACAAAAGTCAAAAACATTCGACTTGTTGAAGGCGATCACAACATAGATTGCCGGATCGACGGCTTTGGCGCCATGGCACTAAAATCCGAGTTCGTAAAGAAAGCGTAGTCCCTTCACAATCCAAGGCCGCCCCTCCTATACACCCTTAATCCAGCTCGATAAAAATAAAAGTAAAGCAATACTTTTATTGCCCAGGAGTTCGTAAATTAGCGCTATGCATTATCCTATGGATTTTGCATTCATCGTACTCCTATGCAGCTAGCCATCAACGCTCAAACGAAAATTTCCACTTTGATCAAAGCTCATCCGGATGCCTTGGAGCGGATTGTAGCGCTTAGTCCCGATTTCAAAAAACTTCGCCATCCATTCCTTCGAAAACTCATGGCGGGTCGCACTACCATTGCCATGGCGGCCCGTATAGGTGGTTGCAAGCCCGAAGACTTCTTTGCCGCCTTGGCCCCCTTGGGCTTTATTCCCGATGCGGCCTCTAGCAACAACGAGATCATTAATTCTGAACCAAGCAATAACCCTCCATTACCCCAATTACAATGGTGAACAAGAGTAGTTGGTTCAGAAAGAAAAAATCAAAGCGCTGAAACCAGACCAAGGACTGATCATTATCAATCGGTTTGCACCCGCTCCCCTGATTTCACTTATCGAAAAGCAGGGGTTCAATTCCCAGGTTCGACAAATTGAAGAGAACCTATTCGAGACCTATTTCTTTCGCCCGGATCCTAAGGACCTGAAAGAGACACCCGGGGATGCTTCTGTCACCTTCCCAAAACCTCCTACCAACTCGGATAAGCAAGTCAATACCCCGGACGAAGTCGGATTCGACCCATGGACCTACTTTCAGGACCGCTACCAAGTTATAGACGTGCGTGCCCTTCCGATGCCACAGCCCATGATGAAAATCCTAGAAAAACTGGATAGCATCGCCGAAGACCAGGCACTATTCGTATACCACAAAAAGATTCCTCAGTTTCTGCTTCCCGAACTGGACGAACGTGGCTTTAACTTTGCCATCCAGCATATCGCAGATGGAGAAGTCAATCTGCTCATCTATCGACCCCCTTCTGCGAGACCATGATGCTGAACCCCATCTCACCAAATTCCAGAACCACTCCTTTTGGGCAAGTAGTCCCCTTCTATCTGTATGCAGCTATGAGCTTGCTGGCTGCAACGTCGATATTGGCTTTGCATCCCCACAGCCTGGAAGGCCATCATTTTCACCCTAAAGTTTTAGCAATCACTCATGCCATGGCTCTCGGTTGGGGCACCATGACCCTCTTCGGCGCATCCCATCAACTCCTTCCTGTCCTCTTGGACTCCCCCGTGGAAAGCCCCTTCTTAGCCTATGGATGCTTCTTCTTTGGAGCCCTAGGCATCCCACTGCTCGTGTATGGCTTCTATCAGTTTGACTTAGGTGTCGCGAGCCAAACTGGAGCTGTTCTCGTGAATCTCGCTGTACTCTTTTACTGGGTCAACGTCATAGCCAAGGCATGGACCAGCGCCGGCAGCAGGATCTATGCCTGGTTTCTAGGGAGTGCATGTACATGGTTGCTGGCCACCACCTTATTGGGCCTGTTGCTGCTTTTAAACTTTCGCTATCCGCTCCTTTCGACTTCCTCATTAACCTATCTCTCCCTCCATGCCCATTTAGGTATCCTAGGTTGGTTTAGCCTCATGGTAATTGGGGTAGGCAGCCGCCTGTTCCCATTATTTCTCCTTTCCAGCTACCAGCATCATGGGCGGCTATGGGAGCTATTCATTGGCGTCCACCTGGCCCTCGCCTCCCTAATTATCATCTCTTGGTATGCACTGCCTTCTCCTTACTATCTGATTCCCCTTATCCTAGCCGCCTGGGTGCTTCTCCGATTTGTTGCCTACCTATATTATGTATGGAAGAAAAGACTCCGCAAGCGCCTTGACCTCCCCATGCGAGTCAGTTTCGCAGCCATATGGATAGCCATCATTCCGCTAATTATCCTTCTATGCTCTCAGCTGCCAATACTTACGGACTCCCCGTCGGCCTTATATATGGTATATGGGTTTGCCGGACTCTTTGGATGGATAAGTTTTCTGCTCTTGGGCATGACATTCAAGACCTTGCCCTTTATCGTATGGATGCATCGGTATGCGCCCCATCAAGGCAGGACCAAAACTCCAATGCCAAAGGACCTAGTGCCAAGGCGCCCTCTTCGTTTCCTTTATGGTGTATACGGGTCTGGCTTCGTCGTCTGCCTCTTGGGACTGATCGTCCATTGGCCTTCGGCACTCCGCGTGGGTGCTATTTTCCTTGGACTGGCTGCGTTGATCTTCGTCATCCTATGTTTTCAAATCGTTTTTGGCACCGTTCGAGCACCTAAAAAAACAACCCCAAACCATGCATGAAGAAACCTATGATATAAATTCCATCCCATCCAACCATCCCACCTATCGAGACCGGGCTCTGCAGGGCCTTTATCAAGTTGATGATCCCGAAATTGGTCTAAACATAGTCGACCTAGGCTTGATCTATGGTCTCTATTTTGACGAACAAAACCAAAATCTAAAATGTGAGATGACCCTAACTACCCCCTTCTGTCCCATGGGGGAATCGATCACCCAACATGCCCAATGGATGCTTAACCAGCAATTTCCGGGGTGGTCCGCCGAGATCCAACTCTGTTTTGAACCACCTTGGAATCCGGATCGCATCTCAGAAAACGGAAAAAAATTCCTTGGACGATATTAATAATTGGGAAGGATAGAATAAGGAAATTCAAACAAGAGCAAAATTTCGACTAAAACAACAAAACCATGATAAGTCACAGCGCACGCATGGCCATCCGCGCCCTACTCTATTTAAGCAGCCACCCGGCGGCCGGAGACAAGCGCTCATTAAACGAGATCAGCCAGGGCGTCGGGGCTAATGAGCATAGTATGGGAAAAGTCCTTCAAAAACTCTCCGGCCAAGGCCTGGTTCACAGCATAAAAGGGCCGGGCGGTGGGTTCTATCTCGACAAAACCCAGAAGCAGGTCCCGCTCATGCATATCATTGAAGCCATCGATGGCACCCATCGCTTCGAAGAATGCGGACTTGGGCTGCCTCATTGTTCCGCCAGCCACCCTTGTCCACTCCATGATTCCTATCAGAAAGCCCGCGAGACCATGGCCCATTTATTTCAAATCCATCGGGTTGAGGATTTATGCCAGCCCTTAAACCAAGGCCTCGCCCATTTAGTTGGCGGACCCATTCCTTGCTCCTAAATTTCTGTATTTTCCCCTATTATCCAATTGAATCAGATTCTTGTTATGCGCCCAAACTCTCCTGACATCCTTTATGAGTTTATGACCGAGGACCATCGCCAGATTGAACACCTCCTTGACCAAGCCGTTGCGGACCCTGAGACCATAGAATTGGAAGCCTACGCACATTTCCGTATTCGCCTCCTCACCCATATCAAAATGGAAGAAAAAACCCTCTTTCTAGCTGCACAAAAAGCCAACGGTGGTCATCCTCTTCCACTACAGACCAAGCTAAAAAGAGATCATGGGGCCATTACGGCGCTCCTCGTTTGCCCGCCTACCCATGAAATTGCAGCCGTCCTACGCTATGTATTAGATGAACACGATCGGCTGGAAGAAGAGCAAGGCG
>CAZYEZ010000170.1:0-4375 GCA_964646775.1 uncultured Chitinophagaceae bacterium | reverse complement strand
AATTCGGACCATAAACATGTTGACTGGTCAAATTAATAAGGTTTTGCCGAAAGAGTTTGTTAATATGGTGGAGAAGTGAAGGAATCAGTTCCTGGATTTGCATGATCCCTTAATAAAAACCGCGGCCAGCGATGGCAGATATTCCTCGTCGATATTCGGGGGGATTTTTTTAGCTTAGCAGCCAAAACCTCTGACCGGCCTGTTTTCTCTATTTTCCAGGAAAAAGTGGCCGGCAGAGGAGGGGGATAATCGGTAAACAAATATTTATGAATCCAAAAATTTGGCTGTCTTCGCCGCATATGGGCGGTCAAGAACAAGCATTTGTTCAGCAGGCCTTTGATACCAATTGGATTGCGCCATTGGGACCACTTGTCGATGGTTTTGAGGGGGACCTCAAAGATTATCTGGGCGGGGACGTCGAAGTGGCCGCACTCAGTTCGGGGACCGCGGCCTTGCATTTGGCCTTGATTTTGGCAGGCGTGGGACCTGAAGATGAAGTGATATGTCAGTCCATGACTTTTTCCGCCTCCGCGAACCCCATTGCCTATTTGGGCGGAATTCCTGTTTTTGTTGACAGCGAGGCAGAGACTTGGAACCTATGTCCGCAACATCTAACTCTGGCCATCGAGGATCGAATCCGGGCCGGAAAGAAACCCAAAGCAATCATTGCGGTGCATTTGTATGGGATGCCAGCCCTCATGCCTGAAATTATGGACATCGCTCGAAAATATGAGATCCCCGTCATTGAAGACGCCGCGGAAGCGTTGGGTTCAACTTTGGACGGAAAAGCCTGCGGGCGTTTAGGAGATTGGAGTATCCTTTCGTTTAATGGAAACAAGATCATCACCACTTCGGGTGGGGGTGCCCTGGTATCCTCGTCTAAGGAAGGTATTCAAAAGGCCCGCTACCTATCGACCCAAGCCCGGGATCCGGCTCCTCATTATCAACATTCAGAGATTGGATATAATTATCGTTTGAGTAATGTTTTGGCAGGGATTGGCAGGGGGCAGATGAGCGTCCTGAATCAGCGCGTCGCCAAGCGCCGAGAGAATTTTGACTGGTACAAGGAGAAGTTGGGTTCCTGGGAAGGCGTAAGTTTTCTGGAAGAACGCCCTGGTGCTTATTCGAATCGATGGCTAACCACCATTATTGTGGACCCAGTAAAAGCTGGGTTTAGCCGAGAAGACCTGCGCCTCGCTTTGGAAGCAGATCAGATTGAGTCCCGTCCTCTTTGGAAGCCCATGCATCAGCAGCCGGTCTTTACTTCCTGTCGATATTTTGGCTCTGGGATTTCAGATCGTCTGTTTGATCAAGGACTTTGCCTGCCCTCGGGTTCAAATTTAAAATCCGAAGATCTGGATCGCATCGAATCGGTGCTGAATCAGGTTGGCGAGCGAAGAACATGTAAAGTATAAACGTCCATGGTGCGCGGATTAGATCGGTATTTAGTTGTAGGCCTTCTAAGTCTAGTTTTAGGGATGGCTTCCTGCCAGTCGGCAAAGAAAGTGCCTTATTTTCTTGACTTATCCGATGTGAGCGGCGAAGCCGAATCCATGCGCAGGGATTCGTTTGTGGCGCCGATCATTGAATCCGGTGACCGTTTAATGGTTCAGATTCTCACTTCAGACCCAAGTTCTGCGGAGATTTTTAATCCAGCGGCGGCTCATCGAGAAGGGACCATGGGTGGCAGCGCCTATACCGTCGATCCCCAAGGACGGATTCATCTGCCTTTAATTGGGGAGGTGCCTTTGGCGGGACTCAACCTGGACCAGGCCTCAGCGCGGCTCGCGGAGCTAGCGCGCCGACATCTCGTGGACCCAGTCGTTCAGGTACGCTTTGCTCATTTTCCCATCACGGTCTTAGGCGAGGTCGGCCAGCCCGGACACTATCAGTCGCCGACGGCGAAACTCTCTGTTCTTCAAGCTTTGGGAATGGCTGGCGACTTAGGCGCCCAGGCCCGGCGCGACAATATCTTGTTGATTCGTGAAACGGGTGACGGTCAGCAATTGGTCTATCGATATAATCTGAATGCCAGTGACCTCTTTACTTCGGGTTTTTATTACCTGCAGCCTGGAGATATTCTTTATGTCAGCCCCAACCGGGCCAAAGCGCGTACGGCGATTACCGACACTTCGCGGGATCGATTTGTGGGATATTTTATTTCCGGCGCCACGCTCCTGCTTTCCGTGATTTCAATTATGATGATCAATAATCGCTAACCTGTAGGCCGCCTTTGGTTGCCCCCGTAGAGGGATGAATGGTGGGCTAGCTGGTTCAAGCCAAATCAAGCCAAATTAAGCCAAATTAAGCCAGTTCTAGGCGTATCGAAGGTGGCCCAGCCGGTCAAATGAATCCCTGCCGGGAAACCGTCGGTTAGGATCTGGAACCTAACTGCCGGTACCGTTTCATTTCGATAGGCAAAGACCAGGATCAGGGGAGAGATCCGCTACCCGCCTTTGGGCCAGGTTTTTTTATCCTTGGTTTCAAATACTGAGCGAAGGAAAAGAAGGAACAGCCCGTGAAGATACTTTCGAGTGCCTCGTAGGGCCTTCTGAATCTGCGATCCCATAATCAGTTAAATTTAAGCGACCTGCCCAAAGGTTTCGAGGCGCAATTCGAGATCCTTTGAGATCCGGTCCCTAGTTGAACAACAAATATACAATAGTAATTCAAAAAAATGGCGACATTTTATGATTTTTTCCGCGTTTTTCCTAGGCTGGGTTCTCGGCACTTATAAAGGACTTGTCCTTTATAAAACATAAATTAAATAACTAACAATTGATTGAAAGGTTCCGGCCTTTCCCCACAGATATTAGGGAAACAAGAACCGACCGAAGGCCGGCGCCTAAAGGCATAGAAGGGGAGGAAGTCAGCGGGCGCAGGCTTATTGCCGATGCATAAAGAACCGAGAAGGGATTCCAAAGCGTTTTAAAGCTGCCTGTGCAGGAAAATGAGCAAGTCATCAACCTATGGCAGAAAATAGCTGCCCAGCCGTTTTTCAATGCTTCGAAAAAAAGAGCTCGACTCAGATAAAGGTCGGGAGGGAAGCCTCCCGACCTGTCTGTTTCGTTCTCACGAACTCTTTACTTAAGCTAGTTTTTTAGGATTTTTCACCTTTTTTTATTCTCTCCACTATGGACATAAATCCCATTTTTTCGAGGCCTTATTCGGTGGAGGTGGAGATCCCGGCTTTCGCCTGGGATGCCGCATGGGCTTGTTCTCCCAAGAACCTTTCGGCATCTAGGGCGGCCATGCAGCCGCTGCCGGCCGCGGTGACCGCTTGCCGATAGATTTTATCTTGCACATCCCCGCAGGCGAAAACACCTGGAATATTGGTTAGGCTGGTTCCGGGCTTGGTCATCAGGTATCCCGCCTCGTCCATATCCAGCCACCCTTTAAATAAGTCTGAATTAGGCTTATGTCCAATGGCTACGAAGAATGCGCGAATGGGAATTTGGCTGCGTTCGCCGGTTTGTCGGTTTTCAATTTCTACGCCATGTACATGGTCATCGCCCAGCACTTCCTTGGTCACCGAATGCCAGTATAGTTTAATGTTAGGCGTAGCCAGTACTCGCTCCTGCATGATTTTGGAAGCTCGCATTTCCCCGCGCCGGACGATCATGTGAACTTGGGAGCAGATGTTGGCAAGATACAAGGCTTCCTCACAGGCCGTATCACCCCCACCTACGATGGCCACTTCCTGATCTTTGAAAAAGAACCCATCGCAAACGGCGCAGGCGGAGACACCTCGTCCGTTGAACTTTTGTTCAGAAGGCAAGCCCAGCCATTTGGCGGAGGCACCCGTGGCGATGATGAGGCTGTCTGCTTCTACCCATTTCTCTTCATCGATTTCTACTTTAAATGGGCGTTGAGACAAATCCACTTTGCTAGCATAGCCCCAGCGAATATCGGCACCCATTTTTTTTGCCTGGGCTTCAAAATCAACCATCATCTGCGGTCCTTTGACCCCGTCTGGGTACCCGGGATAATTCTCGACGTCAGTGGTGATGGTTAGTTGGCCGCCCGGCTGGAGTCCCTGGTAAAGGACCGGGCGAAGGTTGGCGCGCGCTGCGTAAATCGCAGCGGTATATCCTGCAGGTCCTGATCCAATGATCAGGCATGAGATTTTTTCTGTCATAATCTTCTTCTTGGTATGCTTACTATTCTTTTAGGCGTAGTCCTGCGCAAAAATGCGCATTTTTTTTCTTAGCACCATAATTCAGCATTTATAGGTACATGGGTTTCCCTTATAGATGAACCTATCGACGCCTTATCGACTCTGGCTGTTTCTGTTTCTACCCTCGCTCGAGCGAATCTTTCAACCCAAATTCCGCATTAGGATTTTTTAGGTCAAAAAAAGCAGTAATTTTCTAAC
>CAZYEZ010000169.1:0-4412 GCA_964646775.1 uncultured Chitinophagaceae bacterium | reverse complement strand
AGCATGGGGGTCCAGGTTCCCTTTGATTGGCCGGATTATCCGTAGTGCTTACAAGGCAAGGACTCCCCAACATTCCCAGAAAATTTGGGGGTTGACTTTTCCTAATCCCGTCGGTCTGGCGGCGGGTTTCGATAAGGATGCACGCTATGTCGACGCTTTAGAAAACCTGGGATTTGGATTTGTTGAAATTGGAACAGTGACACCGCTTCCGCAGCAGGGGAATCCCGCGCCTCGGCTATTTCGGCTAACCCAGGATAAGGCTTTGATTAACCGCATGGGGTTCAATAACCAAGGAAGTCTTGCGGCGGCGCATCGACTGAGGCTCAGAAATTCCAGGATCTTAATTGGAGGGAACATCGGCAAGAATAAGCAAACGCCGAATGAAGAGGCGGTAGGAGATTATCTCCGTTGTCTGGAGGATCTTTATGAGGTGGTCGATTATTTCGTCGTGAATCTGAGTAGTCCCAACACCCCAGGCCTTAGGGATTTGCAAGAGAAAGAACCATTAACCCGTATTCTTCAAGCGGTCATGGAAAGAAATCGATCACTTGGTAGCCCGAAGCCTGTTTTAGTTAAGATTGCCCCGGACCTTAGTTTTAGTCAAGTGGACGATGTATTGGAAGTGATCCAGGCCACCGGCGTCGACGGACTGATTGCCACGAATACGACCATAGATCGCAGGGAGCTGCTGACGCCGGAAGAAACCCTGCAATCCATCGGCGCCGGGGGGCTCAGCGGAAGACCCTTGAAGGCAAGGTCCACGGAGATGGTCCGCTATATCTCCAAGGCAACCCAAGGCAAGTTGCCCATCATGGCGGCCGGGGGCATATTCAATGCAAAGGATGCCCAAGAGAAGCTGGATGCGGGAGCTTCGCTGGTGCAGGTATATACCGGATTCATCTACGAGGGGCCCGGCATCGTCCGGGACATCTGCCGAGGTATTTCTCTTCCTCCGTCTCAGAAGCCTTCCCGCTCGATCTAAGATCGAGCGGGGAAAAGCTCTGATATTTTGCGCAGATTGAATATCTTTAATCAAAGAATCTGCAATCCGGCACTTTCTGGAAGAGCTTGATTTGGAATTCCTGAGTAGTGCAGAGTAGTCCTGAGTGTTCCTGCGTATGCCATGAAAGAGAATCGGTTCTCGGATTGCCATTTTTGAAAACTATGTTCTTGAAAATCGGCCTCTCGTTTTTATTGCTTTTTCCCCTCCTGTTTCCCAGCAGCCAAAGTCTGGCTCAGGAAAATCTGGATGCAGGTTATTTTTTTGAGCCTCGCATCCTGGCCATTGATCAGCCACTCTCTGCCGCCAAGCGCTTTAACGACAGTATAGCCCGCCAAGCTCTGGGCTATGACTTGATTTTGGTAGACCACGAGACTCCAGGTGTGGTAAAACAGATTTTCAAGACCCAGGATAATGAAACCTTGCGGCTCGAATTCCAGTACAGGCGCCGTTCCTCGGAGGAAATGCCCCGGGTCTTCCTTCAAAAGATTAATGGGAATCCATGGGTCATTGCAACCATTTACAATTATCTTTTTCGTACAAACATTGATCCAGGCTCCCTGACGGCGGTGGCCACGCCCGGCAAGGACGTTTTTTTTCAAGACCAGGTGTATGAATTCATTCTGGAATCTGATGATTACGCACCCGGATATTGGAACATGATCTTTATTCGATGACCCCTAGATTATTTTTTTTCGGTTTTGATCGATTGATGCCGATTTCCTGTAATTTTATACCGAGTTTATAGAATGAGTCTATAGACGGAATTAAAAATGTCAACGATGATTAAACTTTTTGTAGGTAATCTCTCTTACAACACTTCCGGAGAGGACCTAAAAGATCTGTTCAGCCAGTTTGGTGAAGTGATTTCCGCCTCGGTAGTAAAAGATCGGGATTCCGGCAGAAGCCGTGGATTCGGTTTTGTTGAACTACCGGAAAGAGAGCAAGGCGAAGCCGCCATCGCTCAGCTCCATGAGCAGGAGTTCCAAGGCCGGAATATTACGGTGAACGAGGCGAAGCCTCGCACGGAATCCCGAGGGGGATTCAATGGAGGCCACAACAGACCTCGCAGGGAAGATTTCTAAGAATTCGATTTTTCAGATTTTCTCACCATAGTGTGCCAGAGACCGTTCTTCGTGATCATGATTTGTTTGATTCGAAGAGCGGTCTTTTCCTTTACCTATATTACCTATAGGCGGTGAACTTCGTGTAAGCCCAAGTTTAAAGGCCCTTCGTGCAAGCCTAAGTTTAAAGGCCCAGATAGGACAAGATTGGCTGAGATAGGCCGAGATAGGACAAGATGGCTGGCGATGGTCTGCGATCTAATTTTTCCGGGTCGCTTGTCCCCCTTTCCTCCCAGCAATACGGGCTTCTTCTGAGGTCCATTCATGTGCGCTCCCTTTTCGATGGGCCTCGATCCCGCCTTTTCTCGCAATGGATATGCGTTTTTCAATGCTCATGGCGGCGAACCCCCTGCGGGATTTTGTCTTGGCCAAGGGGAGGGGATTCGGTCGTTCCGCTCCTTTGGGATTTTGCTGATTCCATGCTTTTTCCGGTCTCATCATTCTAGGGTTTTACTCCAAGTATTCAAAACTGGGACGGGTCCCAGACCTGCAGATCTCCATCAGGTCATAAAAAATAATGCCCGCAGCCCGATTATACGGACGGCCGAGCTTTCTGATTCCTCCGCTCTGTTCGTTTCCGGTTGATTGCCCATTCATCGCCTCTTCATCGTGGTCCATCTGCGTTCCTTCCCTTCTGTCGCTTCGGATGGCGGGTTTCTGTTGAATTTCCCTAAATTTGGCCAAACCCATCATTCACTATGAGATACCTAAGTCTCTCTATCTTTTTGCTATTGGTTTCAGGCATTTCCCTGGCCCAGGAGATTCGGTTTGAACCCGTGGACAGTACCCGAGCTTCCGGCCTGGTTGTTCATGAGCAGAGTCGGATGTCGGTCGCTTATTTTTTTGAAGTCCAAGGATCCTCGGCATCGGATTCTCAAAAGCTGGTACTCGTTCTCATTAGTCCGGAGCTTCATGAAATACATCGTCAGTCGGTGATGGTGGAATCGGGTGCGACTTCCCTTACCGTCGGGTTTTCCGGGGAGTTTTTTCTTGTTCAATGGAAGCATTTGGCCAATCGGTCCAGGACCTACGTATCGATGGACCAGCAAGGGGTGGAAGTGTTCAGGCAATCGGATGAAAATTTATCTCGTGAGCAACTCTCCGAGACCATGGACCCATGGGTAGTTTCCGCCGATCCCCAGCAGTTTTTGATCCTTCAGTCGAAGGGTGCTCGCGAGGGCCTTCAAATCCAGGCTTTGAACCGAACACTTGAAACGGAATGGACGAAGACGATCGCCCCAGATCGAGGTGGCTGGGATTTGATCGATCATGTCCATTTTCAGGATCGACTTTATTTATTGATGGGAGAGCTGGACGAGTCCCAAGACCTGAGCGGGAGCATGATTGTTGCGCTCTCGCTGCATGACGGGGAGACTTTATTTCGCAGTCGCCTTGAGGGAGGGGCGGAAACCCGTCCCGAACGAATTCGGGCCATGGAGGATGGAAGGTTGTATTGCGGAGGCGTCTTGCTTGATCCGGAATCCGGAGAGCAAAATGGGTTATTTACGACCTTCATTGAACCCGATGGCAAGGCATTCCATGTGGCGCGTTACCACTGGGATGCGGCGATTTCTCCGGACACCGTCGAGCTGCTGCAAGGATTGCAAGGGGGCAATTTGAACCTTCGGGTCAAGGAGATCATTCGAGATGATATCCGGGATGTGCATTTAATCGCCGAAACGTTTACCCTTTCTCGACATGGCGGGGTGAAATCCAGGAAAGGATCCGAAGGCTCCAGGGAGCGGGTCATTTTTGGGGATCTCTTGGTGGTAAATTTTGGAGAAGATGGTTTGCCCAAGGAGGTGCGCGAAATAAAGAGGCCCTCCCGTTCGATCGTCGTGGAGGAGGTTCCCGGAAATATTCGGCCCATCGAACTGAGCAATTGGCTGGATGAGCAAGGGGCGTTCTCGATAGTCGCCCAGGCAAAGCAGGGAATGGGCAACGGGTTCTTAGGGAGAAAATGGGAAGATGGAAAGGAGTTTTTATGCTATCAGTCGATTCAGGATACTTCAGACCAATCGATCGAGTGCGCATTGGCTACTAGAGACTATTTGTCCGAAAGAAATTCCTCCCAGAATCGGCAACATTCCCTCCGCTACAAGGAAGATAAGACCGTCAGGACGGCGCCCCGATGGCCCAGGAATCGTTTTTATGATATTGGGCATGGTATGTTCCTTTTCTACCAGTCGGAAGGGCCGTTTTTTGAGGTTTGGGCCCAGCGCTTCGCCATTCACTAATTCGGGTCCTTTCAGGCAGCCCCAAAAACCAGAAGCAATCCATGCTATGGA
>CAZYEZ010000168.1:0-4442 GCA_964646775.1 uncultured Chitinophagaceae bacterium | reverse complement strand
ATGGTTTGAGCGTCTCGAAACCTACGATAGGTTTCTATGCGGGGCATCTCGATCACTAGGGTATAAACCACTCAGTTTTATTGCGAACCCCAAAGGCCTATCGGTCCTTTTCAAATCGGTGGAATAACCTCCAAATCATTCGTTTTGGGGCGCCTACGACTACGAAACTCTGGGCGGGTAAAAAGCCCCAAAAGGTTCCGTTCAAACAGTCTTTGCCCCCTTTCCATCATCGATCGCCTTAATATCCTCAATTTCTATAGAGCCTTATTCTCTAGTATACTTTTCCATTGAACGACGGCTCTGAAACATCTATGCGTTGTCTCGTTTGCAACTTAAAGAGGACGTAGTTTTACGGAAATTTATTCCGGAGATTTGAATTGTACTTATAAGTTCTTACCTTCATGTAGTTGATTAACAACAATTTAAGGTAAGCTTTCAACCCATGCGGTATATTAAGGTAGAAATTAAGTGGACAATTATTGCCATTATCACAATTATAGTTTGGGCATCGCTCGAACGAGTATTTGGCTTTCACGGCAAGTACATTAACTATTACACGATCGCTTCCAGCTTGGTAGTGATTCCTTTAGCATTCATTTTCTATTACGCACTTAAAGAAAAGGGTCGTATAATTTTCGCGCAGAAGATGCTCTACGATCAAGCCTTGGGCACAGGGCTGATGCTTACCATGTTTATCATCCTTCTCTTGCCCCTAGCCCACCTTCTTCTAACTACAGTTATTAGTCCGCACTACTTAGAGAGCATGAAAAGATTTTCAATTGAAACCCACGTTTATTCTGCAGAAGATGCGGATAAAAATTTTAGTTTCGGAGGGAGTCTTTTGCACCAAATTCTATTCTTTAGCATTTCCGGTGCGGTTATATCTTTAATCGTGGGTGGCGTCGTCTCAAAGAAAAAGACACTATAGTTGCGGATTACAGCTATCTCTAATACGCATCACTCCTCATGTCGCCTCTCGGCATGACGCTTGAAGTTGTCTAATATCGCCTGCCATCCTCCTCTTTGCATTTCTGCAGAATGGGTGCCTTCTGCTTCAAATTCTTCAACAACCCGCGTCCTGCCGTCTCCTTGATCTTCAAAGCGAACTCGAACACTCCGCCCATCACCTAGGACGTAATCTAGGCCCCGTCTATCCTCGACGTTTGTGTAGGTTCCTCCGAAGTCAAATCCATGAGATCCGTCTCGCGCCTCCATCCTTGATCTAAAATTCCTTCCCACGCGCAATTCATTTTCGGCTTCTGGGCAGTGCCAATCCTCGGAGGCACAGTTCCACTGTTTAATTTCATTTGGGTTCGTCCAGGCTTCCCAAACGCGGTCAATCGGCGCATTAATATCCGCTTCGACTCTGATTCTTTTTGGCGTTTCCATTTTGTATTTTTTTAATCAGGTAGAAAAGAAAGTTTTAAGATTGAGCCGAAAAAATCGAGCCAAAAGAACAATGCTGGTTACCTTATTTCAGACTCTGTTTTATCACCCGACCGGGATTACCCACCACCGTACAATAATCAGGCACATCTTGAATGACCACGGCACCGGCTCCGATCCGGCACCACTTTCCAACTTTTATGTTCTGAACGATGACAGAACCGGCGCCGACGTGGGTCCCTTCACCTATTTCAACGCGACCACACAATGTAGCGTTCGGGGAAACATGAACAAAGTCCCCTAGAAGACATTCATGATCTATGGAGGCAGAGGTATTAACTATTACATGCCTCCCAATCTTCACCTCCGCATTCATTACAACTCCAGCCATAACAACCGTCCCTTCGCCGATCTCTGCACTTGGGCTCGTTATCACCGAAGGGTGGATCGCCCTAGAAAACGGATGAATGTCAGAAAACCTCGATACCAATTTTTTGCGTGCAGCATTATCTCCCACGGCAATCAAAAGAGGCAGCCGGGCTGTATCCTCCTGATCTGGTTTTACGACCTCATAACCTAAAACGAAGCCGGCAGGCTGATCATCCCAAACTGCCAATTCTCTATGCCCCATGGACTGGAGTATTTCCATAATGACCTTCCCATGCCCGCTGGCACCAAAAACAATGATTTTCTCTTTCGCTTCCATTGCATCAATAAGTAATCATTACTCAAATGAATGATCAGACATTTGTTGGGTTTGTTCCCCTAAAAGGCTCCATCGTCGCCTGTCCTTCCTGGCTGATACCCTCCCTTCGAAATACCTTCCAGATGGTAAGTAACAAAATCTTCAGATCCAGGCCAAAGCTCAAATGATCCACATACCAAACGTCTAGTTCAAATTTCTGTTCCCAGGATATCGCATTCCTTCCGTTAACCTGGGCCCAACCCGTGATTCCGGGGAGCACTTCATGTCGTCTTTGCTGTTCTTTAGTATACAAGGGCAGATATTGCTCCAATAAGGGCCTGGGGCCTACCAAGCTCATATCTCCCTTCAATACGTTTATTAACTGAGGGATTTCATCGAGGGAGGTTTTTCTCACAAAACGCCCCATTGGAGTTAAACGCTGGGCATCCGGCAAGAGATTTCCCTCATCATCCTTGCGGTCATTCATCGTCTTAAACTTAACCACGCGAAAAATCCTTCCATTCTTCCCCGGGCGCCTTTGAAAGAAGAACGGCTCACCTCGATTGGATATCGCTAGAACAATCACCACGGTTAAAAAAACTGGCGACAAAAGAAGGAGGCCCAAGAGAGCGGCCGAAAAATCTATTGCTCGTTTTCCAATGCGTTGATACATAATGGGACACAAAATAAACGAAAGTTTAGTGATCCCGTTCAAGTTCCCGAGTGGAAACAAGTCCGGCCAGGCAAGATTATTTATGGAAAACGGTCCTTGATGACACGAAAATTTGTTTGAAAGTAGAAATATCGTAATACTACGTAATGATTTTCAAAGTAAAATCCTAAATTTGCCTTCCAAGACATTAAATATAATAATGACGTAACTATAAATCATTCAGAAACAAGAGAATTGTTAACCACCTGTTATTAATTATAAAAATACATTACGCTGACCATGCGAGAATTTTACTAATACGAAATTCAAGTATTTAAGTGCTGCTATTCAACTTAAATTGAAAACCTTTCTCCTTATATGCTGTTCAATACCATCGATTATTTATTTTTCTTTACTGCCATTTTTGTTTTGTACTGGTTTGTAACGCAGCATTCACTGAGACTACAGAACCTAATGCTTGTCGCAGCCAGCTATTATTTCTATTCTTGCTGGGATTGGAGGTTCGTTTTTTTATTATTGTTTTCAACCATCTTAGATTTTTTCTCCGGAATTTTAATGGAAGAGGCGAAATCGGAAAAACGAAAAAAGATTTGGTTGTGGATTAGTGTAACAGCAAATCTTGGTATTCTAGGGATATTTAAATACTTCAACTTCTTCAATGAATCCTTTGCTAACCTTTTGGGAACGGTTGGATTTCAAGTAAACCCTTTGACCATTGACGTGCTTCTGCCTATTGGAATATCATTTTACACATTCCATGGGCTTTCCTATGTGATAGATGTATATAAAGGGCGAATCAAAACAGAGCGAAATTTTATTGACTACGCCCTATTCGTATCCTTCTTCCCGCTGCTTGTAGCCGGCCCTATCGAACGAGCCAGACATCTACTACCTCAACTAAAACGAAAACGCATTTTCAAATATGAAATGGCTGTTGACGGGTTGCGCCAGATACTTTGGGGGCTGTTCAAAAAAATTGTTATTGCCGACAATTGCGCCATTTATGTCAACTCCATATTTGGGAATTCCGATCAGCTTAATGGCAGCACGCTGGTACTGGGAGCCGTATTATTTGCCTTTCAGATTTACGGCGATTTTTCCGGATATTCCGATATTGCTTTGGGTACTGCCCGTATTCTCGGGATCAACCTGCTCAAGAACTTCAACTTTCCATTTTTTGCCGAAAACATCGGCGACTTTTGGCGCCGCTGGCATATATCGCTCAATAAATGGTTCAGAGACTACGTATATGAGCCAATCGGCGGAAGCAGGGGCGGTATCTGGAAGGCGGTTCGGAATACATTTATTGTTTTCATGCTTAGCGGACTTTGGCATGGAGCAAACTGGACCTTTATCGTCTGGGGAGGATTATGCGCGCTCCTTATGATGCCGACTCTATTTAAAGCAAGGAAGCCACGACTTGCACTCCAGCGCGTTCCCAGCACGGATAATCATTTGGTAGCGAAAGCCGACTTTCTTCACGTTTTCGGCAAAACAGGGTTGATTATCACCTTTATTTTGGTGGCTACGATATTTTTTAGAGCGGAGAGTTTGACCCATGCCTTTTCCTATTTAAACGGCATTTTCGATAAAAGCCTTTTCGAGATGCCGAGTGTTCGCCCCTACCTAATCTTAGCACTTATTGCAGGATTTATGCTCGTTGAATGGCTTGGTAGAAAAGGCAATTATGGCATTGAC
>CAZYEZ010000167.1:0-4529 GCA_964646775.1 uncultured Chitinophagaceae bacterium | reverse complement strand
GACGCCACCGAAACCGCCCCCACCGAAGCCGCCAAATCCGCCACCACCCGAACTACCTCCAAATCCGCCTCCGCCTATAAAGGGTCCCCGACCCATATACCGGCCGCCCCTTCCGCTCATATAGGTGCCTCCTCCGCCTCTTCCACCACCGGACAAAATCATAAAAACGATAACGATCAAAATCAGGATGGCCAATGGCAGGGACCCCCTCCCCGACCTTCCTTCCTTTATAGGGGTGGCTGTATATTCCCCTTTGGTCGCGGCAATAATGGCCTCCGATGCCCTTAAAAAGCCTTCATAATACTTCTGCTGTCTAAAAGCGGGCATGAGCTCTTGGCGGAAAATCTGGCCGGTCAAGGCATCCGTCAGAGCGCCCTCCAGGCCATAGCCTACGGCGATCCACCCTTTTCGGTCTTCCAAAGAAGTAAGGATCAATACCCCATTATCCTTGTCCTTTTGCCCGATTCCCCATCGGTTGCCGAGTTCAAAGCTATACTGGGCGACATCATAGCCCCCGAGGGAGCGGATGGTAACAATGGTTATTTGCGTAGAGCTATTCTGCTCATAATCTCTGAGTTTCCCCTCCAGTTGCTGCTCCTGTTGCGGCGACAACATGTCGGCAAAATCATTGACCAGCCGAGGCGGCTGAGGAGGCTTAGGGAATTCCTGAGCCTCCAGACTCCCTATCCAAGGCAGGCAAAAACAAAGAAAAGCGACTAGAAATCGTAAACGAACGTTCAAAACCATTTAGAATTTATCGAGATTATCGACCGAAAACGATCTCATCAGGCAATTCGTTTCGGTGCTTTTGCGGGTCATAAGGGAAATGGTGGGCCAGCACATCTCCAATTTTCTCAATGCAAGCCTGAAGTCCAAGGGCCATTTCTCCTTTTACAAGGTAGGACCTCAAACGATCGGCGGCTTCCTTCCAGAACGCCATACCGCCCGCCAGGGAGAAGGCCTGCTCGTCGCCAAAAAGGGCAAACTGATGATCCTCCCATGCGATATATATCAGTACCGCATTGCGCAACTCGGTATGCTGCATGCCGAGCTGACCAAACACTTCCTGGGCCCGATCAAGCGGAGAAACAAAACGGCAACGCTTCTCCATATAAACCCGGATCTCCCCCGAAGTACGGGATTCGGCCTTTTGAATGGCGGCAATAACCCGCTCTTGGTCTTCCTTCCCCAGGGGGTCGGAAGGCGCTGATTTCTGGAATATTCCCATAATATCCGCTATTTGATCTTAAAACTCAACGGTCGGCACCTGCTGAGCGCCGGCATCGGCCTCAAACATTCCTTTTGGCGCAAAGCCTAAGATGCCCGCAAACAAGTTATTGGGGAACTTCCTCACCTCAACATTGTAAGTCTGCACCGCATCATTATAATTCTTTCGCGCTACAGTAATCCGGTTCTCCGTCCCTTCTAACTGGTCCTGTAATGCAAGAAAGTTCTGATTGGCTTTCAAATCTGGATATCGCTCGCTGATCATCATCAGACGACCCAAGGCAGCGCTAAGCTCTCCCTGAGCCTGCTGAAACTGCTGCAACTTTTGCGGTGTCAGATCATCGGCACTCACTTGAATGGACGTCGCTCTTGCCCTTGCCTGCGTCACCGCTTCCAAGGTTTCGCGCTCATGAGAGGCGGCTCCTTTTACCGTGTTCACCAAATTAGGGACCAGGTCGGCGCGTCGCTGATACTGGTTCTGCACCTCTCCCCATTTACTTTTTACATTCTCGTCCGAGGTTACTAAATTCTGTTGCAGGTTGCAGGTCATACAGCCCCCGATGAGCAAAAGACCCAACAAAACCATTAAAAAGATCGAGCCCTTATTCATGTGTTTACTTGATGATGAACCTGCGAAACTACAATTTTTAAGTTTTTCTCCATGCCTGTGGCCCGATTTACTTTAGAACAAGAACCACGACTCAAACCCAGGTTCCGAAATTGCCCTCTATACCTTTTGGATGATTTGCTATATGGGTAATTATTCCGGCGATCCATAAAAGGCAGGCCACCCTGCTTCCATGCGTATTGGGGATTTTCAGCCTTTCCTCATTGCTACTGTCTGGTGCATAAAACGACTGGGCAAGTGGAGTGAACCCATACCCTCCAGAAAAAGGGTCTTAGCACCCTTCCAAAGCAGGGACTAGATAACCTCTAGGTAAGTTGTGAATTTTAGAGACAAGGGCCTATGTAATGGAGCCTATGTAATTCTTATTTATTCGTCTATTCGTCCGGCCGAGACTTTGCCTTCCTTCCGATTCCACCAAACGGTGTCCGTCGTGAGTCCTCGATGAGCTTGCCCGTAAGAATCATTAGCTAAGCTTGTACCCCCAAGCAGTTATCCATGCCGGACGCAAAAAAAAACTGGACAAGTGGTTATCATTCCAACTTGCCCAGTTATGTAATCCGACCTGGATTCGAACCAGAACTAACAGAACCAAAATCTGTTGTGCTACCTTTACACCATCGGACTTTCTACCCGTTGTTCGTTTGGGTACGCAAAGGTAATAATGGGTTTTCACAAAGCAAAATAATTGCAGCCCTTTTTTCCTAAAAGGGCTAAAATCGGGCTTTCCGACCGACATTTAAGAATCATGGCCTCCGATTTATCCGTTCCTATTCGCTTCCTTCAGGAAATTGATTTAGGTTTGCTATTCCTTTTACGCATAGAATAATCGGCTTATGTCAAAGGCGGCAAATCCGCGTAAAATTGCGATCCGGTTCCTATTTATTTTATCTGCCCTGGTAATCATCCTACGATTGTTCGCCTTGCAAATCGTAGATGACCAGTATAAGATATTGGCCAATGACTTGGCCATATACAGGAAGGTCGTCTATCCGCCCCGAGGGGTCATCATTGATAGGAACCAAGAAGTGCTTCTTTACAATCAGGTCGTGTATGATCTGAATGTCGCTCCGAATTCCATTCGGGCCGATCTGGATACAGCGACGCTTTGCGAAGTCTTAGGCATTAGTCTCCAGCAGTTCGAGGACAAACTTAAAAGAGTTCGAATACGCACAGGGCCCATGAGGAAAGGACCCTTGATCGAAGAATTAAGCCCCGCCCAAACGGCTCGATTTCAGGAGAACATGTACCTGTTTCCTGAATTTGAACTGGGGGAGCGATATATACGCACCTATCCCAACAGCAGCGGCGCCCAGATTCTGGGATACATTGGCGAAGTGACGGCCCGCATGCTGGAAAGAGAACGGTATCAAACCTACCAACAAGGGGATTATACGGGCATGACAGGACTGGAGCTCACTTATGAGGAAGTGCTCCGAGGTCAGCGGGGGGTCTATTTTTTAGAAAGAGATAATTTCAATCGGCCTAGAGAACCCTATAAGAATGGCGCCTTGGACACCCAGGCGGTGGCCGGAAGGAGCCTGGAACTTCATCTCGATTCCGAGCTTCAGCAATACGCGGAGCGATTGATGGCCAACAAAATTGGCAGCGTCGTCGCCATTGATCCGGAAACAGGAGGCATACTTACGCTGGTTAGCGCGCCAACCTATGATCCCAACTTACTCAAGGGAAAAGAAAGAAGCGCCCATTTTGCCCAGCTTTTCCGGGATCCCACCCACCCCCTGTTCAACCGGGCGATCCAGGCCAGCTATCAGCCCGGGTCCACCCTAAAACCCATTACGGCCCTCATAGCCCTGGATGTCGGCGCCATCACCCCGAGGTTTGGCATGAGCTGTGGCGGCGGGTATTATGCCTGCAGTCGCCGCATTGGCTGCACCCATTCGGGAGGAGGCCATGCCGCAAACCTTCGCCTTGCCATCGCCAACTCCTGCAACTCCTATTTCGTTCACCTGTTTCGCCTGATTGTCGATGCGCCCCGGTTTGGAGGCGTTAAAAAAGGCACCCAGGCTTGGTCGGATTATGGCCATGATTTTGGATTTGGGCAACAAACTGGCGTGGATCTTCCTTTCGAAGGTTCGGGTCTACTCCCCGACAGCAATACCTACAACCGGATGTATAAAGGCTCGTGGAACTCCTGCACCAATCTCTTCGTGGGTATGGGACAGGGAGAAATCGCCTTAACACCCATACAGCTTGCCAATTCCATGTGCATCATTGCCAATAAAGGCTATTATTACACGCCCCATTTCGTCAAATCAATCGGCGGCAATCCCAATGACAGTCTGTTATCACGGTTCAAGGAAAAGCATATTGCCACGCGCATTCCGGATTCCGTCTATGAAGTGGTTGGCCTGGGGATGATGGATGTGGTCGAAAAAGGAACGGGGAAAGTAGCTCGCATTCCCGATATTGAAGTTTGCGCCAAGACCGGAACCGTGGAAAACAAAGCCATGATCCGCGGCAAAGCCGTTAAAATGAAAGACCATTCCGTTTTTGTCGCCTACGCCCCGCGTGAAAACCCCAAGATCGCCATAGCGGTCATTGTAGAAAATGCTGGATATGGTTCAACCTGGGCCGGGCCGATTGCGAGTCTGATGATCGAAAAATATCTCAAAGACAGCATTCGGGCTGAGCGAAAGCCTTTGGAAGAAAAGCT
>CAZYEZ010000166.1:0-4577 GCA_964646775.1 uncultured Chitinophagaceae bacterium | reverse complement strand
AAGGAGAACGATGGGCTAACGCTTATCCTGGCCTTGAGTTATAGTGCCAGACAGGAAATTGCTCGAGCTTGCCGGCAAATTGCAAAAAAAGTAGAACGGGGTCAGCTAAAAGCTGACGAAATTCAGGAGTCCATCGTGGAGCAGCATTTGTATACCAGCGAATTTCCGGATCCCGAGTTGATGATCAGAACCAGTGGGGAGCATCGAATCAACAATTTTCTGCTTTACCAGCTGGCTTATGCGGAACTATACTTCAGTCCCGTACATTGGCCTGAATTCAGAAAGGAACATCTATTAGCTGCCCTGATCGATTACCAAAACCGGGAGCGCCGTTTTGGGAAAACCAGCGAGCAAATTCAAAAGAACGCCTAGAACATGCGAATACGCCGATTGCCTTTATATTCCTTCCTTATTTTATTCGCTCTAACAGGGTCCTCGGATTTATCCTGGGCGCAACCGGCTATGGCAGAAGATACGAGCCGAAGTTCTTCGCTGGGACTTCAGCGAAGAGGAAGCATCCTGCCCGAGACTCCGCTTACCTACGAAATCGGCGGTATTACGATCACGGGCCCCAAGTATTTGGATGACGATTTATTGCTGGCGGTCACCGGGCTCCGCGTTGGGGACCCCTTACGCTTACCCCACGATGAAAAGCTTGCCCAGGCCATTCGTAATTTATGGAAGCAGGAACTGTTTGCGGATGTCCGCATTGATATCAGCCGTCAAGTAGGTAAACATGTTTTCCTGGATATCGTTTTAGAGGAAATGCCCCGGCTCAGCAAATATCATTTTTCAGGTATTCGCAAATCGGAGGCCGAAGAACTGAAAGACAAGCTTGGGCTCGCCCGGTCCCGCGTCGTAACGGAGGCCATCAAACAGGAAGCAATATTTAGGATTCAGCGATATTATAAAGAGAAGGGCTTCTTCCAAGTGAAGGTGGACGTAGAGGAGCAAAGGGACACCCTGGGGGTGAACATGGTCGTCCTCCGATTTCTCGTAGATAAAGGCCCCAAGGGCCGGATCAATCAGATTCATATCATCGGCAATGAGTCGGTAAGTGATATCCGACTGAAGCGAGCCCTCCGCAGTACCAAGGAGATGCCGCGGATTTCTTTGTATCCTGCAGACCGCCAGTCGGTTTACCCACGCCAAAAGACCTCCTTTGGCCGCTACCTTTCCCAAGGGCATTTCCTTTCCCTGTCCAAGACCATGAATGCCCTGAACCCTTATTTGCGGTTAAATATTTTCTCGTCCTCAAAATTCAACGAACAGAAATTTGAAGAAGATAAACAGGCATTGATCGATGTCTATAACTCCCAGGGATTCCGCGATGCATCGGTGGTGCGAGACACTTTGTATTTGTTAGCCAACGGCAATCTAAATCTGGATCTCGAAGTAAGAGAAGGGAGGAAGTATTATTTTGGAGATATCGAATGGAAAGGGAACACCCGTTACTCCGATGAGTTCCTGAGCGAGGTGCTGGGGATCGAGAAAGGCGAGGTTTACGACCAGGCCCTGCTGGATTCGCGTACGGGCAAAGTCCTTTCTCCCGAAGGGGGGCAGGACGTGTCGAGCCTGTATATGGACGACGGTTATCTGTTCTTTAATATCGACGTCATTGAGTCAGCGATTGTCGAAGATACCATCCATTATGAGATGCGGATTACCGAAGGGCAGCAGGCGACGAATCGCCATATCGCCATCAAAGGAAACGACCGGACCAATGAACATGTAATTCGAAGAGAACTCAGAACCTTGCCTGGTAATAAGTTCAGTCGGGCGGATTTGATTCGCTCCAATCGAGAGATTGCCAACCTGGGATTCTTTGATCAGGAAAAAATTGGCATTCAGCCCCGGCCCAATCCCGAAGACGGAACCGTTGATATTGAATATACGGTCGTGGAAAAATCATCCGACCAGCTGCAGCTTTCTGCCGGTTTCGGCGGGGGCGTGCGATTCTATGGAAACATAGGGGTTATTTTTAACAACTTTTCGATCCGAAACATATTCAAGCCAAAATTCTGGGATCCGCTCCCCGTGGGAGATGGCCAGCGTTTATCCCTGAATTACCAGTCTAACGGAGCCTATTATAACTCCCTGAACTTTTCTTTTACCGAACCTTGGCTCGGCGGGAAGAAACCCAATGCCCTTACCACGAATTTTATTTACAGTAAGTTTTCAGGGGTGCCCTACGGAACTTTTGATGCCGACTCTTCCTATATCAGCGTGATTGGAGGAGGACTCCAATTGAGTAAACGGGTTCAGTGGCCGGATGATAACTTCATATTTACCTACGGCGTCAACTATCAAAGCTATAAACTCAAGGACTATGGACTGCTGGAGAATTTCCGAAATGGTTACTCCAATAACCTGTTCTTCAAACTGGTATTAGCCCGCTATTCGGTGGATCAGCCCCTCTACCCGCGTAGTGGCTCTAACATCAATCTGAGCTTTCAGTTTACACCGCCCTATAGTCTGATTAGCGGTCAGGATTTCAAAGGGGAGACCAATGCGAGGAAGTATAAATGGATTGAGTATCATAAGTATCGATTTACCGCCGAATGGTATAAGCGGATAAGCGGGGACCTGGTATTCAAATTGGCCACGAAATACGGGTTTATGGGTTACTATAATCCCGATATTGGATTTTCTCCATTTGAGCGCTTCCAGCTTGGGGGCGACGGACTTTCTGGCCGAAACTTTTTCATCGGAAAAGACATCATCGCCCATCGGGGCTATAAAAATCCCTATGCGGATAATGCCATCATCTTTAACAAGTATACGGCCGAAGTACGCTACCCATTCTCCTTGAGCCCGACCTCTACCATCTATGGTCTGATGTTTGTGGAAGCAGCTAATGCCTGGTATAATTACGAGCAGTATAATCCGTTTCGACTGAATCGGTCGGCGGGGCTGGGGGTGCGGATATTCCTGCCCATGTTTGGCTTGCTTGGACTGGATTATGGACTTGGGTTTGATCAATATTATCCGGGAGCGCGGTTTTCGGATATGGCCGCCTTCACCTTTATGCTCGGCTTTGAGCCGGATTAATGGTCTAAAGAAAGTAACTTCATAAAAAATACAGTCTTATGAAAAGGTTTTTGTTCATCGGTATTTTAAGTTTAGGAATGGCGGCCACCGCCCAGGCCCAGCGATATTGCGTGATCGATTCAAAATTTATCCTCGAGAAAATGGTGGAGTACAAGGATGCGCAGACCCGACTGGATCAGATGGCAGAACGCTGGCAGGAAGACATTGATAAGCGGATTGGGGAGGTGGATGCCTTATACAAGTCCTATCAGGCAGAAAGGCCCATGCTTTCTGATGAAATGCGAAAAAAGAGAGAGGATGAGATTATGGCCAAGGAAAAAGAGGTCAAAGACCTTCAAAAGCAGCGGTTTGGATTTGAAGGAGACCTGTTTGTGGAACGTCAAAAACTCATTAAACCCATTCAGGATAAGGTGTTTAACGCGGTCCAGTCCCTGGCTACCAAAAAGTCCTATGATCTCGTGCTCGACAAGGCATCCGGGGTGAGTATTTTTTACGCGAATCCGAAGTTAGACCTTAGTACTGAAGTACTTAAAATTCTTGGAATAAACAATTAATGTTTTTTACTTTGCATCCCTTTAATAAAACGGAAATTAACCCTTCGATGATCATGAGAAAGATGGTATTATTATTTGCCAGCCTGTTTGTACTCGGTGGCAGCATTCATGCGCAAACGAGCGCTAAATTTGGATATATTGATTCCAGAGAGTTATTGCAGGCGATGCCAGAGATCGCAAAGGCCGATGAAGAGCTTCAGGCTTATGCCAAGACTTTCCAGGAGCAGCTCACGGCGATGGGAAGAGAGTATGAAAAGAAGATCCAGGAGTATCAGGCAACCGAGAAGACCATGTCAGAGG
Organism: uncultured Chitinophagaceae bacterium; assembly: GCA_964646775.1. Classification (GTDB taxonomy): domain Bacteria; phylum Bacteroidota; class Bacteroidia; order Chitinophagales; family Chitinophagaceae; genus CAYPQN01. The sequence continues at coordinate 672 of CAZYEZ010000166.1, read as the reverse complement.
CGGTCAGAGAGGTGAAGCAGAAAGAGATCATGGACTTGCAGAATCGTATTGAAACGACCAACCAGAGCGCAACGGAAAAAGTAGAGAAGAAAAAGCAGGATCTGTATGCGCCCATTTTGGAAAAAGCCGACCAAGCGATCAAGGATGTAGCCAAGGAGAAAAACTATGACTATATCTTCGATGCCAGTTCAGGAGCTTTGCTTCATGCCAATGAGTCTACCAATATTATTGGTGACGTAAAGAAGAAATTAGGAATTCAGTAATAGGGAGCCATATCGGGTCCATCCCTGAGAATTCTTTCATTCCGTATGCCGGATTTGTTTCATGCAAATCCGGCTTTTTGATCTCCATTAAAATATTTCACCCTAAAATGCATCGTTTTATTTGTGCTTTTTTATACTTTTAATGGTTAAGATAATATTATCTAATTGCGCAACCTTTGTATCAGGATGAATTATTTGCTCAGATTTGGTTTTCGATTCGCTGTTTTGGCAGGTCTGTTGACCTTTGCTTTCCTTCCGTCTCGGGCTTCGCATTTTGCGGCCGTAGACTTGCAGGTAGATTATGTGGGAGAGGGTCCTAGCGATCTTCGCTACAAAGTTACGTTAACTGTATACCGGGCCTGTGAGCTTCCTAACGCCCAGCTCAGTGACCGGGAGGCGGTACGGTTTG
>CAZYEZ010000165.1:0-4606 GCA_964646775.1 uncultured Chitinophagaceae bacterium | reverse complement strand
AACGGCTGAAGATGCAAAGGTTCTGGCCCGTGAGGTGCCGCAAGTTCCCCGCATTACCTGGCCTTTTGGATGGGATCATTTTCCTAGTTCGTCCTTCGACTCCAAGCGTCCACTCCGAAAAGTTTACCACCTGGGGGCGATGGACTGGATTCCCAATCAGGAAGGGATTGAATGGTTTTTGCGGGAGGTCTGGCCACTTATCCATGCACGTTATCCTGATTTTCGGTTTCAGTTTGGTGGGCGCAATATGCCGGCATCCTTCCAAACCCCGCGCGAGGATGGCAGCGAGGCCGTGGCCGAAGTGCCCTCTGCCCTCGATTTTCTGTCGAGCCAGGATATTCTGGTCGTACCCCTGCTTTCGGGTGGGGGCATTCGGGTGAAAATCCTGGAGGCCATGGCCGCCCGGAAACTGGTAGTAACAACCTCCTGGGGCATTGAGGGGATTGATGCGGTAGCGGGCCGCCACTATTTCCTGGCAGATACGGCCATGGATTTTCTCGAGGTGTTTGGCCGCGTCGTCAAGGAACCGGAAAAAGCTGTAGAAATGATAGAACAGGCCCATTTATGGGTCAACCAGCACTATGCGAGTTCCAGGCTCATGGCTCCGGTAAAAAGATTTTTGGATCAATGGTAGCCTGAACCCTTGTCTCCCAAGCAAGCAGAAGCTTCATCGGGGATTCTCCCGGTTCTTCGACTTTATTGAAAATATTGATACAGAGATTAGGGAAATGGCCTGAATTGGTGGTAAATTTACATTTTAGTAAAGATAGAGACCTTAATATGCTGGATACCATAGAAGCGGCCCTGCAAGACTTAAAAGACGGGAAGTTGGTGATCGTCGTGGATGATGAGGACAGAGAGAATGAGGGCGACTTTGTGACAGCGGCCGCCAATGTCACTCCTGAGGTGATTAACTTTATGTCCAAGTATGGCAGAGGGCTGATTTGTGCTCCGATTACAGAACAGCGCTGCGAAGAACTCAATCTTAACCTGATGGTTGAGGACAATACGGTTTTACATCAGACCCCATTTACGGTATCGGTCGACTTGAAGGGTCATGGCTGCACCACAGGTATTTCTGCCCATGATCGGTCAAAAACGGTTCAGGCACTCATTGATCCGGATACGCGTCCGGAAGATTTAGGTCGCCCTGGCCATATTTTTCCACTGCGTGCCCGTTCGGAAGGCGTTTTAAGAAGGGCAGGACATACGGAAGCAACCGTGGATCTTGCCCGTCTAGCTGGATTTGAGCCGGCCGGCGTACTGGTAGAGATTATGAATGACGACGGTACCATGGCTAGGTTGCCCGAGCTCATGGAAATTGCTAAAAAATTTGACCTGAAAATCATCTCGATTAAAGATCTGATTTCCTACAGACTGGAAAGAGAAACCCTAATCAAAGAAGTGGTACGGGTCAAGATGCCGACTCGGTTCGGCAATTTTGAAATGATTGCTTTTGAACAGACCAATACGGGCGAGTATCACCTGGCGCTTAAGAAAGGCGATTGGGATAAAGACGAGCCAGTGCTGGTTCGTGTCCATAGCTCCTGTTTTACCGGAGATACCCTCCACTCCCTTCGCTGCGATTGCGGCGAGCAGCTGAACGCAGCCATGGAAATGGTAGAGCGGGAGGGGAAGGGACTGGTCCTATACATGAACCAAGAAGGTAGGGGGATCGGTTTGCTCAATAAATTGAAGGCCTATAAGTTGCAGGAAGAGGGTAAAGATACGGTGGAAGCCAACCTTGCCCTCGGTTTTAAGAACGATCAGCGAGACTATGGGGTCGGGGCGCAGATACTTCGGCACCTAGGGATTTCGAAGATTCGCCTAATGACCAACAATCCGAGAAAGCGGGCGGGGCTTCTGGGCTATGGGCTGGAGATTGTAGAAAACAGACCTATTGAAATGAAGCCTAATCCTTATAATGCGTTTTATCTGCAGACCAAGCGCGATAAGTTAGGCCATGAAATCCTCAAGTAAGTTTCGACTTTTTTTTCTTTGCCTTGAGAATTCTATTCCTTGCCAACCGGGTCCCCTATCCGCCCTATCGAGGGGACAAGCTAAAAATCTTTCATTTGGCCCGACAACTAAGTCGGGATCATGAGCTCCATTTACTTTGCTTTTCGCAAAGCGCCGAAGAACGTCATTACCGGGGGGAACTCCTGAAATACTTCAAGACCGTTCATTTCGTGCCATTGCCGAAATGGACCTCAATATTGCAGACAGGCATTCATGCCTTCTCTTCCATCCCTTTTCAGGTCGCCTATTTTAAATCGAGGGCCATGCGGAAAGCCATCCAGGCATTTCTCCGCAATACGGCCGTTGACATGATTCATGTGCAGCATCTTCGCATGGCCTCCTATGCTTTGCCGCTAGGAAATCAACCTGCCATCCTAGATATGCCGGACGCCTTTTCCTTATATTGGAAAAGAAGAATGGACCGGGAGAAATCTTGGTGGGCTCGGAAGTTTGCAGGGATCGAATACCGTCGCCTGATGGCCTATGAGGCCCGGATGCTGAAGGCCTTTCCCCGGGTGCTTGTATGCTCTTCGGAGGATCAGGATTATTTAGCGGCTTGCCATCCTGACGCCCGCATTGATTTGCTACCCAATGGGGTGGATTTGCAGACCTTTAAACCAGGGGATCACGACTATGAAGCGACCCTGCCTCTGCTCTTTACCGGAAATATGGACTATGCGCCCAACGTGGATGCCGTGGTTCATTTTGTTCATGAGATCCTGCCCCGGATTCATGCACAGATCCCAGATGTGGAGTTTGTGATTGCCGGTCAAAGGCCGGTAAAATCTGTCTTAGATCTGGCCTCGGATAAAGTCAAAGTGACTGGATTTGTAGAGGATTTGGCTGCGGTTTATCATAGCTCCTCTATACTGGTTTCGCCCCTTCGGTTTGGTGCCGGAACGCAGAACAAGGTCCTGGAAGCCATGGCTATGGGCATCCCCGTCGTCTGCAGTTCCATTGGCTTTAAAGGGTTAGGCATAAGCTCGGGAGAAGGGGCTTTTTGTGAAGAGGGGGACGAAGCTTTTGCAAATCGCGTTGTTTCATTGCTTGGTTCCTCCCAGTTAAGGCAGGAGACGGGAGCGCAGGGGATGGCTGTGGCTCGATCTAAGTTTGGCTGGGAAGCCATCGCAGGGCGGCTCCATGAATTGATCTGCGATACGCGACGCCTGAACTTATCCTAAGGGTTAGGGGCTGGATCCTTTGCTGTTTTCTCCCGACGGGGGATTATTTGGCGCGGTCGAACCCCGGCTCTTTTGTTCGCGTCTTTGCTCTTCTACTTGCCTTCTCGCATACCGAGTGCCAAAGAAAAACTCTTCGAGGTTGTCAAAACTGCGCTTCCAGGAAAGACCGATACCTCCCCGAGAAATATTGTCATTGTTGATGACGTCATAATTGCTAGTTCGAAATATATAGCCTCTTAAGTTACCGCCTTCTTTGAACTGGTACTGGATCCGGAAATCTCCCGCCGGGTTAAAGTAGTTCTTACTTCCTTCCGAACCTGGCCTTCCCCAATCATATGCGTTTCCTACTTCGATGCTGAGGCGATCATTGAGAAAATTCTTTCTTAAATCCAGGCTAATTTCATTGCGACTTCCTCCTAAGCTTTGATCGGGTCCCGATTCCGCAAAATTGTATTGCTTGTAGCGAAGTCCAAGGCTCAAACTCTGGTCCCCAGTCAGCTTGGAGACGATATTCGTCAACTGAGAGGAGGCCGTGGCCGAAAGAATTTCTCCGGCATTACTGAGTACCCCAGCTCGGGCGCCACCCCCAATGTCATTCACGGGAGAGATAAAACTATTGATCAGCAGAAGAGAGGCAACCTGGTTGAAGAGTTGGGTTTCATCGAGGTTTATCTGCATGAGCTTGGTATAGGCAATGGAGCCAACCATTCTTTTGTCGGGAAGATCGATTTTAAAGTGCAGATCGGGCTCCTCTAGGGACCCTCTCATGGAGAGCAGGATGTTCACGTCCTGAGGGGCCATGGTTTCCGATTCTTCCCGCGTATCCGATTGAAGGGCGGCCCGTTCGGTCATATCGAGCAGGTCGTAAAGCCTCGTCTGGGTGGTATAAGTACCTTCTACGTTGAGTTCCGTTTGTCCAATGGGTCCGTTGAAGCTGATTCGACTGCCGGCGTTCAGCTGGAAGGTTCTCCGGAACAACAACTGCTTCAAGGTAAATACATAACTTCCCCTCTCGATGTCAAAGACTCCGTACATGCGGATATCGTCATCGCTGGGGATTTCAAGATTCATGTTTCCTGAACCCATGGCATGGATGGCATCGCCGGTGGTTGGGTCTAGGACAATCGTCACTTCGGCCAGGGGATTCAGGATGGCATTGATGCTGATGTTCAGCTTGCTGCGATTTGTAAGCAGGGGATCCACCTGGATGGAGTCGGGCGTTTTGAAGCTCACATAGCTGTAGTTGTTGCCGCCACCCGATTGACTGAGCGGGATATACAGGTGGGATTTCTCTACGGGACGGGCCGCGGCGATGCGGATAGAAATATCATCCATGGGCCCGGTGACGGAAAGGGTTTGGAAAGCAGCGACCAGATTTCCATAGAAGGGCTGTCCATCGGAGGCCT
>CAZYEZ010000164.1:0-4692 GCA_964646775.1 uncultured Chitinophagaceae bacterium | reverse complement strand
CCACACCAGTGGATAACTTGAAGCCTTTTGCTTTTTGCGTCTGCGAAATCAGGGAACCAAAGTGTGCATCCTTTTTCGAGTCAATAAATTCCTAAATTTGACCAATGAGCTCTTCGAAGATTTTGAGCGGTTGGATGCTCAGTCTCAGCATTGCCATCTTGGGGTGTACTGCTCGTGCAAATAATGAAAACGATCGTTCTATGACACAATCTCTGTCCGCCACGGACGCATCTCAATTACAGACGGCTACTTTTGGTGCCGGTTGCTTCTGGTGCGTGGAAGCGCCATTTTTAGAAATCAAAGGGGTCGAAAAAGTTGTATCGGGATATATGGGGGGTACCACACCCAATCCGAGCTATGAAGAAGTCTGCACAGGAAGAACAGGACATGCAGAAGTATGCCAACTATCCTATAATCCGAATATTATCAGCTATGACGAACTTCTTGAGATCTTCTGGACCATCCATGACCCGACCCAACTAAACCGCCAAGGACAGGATATCGGGACCCAGTATCGTTCCGTCATCTTTTATCATAACGAAGAACAAAAGTCCAAAGCCCAGACATACAAGGAAAGGCTGATCAAGGCAAATGCTTATGATGCCCCGATTGTAACCGAGATATCTCCGGTTTCTACATTTTATAAGGCCGAAGACTATCACCAGAACTATTACAATATGAACCCCAATCAACCGTTCTGTCATTTTGTTGTTCGACCGAAGGTAGAGAAGGTTCGCCAGGTTTTCAGGGACAAGCTTAAGGACTGAACAACCCTCCCTCTTTCAACTCCTCGGCGGATCTATAATTTCGGATTTGGATTTCGTCTCCCTCTGAGCCATTTCTCTGCCTCCACACTCGCGAATAAAATAAATGCTACGCCAAAGCAGAAGAGAAGCTCTGTGGCACGAAGGGGCGTGGTATGAAACACCCGATTTGCAAAGGGCAAGTAAACGATGCCGAGCTGAAGAATCAAGGTAATGAAGCAGGCGACCACCAGCCATGGGTTAGAAAAAAAACCTTTGTGGATGATTAACTCTCTTTCGCTTCGGATGGCAAGCGCGTGACAGAGTTGCGTAAGCGCTAATGCCGTAAATACCATGGTTTGCCATCGATCTCCTGCCCATTCTAATGCCCATGACTGGGTAAACAATATCAAAGCGGCCATCCAGATTCCCACCCAGATAATATGCGTGCCATTACCTGAGGCTAGCAACCCCTGCTTTGGATCTCTTGGAGGACGCCTCATGATATTCCGTTCAGCCGTTTCTGCCGATAAGGCTAAACCAGGCAACCCATCCGTGACTAAATTGATCCAAAGAATGTGAATGGGCAGAAGAGGAATCGGCATCCCTAGCAATGGAGCTATGGAAATAATTAGAATTTCAGCTCCATTACAGGTAAGTATGTACTTGATAAAATTCCGAATGTTATCATAAACCCTTCTTCCCTCTTCTATGGCGTGAACGATGCTTGCAAAATGATCGTCGAGCAGAATCAGCGCGGCGGCCTCTTTACTTACGTCGCTTCCTTTGATGCCCATGGCCACACCGATATTGGCTGCCTTCAGCGCCGGCGCATCATTGACCCCATCGCCGGTCATCGCGACGACATGACCTTGCTCTTGTAAGGATCGAACAATATCGAGCTTTTGGTGCGGGGAGACTCTAGAAAATATCCGAACAGAAGTCCATGACTCATCTTTTGCATCCTTGGCTTTCATTTCGACACCGGTGACGACCTGGCGGTCTTCGGCATGAATCCCCACTTCTCGCGCTATCGCCTGCGCTGCATCCTTATGATCTCCTGTAATCATGACCACTTGAATACCGGCCTGCTTGGCCGAATCAATCGCCGATTGAACACCCTTTCTGGGAGGGTCGGCCAAGGCCACCCAGCCTAAAAAACTCAGCGATGACTCCACATCGCCTTCCGGCGGCCGATCCCAGTTTCTGGCCGCATATGCCAAAATACGATGGCCCTGCTTTCCAGATTGCTCGATGGCTGACCGTATCCCAGCAATGGACGAAGGATCGGATAGCAATTCCCGGATAATCTCCACCGCTCCTTTGGTAATGCTAAAATACCCTTGACCATTCTTGTGAACCGTGGTCATTCGTTTGCGCTCGGAGTCAAAAGGGATTTCGCACATGCGAGGGAATCGATGAAAATCTTCCTCTAAATCTCTTCCCTGATCTTTCACGTATTCAACCATGGCGACTTCCATGGGATCTCCGATCCATTGCCCTTCCTCATCCTGCTTTAAATCATGATTTAGTCCCATAGCCAAACTAAGGTCTATCCCCTCTCCAGGGGATTTTAAATCCGGACCATCAAAAGGATGAACGGCCACCACGGCCATCCGATTTTCAGTGAGCGTACCCGTTTTATCCGTGCAGATATAAGTTACCGCTCCGAGGGTTTCTACCGCAGGCAATCGGCGCACCAGCACCTGACGACGTGCCAGCCTTTTTCCTCCTCGAGCGAGTGCCATGGTAACCAAGGCCGGCAATGCCTCCGGTATGGCCGCCACGGCTAAAGAAACAGAGACCAGGAGCATCTGTACAGGCTCCTCTCCTCGAAAATATCCAAGGGCAAAGACAAGACCACATACGATGAGAATAATATAGGTAAGACGTTGCCCAAAAGATGCCATCTTCTCTTGAAGGGGAGTCATCGGCTCCCGAGACTCCAAACTGGCAGCGATTTTCCCCAACTCGGTTCGCATACCGGTCTCCACCACCATCCCCTTTCCGGTTCCTTTGATGACCAAAGTCCCCTGGAATCCCATATTCAAGAGATCTCCCAAAGGCCTGGATCGATCGTCAAGTATCTCTGTATTTTTCCCTACAGGCACCGACTCTCCCGTCAGAATCGACTCCTCCACTTCAATCTGCTCGGCCTCCAAAAATCGTAGGTCTGCCGGGATCTTCATTCCGGCGGCCAGGGAAACCAAATCGCCCGGCACGAGTTCGGTGGCGGGGCGCTTTGCCCAATGTCCGTTTCGTAAAACCGTCACTTGAGGGGTAGACAGTTGGTGGAGGGAGGCCATCGTCTTCTCTGCCCGGTATTCCTGAACAAATCCCAATATGGCATTGAGCAGTACGAGCCCCAAGATAATATACATATCCGCCGGGTCGCCTACCCAAGCGGACAGCGCTGCTGCTGCAATGAGCACCAGGATCATAAAATTCTTGAACTGATCAAGGAAAATCTGCCAGGCCTTTCTGCGCTTTGCCACCACCAGACGATGCGGACCTACCACTTTCCTCTTCTTTTCGGCCTGCTGATCTGTTAGCCCTTGGTCGGATGATCCTAACCGCTCATACAAACCTTTTTCGTCGAGTTGTGGCCATATCATCATGAATGTCTAGGGGGTTTAATCTAAATGACCAGGACAAAAAAACAATGCCCTGGCCACCTACAAACAATCTGCGAGATAACGCTCCTAGGATGAAGCGCCTCTCTGGGTCTTCACCCAGGTCTCAAAAGCTCCCAATACCTGTTTCATAAACGTAATGGTTTCCTCCTTAATCAGCTTGCCTGAGTCATCGAACAATCCCATGGCGCCCCCGATGTAAGCCTCGGGCTGTTGCATCACGGGCATGTTCACAAAAACCAGCGATTGACGCAGATGATGATTGGCGCCAAATCCGCCAATATCCCCAATGGATACACTAATCACTCCGGCGGGTTTTCCATCCCATGAATTCTTCCCATAGGGTCGAGAACCAATATCTAGGGCATTTTTGAGGACGGCGGGAACCGAACGGTTATACTCGGGTGTAAAGAAAAGAAACGCATCCATAGAGCGGATCTTCTCCCTAAACTCCCGAAAAGCCGCTGGCGGATCCTGATCTATGTCTTCATTGTAGAAAGGTAAGTCTCCAATGCTCATGATCTCCATATTCATGGATGGAGGCGCCAGTTCCATGGCAGCCCGGGCCAGCTTCTTATTAAAACTCTCCTTACGGAGGCTGCCCACTAAAAGGCCCACTTTGATAGAATTCATAAAAATTTAATTAAGGGGTTAAGAATCATAAACGTCAATGAAGAAAAAGTCTATCGCAAAGCGATAGCAGATTATTGTGCAAGGTATCCGCCGTCAACCGGGTAATAAGCACCCGTAACGAAAGATGCCTTGGGGGAGGCTAACCAAACGATGAGCTCTGCGATCTCTTCTGATTCACCCAAGCGCCCAATCGGATGGAGACCAACCAATGCATTTAAACTGGCTTCATCCAAGCTTGACTCGACCAAGGGAGTTCTAACATAACCGGGGCCTACAGAGTTAATGCGAATCCCTTTATCTGCATATTCTAAGGCTGCCGCTTTAGTTAAACCAACGACGCCATGTTTGGCGGCCACATAGGCGGGAGACGATTTGGTTCCTGTCATCCCCAGGATCGACGCGATGTTTACAATGGCACCGCCTTCTTTCATCACGGGAAGTTGGTAGCGCAGTCCATAAAATACGCCGGACAGGTTAATATCAATGACCTTTTGCCATCCGTCAATGGGGTATTCACCGGTCATTCCAAGTGCCCCCCCAATCCCCGCATTGTTCACAGCGAGGTCAAGCTGGCCAAACTTATCCATGGTCTTTTTGACCAGTGCTTCATTATCTTGTGGACTTGAAGAATCCGCGCGGACAAATAAGGCTTCACCCCCCATTCCATTTAATTTCTCTACGGC
>CAZYEZ010000163.1:0-4702 GCA_964646775.1 uncultured Chitinophagaceae bacterium | reverse complement strand
CAAATCTACATACTAGTTCTGAATTTACAAGGAAGGCTTGATCATCCAGTTGTCGAGAATTCGTCTTCTATAAATATTATGTGCTTTCGATTATACTGGATTGCGTTTACCTTTGCTGAGCTCTAGAGTTTACCGAAAGGGGATTTATGGTTCAGTATTACAAAAATATTAATCGGCAAACGCTGAAAATCGACTCCGCCGAGGGGGCGAACTGGATCAACGTGACCCCTCCTTTTCAGGAGAACGAGATTGATAATCTTTCCGAGGCCCTCAATATACCTCGGGATCTGTTGACCGACACCTTGGATATCGAGGAAAGGGCGCGTTATGAAAGTGAGGATGGCGTGAAGCTTATCATCATTAAAACGCCGGTCGAAAATAAATCCCTCAATGAAAGCGATGCCGATTATGTGACCATTCCCATATCGATCATTATTACAGAAAGAAATCAGGTGGTTACGGTCAACTCCTTTGAAAATGTCGCCATTCGGCGTTTTCTCAACACGTTTGCGAAGCGGCATCCAGAGCGCCCAAACATGATGGTGCTAAAGATATTTGAGAAGGTGGTCATGGACTTCATGGAAGTGCTGAAAGAAATCAATCATCGCCGCAACATTCTCGAACAGAAACTCTACGATGCCAACCGGAATGAAGAGCTTTTGTATTTGATGCGCGTTCAGAAAAGCTTGGTATACTTTGTTACCTCGCTCCGCTCCAATGAGCTCCTGCTCATGAAGATGGAAAGAACCAATTTTCTGAATGGAGATGAGGAGGAGCAGGAACTGCTCTCGGATCTTATCATTGAGTTCTCTCAGGCCCTGGAAATGGCGACGACCTATACCAATATCCTGAGCAGCACCATGGATGCGTTCGCCAGCATCATTAATAACAATATGAACCTGGTCATGAAAAGGTTGACCAGCATAACCATTCTGATCTCGGTTCCTACCTTGATTGCCAGTTTATATGGGATGAACGTAGAGATCCCCTTTTCACAGGGTCCATATAGCTTCTATCTGCCCATATTAATTTCGATTGCTGTTTCGGTTTTGGTAAGCTTATATTTTAGCAAAAGGAGGTGGTTTTGAAGACGGCGGGGATCGGTTCATGGAATATTCGGGTATACGGAATCTGGATCAGGGAAGGGAATTTGCTGGTTACCGAAGAGCGGATAGGAGATCGGTGGATACAGAAGTTCCCGGGTGGAGGTCTGCAATGGGGAGAGGGGACGCTCGATGCTTTGGCGAGAGAATGGAGAGAAGAACTGGATATGGATCCGGGGACAGCCAAGCACTTTTATACAACGGATTTTTTCCAGCCTTCGGCTTTTGATGGATCTCAGGTAATCAGTATCTATTACTTGGTTACCCCCGATTGGGACCCAAGCCGATCCATTCATGAGATCCGGCATCTGGAACCAGCATGTCGTGTATACTGGATCCCCTTAATGGAGATGGATCCCCAAAGCTTTGGACTTCCCATTGATCGAAAGGTTGCTGAAGAGATTGCGAAGCATCCAGAAATCTGGGCTTAAACCCTCGGAGGTTTGGGCGTGGGAAGCCAGAGCCATAAAAAAAATGACGACATTGTCTGGTTTTCCCCTATCTTTGCAAACTAGAAAAGTAGTCTGTATTATAAATAATAAATGAAATGTCTCATTTAACCGCGGAAAAAAAATCTAACATCTTTAAGACCTATGGGGCGAATGAAAAGGATTCCGGATCCATCGAGGCGCAAATTGCCATGCTGACAGAACGGATCAATCATATTTCCCAGCACCTGAAGACCAATAAGAAAGACTTCTCCTCCCAAAGGGGGTTGATGCAAATGGTGGGACGTCGCAAGCGTCTGCTGCAGTACCTTACCCAGACCAATCTAGAGTCTTACCGCTCGCTGATTGAAAAGCTTGGTATTCGGAAATAAGACGGCCCGCCTCCCTATTCCCAACTTACTGGTTGGGAATCGTTTTTTATGAACATATCTAAAATAACTTTATGATTCCAAGTCCTGTTACCGTTTCTTTTAAACTGGATGATGGACGTGAGATAAGCATTGAAACCGGACGTCTTGCCAGGCAGGCGGATGGATCCGCCCTGGTTCGCATGGGAAAATGTATGATTCTCGCCACCGTTGTTGCCAATCCTGAACCCAAGCCGGGTCAGTCTTTTTTTCCACTTACGGTAGATTATCAAGAAAAGTTTGCTTCTGCCGGCAGAATTCCCGGATCGTTTTTTAAGCGGGAAGGGAGGCTGAATGACTCTGAAATTTTGATTTCTCGCCTTATTGACCGGGCGCTCCGGCCCTTATTTCCCTCCGATTATCTTTGCGAGGTGCAGGTTTTGGTGAGCTTGCTTTCCTCGGATCCTGAGGTGATGCCCGATGCGCTTGCTTGTTTGGCCGCCTCTTCGGCCTTGGCTGTTTCCGATGTACCCATTCAGGAAGTAATTTCGGAAGTTCGGGTAGCTCGCCTGGACGCTGGTTTTAAGGTGAATCCGAGTCGCGAAGAATGCAAGGCCGCCAAGGCGGACTTCATCATTGCCGCTACCGAGAAGAACATCATGATGGTGGAAGGAGAGGCGAAAGAGTGCTCCGAATCTGACGTGATTGAGGCAATTGAGGTAGCCCATCAAGCCATACGGACCCAGATTGAAGCCCAAAAGGCCCTAAGAGAAAAAGTAGGGAATCCGGCCAAGCGCAGTTACGCAGCCCCCTATCAGAATGAAGCGCTGCGGGAACGTATTGAACAGTTTGCGTCTCAACGGATCTACGAAGTTGCAAAATCAGCGCTTCCTAAGTCCGATCGAAAAGCGAAATTTACCGAGATACAGGATGATTTTATCGCTCAGGCCAGCCCAGAGGAGAATCCCCTGCCCGAGGAAGATCTTGCCCTAATATCCAACTACTTTCATAAGGTAGAAAAAAAGGTGATCCGAGAAATGATTTTGAAGGATCAGGTTCGCCTGGACGGGCGCTCTTTGAGCGAAGTGCGACCTTTGACCATGGAGGTTGACTTTTTGCCTTCGCCTCATGGCTCCGCCCTGTTCACCCGGGGAGAAACCCAATCTCTCACGACGGTCACCTTAGGTACTTCTAATGATGAGCTGTTGATCGAAACCGCTGCAAATAGCGATTATTCAAAATTTATCCTTCATTACAATTTCCCCCCATTTTCTACCGGGGAAACCAAGCCCATGCGGGGTCCTGGGCGTCGTGAAGTGGGACATGGCAATTTAGCCCTGCGCTCGCTAAAGCAGATGATGCCGATGGAAGACTATCCTTATACCGTTCGGGTGGTCTCGGATATCCTGGAATCCAACTGATCTTCCTCCATGGCCACCGTATGTGCAGGCTCTCTGGCTTTAATGGACGCGGGAGTTCCCTTAAAAAAGCACGTCAGCGGCGTAGCGATGGGATTGATTTCGGAAGGGGATCAGTTTGGCATATTGACCGATATACTTGGAGATGAGGATCATCTCGGAGACATGGATTTCAAAGTAACGGGAACCCGGGAAGGAATCTGTGGTATTCAGATGGATATCAAAGTCGATGGGCTACCTATGGAGATCATGCGCAAAGCACTGGCTCAAGCCAAGGAAGGCCGCTTACACATTTTGGAGGCCATGGAAGCCTGCCTGTCGGCACCTAGACCCGAATTGAAGCCTCATGCGCCCCGCATCGAACAGATTAATGTGGATAGGGAGTACATTGGTGCGATCATCGGCCCCGGAGGGAAGATTATCCAAGAGATCCAAAGAGAGACGGATACGACGATTAATATCGAAGAAGTGAATGATCGGGGAGAGATCAAGATATTTTCCTCCAACAAAGAGAACATTGATAAAGCCCTTAAGTGGATTAAGGCCATTGTCGCGGTTCCAGAGGTGGGAGAAGTCTATGAAGGGGAGGTACGCAGCATCATGCCGTTTGGCGCCTTTATTGAGTTTATGCCAGGGAAGCAGGGACTGCTTCACATCTCGGAGGTCAGCTGGTCCAGAATTGACACTTTGGAAGGCGTGTTGAAGGAGGGAGATCGCGTGAAGATTAAATTAGTAGGCACCGATCCGAAAACGGGTAAACTTCGATTGAGCCGAAAAGTGCTCATGGATAAGCCGGAAGGGTATGTGGAGCCTGAACGGAGAGACCGTCCGCCGCGTTCCGGGAGGAACGATCGTCCAAATCGCCCCCAAGGCGGACAACGAAATCGCCCTCATGACCGCAATAAGGGGGAGTCAAAGATAGAGAACAAACCATCCGGCTCTGCGGAGCAGGACGATGATTTAAAGCTCTAGGGATTCCGGGGCATCTTTGAAAGTTACGAACGAAACCTCGTTGGATTGTCCAACGGGGTTTTTTTTTAAGTTTGCTTGGCATGGGTCGGTATGTTGGGGTGGAATTCTCGAGCCTGTCGTTGGATTTTTAAGTGAAGATGTTTAGTATAACCAGAATAACTTTGACCCTGTTGTCTTTGCTTGGCGTATTGAACCCCTAGCGCGTATATATTCCCGCATCATGGGGATTGCATAGGCGCAGACAATGGATGCAAACCATACACAGATCGATGCCGATTATGCTCGAACGTTTCACTTGTCGGCTGAATTCAGCAAACAATCGTACATCAACATTATATGTAAAATAAAAACGGGACAATCTTGCGATTATCCCGTCATGTGGAACCGGCGAGAATCGAACTCGCGTCCAAACA
>CAZYEZ010000162.1:0-4812 GCA_964646775.1 uncultured Chitinophagaceae bacterium | reverse complement strand
GGGTAAAGATAATCCATCCGCTAGGAAACAGGGGCGTTTTTCCTTTCAATTCCCTTTCTCCTTCCATTGATCCGATTTCCCCTTACCTTTGTGGATAAACCGGTGGATAAGATTCATGCTTAGGGGATAAAAGGTGTATTGCCTTCGGAAAGAGGGTAAAATGGGGGATAAACCGGTGAGTTTCCTGTGGAATAAATGAACAAAACTATTCTGGATTCTCAAGTTTTAGCGGTCTATATTCGCCAGTATATTCCCATCGAATGGCCCCATGGAGCAAGGAGATGAAAAACAGCCATCCAAGCCTCTAGGCCTGACGGCAAAACAACGGAAAACACGGGATCAAGATCAAAGCAAAGCAATAGAAAAATGGCCCTACAGATTAAAAAGGATTTCGGGGGTACACGAAACAGAAAATCAGACCTTAATTCATTGGTCTATGGCAAGTTGCCACCTCAAGCCCCAGAATTGGAAGAGGTGGTTTTGGGTGCCATTATGCTGGAGAAGGAGAAGATGGCGGAGGTGCTGGAGATCATCCAGAGCGAAGATTGCTTTTATGTGGATGCACACCAGAAAATTTATGGGGCCATCCGCCGCCTTTTCGACAAAGGAATGCCGGTCGATCTACTGACGGTAACCGATGAATTACGCCGATCCAATGAGCTAGAAATCGTAGGTGGGGCTTACTACCTCACCCGCCTTACCATGAGTGTGGTAACCAGTGCCCACGTGGAAGCCCATGCGCGGATTGTCATGGAGAAGTTCATTCAAAGGGAATTGATACGCATATCGGGGCAAGTGATCAACGAAGCCTATGAGGATAGCACCGATGTGTTTGACCTCCTTGATAAAGCCGAGTCCTCTCTCTATGAAATCACCGATAAACACCTGAGAAAAAACTATAAAAGCCTCAATGAAGTCCTGGTTAAAACCGTTCAGGAGATTGAGGAAGCCACCAACCGAAAATCCGATCTGACAGGTGTCCCCTCGGGATACTTAGCCTTAGACCGCCTCACTTCAGGTTGGCAAAAAACAGACTTGATTATTCTCGCTGCAAGGCCGGCGGTCGGAAAAACCGCCTTCTGTCTAAACCTAGCCTTGAATGCCTCGCTGCATCATCCTGAGCCCTATCCTGTGGCCTTCTTTTCCCTTGAAATGGGCGCGGGCCAATTGGTCAAGCGGTTACTGGCAGCGGTTACAGAGGTAACGATGGATGCCATCACAAAAGGAAGGATGGAGCAGCATGAGTTTGTTCAAATGACCAAGCGCATGACGCGACTCGCCTCGGCCCCATTATTCCTGGATGATCAGGCGGCCCTCAATATTTTTGAACTGCGGGCTAAAGCCCGACGCCTGAAGCAGAAGCACGACATTAAACTCATCATCATCGATTACTTGCAGCTCATGCAGGGATCGGTTCAGCAAGGAGGGAATCGGGAACAGGAAATCTCCAAAATATCCAGGGATTTGAAGGCCTTGGCCAAGGAATTAGAAATCCCCATTATCGCCCTATCCCAACTAAATCGATCGGTAGAATCGCGTAAAGAATCCAAAGTTCCGCAATTAAGTGACCTGCGGGAGTCGGGAGCGATTGAGCAGGATGCAGACATGGTGATGTTCCTCTATCGTCCCGAATACTATGGCATTCAGAACGATGAAATGGGCCAGCCACTAGAGGGTGAGACCCATATTCATATTGCCAAACACCGGAACGGAAGCACCGATACCGTAAAAGTTAGGTTCATCAAAGAGTATCAGAAGTTCGTTGACATGCCCGATGATGGATTTGGGGGCTTTGGTGGGGACACCCCGTTCTTCCCTCCTGGTGGCTCTCGATTTGATCAGGGAGGCGGAAGAGGTGGGCTTCCTCCAGCGCCACCCGCATCCCCGCATAAAGGCATGCCTAAGGATTCTTACAACCATCCTACGGGACCAGATAGCCAGCTCTATATTCCTAAAGGGTATCAAACGATACCGTCAAGGGCCAATGATTTCACCTTTGATGATGAAGACATGCCTCCCCCATCCAAACCTGGATCCGAAGACGAGGAGGATGTTCCCTTCTAAGGGATTCAATCTGCAAGCTTCAATTTGAATGGATTATTGGCGCAGCAATTGGAGAGCGGCCTCCAAGATGCTGTCTATTCCTGCCTGCCGGTCCGACTCTTTCATATCGACGCGGATATGGGGCACCACCCCTTTATTGGATGGATTTCCGTTGGACATGCGGGTTTTGGAAGCTGGAAAATGAACTTTCCAGCCATTGGAAAGCTCCTGGGTTCCCAAGAAGCTGCCGCCCCCACCCGTCGTATCTCCCAGGAGAGTTACATTCGCTATGGACTGGGCGGCTCCGGCGAATAAATGAGCGGCTCCACGGGTTCCACGGTTCGTCAATATCAGAAATCTTCCTAAGAAATGAGTTTTATTCATCTCCACCCAGCTGTCTTTATAGGGAGTAAAATCGTCGTGCTTGGGGCCGTTTTTATAAGCGGTAGAAAATAGATAGCTGGATTTATCCATGATGCTATCTGAGACTTTAACGCGGCGTATTAAAGGGAATATTGATTCAGCTAGGCCCTCTTCATTGCTTCGGAGGTCCAAAATTGTCCCCCGATAAGCCCCCTCCATCTCAAAGTAATGAATCATTTCATCTAATTCCGCCGCACTGGGCGGAGATGAAAAATCGGGGCAGTAAATATATCCGATCGAGTCAATGACCATATGGTAAAGAGGCCCCGTCTTCCTAAGATTCTTCCAGTAGCGAGTCTCCAAGAGGTACTTGTCAAAGTTTAGGGGGGCCACTCCTGGCGGGGAATAATGATATTCAGAGAATCCCGTTTCCAGAATGATCTCTGGATCTTCCAGCGTATCGATTAATCGACGGCAAAGCTGAAAAAAAGCTTCTCTTGTCATATCGTCGGAGACCGATGGCGACAGTTTTGAATAAACCGAATCCCAAATCACCGCATGGCCTTCAAAATGCGCATATCCTCGGTCTATGGCGGTCCACAGCTCTTTAAAGCTTACCGAGTTCTCCGCGGGGGCAGAAGGAGGCAGCAGGACTCTTTCACAAGATGTCAAAATGAGGATTGCAAAGAGCAAAGGCCAAACTCTCATGGTAGCATATGAATTAGTAGTTGAATTGGAAATGAAAACCTAGATAATGAACCCCCGCAAAAAGGTTTTCATCGCGGCGGATGCGTGAATAGTCCCATTGATAGCTAAGTCCGATTCGATTCCCATTACCTAATACATAAGTGTAGCTCAACCGGGTTTGCAGTCGAAGATAGCGTCCCCAAAAACCGGCCTGGCTTCGATCCATAAATGAAGAGAAAACCCGATAATCTGGATCTAGGCTCTCCTGGCGATGTAAGTAATCGGTGCGGCTTACCACACTGAACATGGGGAATAGGACATCGAGCCGAAGGAAGGCCGGATGATCATAAACCTCAATTTCCCTACATAGCTGTAGAGAGGTGCCTAGGCTTAAAGCATAGGCTTGTGCCCGGGCAGAATGTTTCAAATGGGGGAATTCACTTTGGTCATAGAGGCCGCTGAACATCCCCCCGAGTAAAAAGCGCAGGCTGCGACGCCCTGCATCGGGGTTCAATCGTGCCAATGCACGATAATCCAGGGAATAGCGACGATGATTTAGCTGGGCCGGTAACAGCGGATCGTTCCGATAGCCTAGTCGAGAAAATCGTGCATGCAGGTCCCAATCCGTATAGAGGCGATCATTTTCCTTAGAATGCCCCAGATTCAGGCCCAGGCCAGGGCCTTGATACCAGATCCCTGTGACCGCTTGGTCTAGGACGGTCTCATACATTAGCCCTCCGCCCACGGTGATATATCGAATATAGCCGTTTTCCGAGATGATGGCTCCCTCTTCTTCATCCCATTGCGCGCTGGCTTGGTTTGCAAATCCCATGGTTAGCAAAACCCCAAGAAGCATGGCGCGGCTTACCAAAAGGCTATCATAGATCCAGTTTCGTCTCATGTTCCGTCTCGTGACGCTCAAGAATAAATCCACAAATAAAGTGTCGGTTGATTGGGCAAGGGCTAAATTTAAAAGATTCCCGGGAAAAACCCGCCTTCTAGTGGCCGTAAAATGCCTTGGCCTTCGTGTTCGCCTCGGTTTCAACGGGGCTCGGGGCTGGCATTTTAGGGCGGCATTTTACGTACGGTTTGCTATATTCGCCAAGTGACATCGACCCCGCCTCTTGCTGCCCTGATTGAAATCGGAGGATCTCATGCAGAATGCTTGTATTCGCAGATCCTGTTTTTGCGCCAAGGGGGGCGAGAGCCGGTTCTCTTTCTAAGTGAAGACCTGCGAGACCTAACGCGATCCTACCCTTCTGATCTGAAAATATACTTTTTCGACTGGAATCGGAATCGCCGCCTAGATACATGGAGAACGCTTTGGAAAATTCGCCAGCAGATCATCCAAAACGGCATTCGAGAGGTCATTCTAAATACGGCGCAAAGTGGGTTGGCTGCCAATTTTTGCACTTTACCTTTTCCTAAGTCCCTGCGCATGGCCGGCACCTTGCATGATTTGGGGAAACTCCAAGGTTCGGGGACTCAGCGGCGTATCCATCGCCGTATACGCCATTATTTCGTGCTTAATGATTACCTGCTCAAGCATCCCGCGGTTTCGCAAAATCCCCGCCTCCATTTTCAGTCCTACTATCCCATCTATTTCCCACCCAGTTCGATGTCCATTCCAAAACCACCGCATGAGACTTGGATTGCCGTCCCCGGGAAACTAGAATACCGACGCCGCGACTACGGTCTCCTCATCGAAACCTTAGCCGG
>CAZYEZ010000161.1:0-4837 GCA_964646775.1 uncultured Chitinophagaceae bacterium | reverse complement strand
CTACTTACCTCTGCCATCTTGCACAACCCACAGATCCTATTTCTGGATGAGCCCCTTTCCGGTCTAGACGCGAACGCCGTCATCATGGTAAAAGAGCTTCTTCAACAATGGAAATCAGAGGGGAAGACTGTCTTCTATTGCTCCCATATGATGGATGTGGTGGAAAAAGTAAGCGATCGGATCATATTGATTGACCAGGGATCCATTTTACTTAATGAAACGGCAGAGGCGTTAAAAGCGACCAATCCCGGTTCCCTGGAGTCCTTGTTCGCCAGCCTGACCCGTGGCGTAGGCACAGGAAATGGGGACGAAAATCAATCCTTGCATTCTTCCGGTTTCTAAACCTTTCTAATCAACATTATTATAATGAGTCGACTCTTGCTCTGGCTGCTAATGAGGCCAAAGTTTTTATGGCGATCCATGGGCGCAGATCCCGATCATCTTCAGGCCATTCTTAAAGTAAAGATTCTGACTGAAGGTCGACGCCCTTTAAACCTGGGAGGGACCAAGTCGCGTAAATCGGGGAAAGGGTTTCGGGCCGTGATTCAGTTCATGATCTCCCTGTTCATGGGGCTGCTCTATATGGTGCCTTTTTTGATGGTCGAGAACCTGCCGCTAGCCCTTAGTTTTTTTTATACACTTTTTGCCGCCGTTCTGAGCTTTGTTCTGATTACCGACTTTTCCACGGTACTTTTTGACTTAAGAGACCGTTACATATTGTTTATTCGCCCGATTCGAGATGGCACTTTATTCATAGCCCGAGCGCTGCATATATTCATTTATATATTCCAGCTGGTTCTACCCATGGCCATTCCGTCCTGGGTGCTGATTGCTTTTCTGCACGGCCCGAAATATGCCCTCTATTTCCCTTTGCCCCTGTTTTTACTGGTTTTTCTGGTCCTTTTTATTGTACTGGGCATTTACCTTTTGCTCATCAAGTTGGGCGGTCCCAGGAGATTTAGAGATCTGATCAGCTATTTTCAGATTGCCTGGACCATGCTGATTATCATTATGGGATACTTCCTTCCTTTATTTATGGATCAGAAGGTATTTATGAATCCGGAACCCCAGCAATTCGAATGGTTGGTTTATTTGCCTTTCTATTGGTTAGCCATGACCTGGGTGCCCTTGGGCGTGCCGGCTTTCCTTCCAGGAACGGCCTGGCTTGGTCTTCTATCTTTAATCAGCTTCGTAGGACTGGGGATTCTGGGCATTCGGGTTATGGGACGACGATTCATTGCCGCAATGAGTCAGATGGAAGTACAGGCTGCCCCCAGCTCACAGACGCCTAAGGCAAAGGTTTCCACCTCCTCGACGCAGCGATTTGAATGGATCAATCGATGGCTGAACCGAAGACCGGAATCCCGGGCGGGATTCCAGCTTGCATGGATTCAGACGGGCCGCAGCCGCAGCTTTAAGATGAAAGTCTATCCGATGTTCGGTTATGTTCCGGTTCTATTCCTCTATATCATCTATTCATCCAATCGGGAGAATTTTTCTGAAGCGCTGTCCAATCTTTCTTTAGGACGGGCTTACCTGAGCTTGCTTTACATATCGGGGCTGACCGTTATGTCGGCTGTAAACTATCTGATTTATTCTGACCATTATAAAGCCGCCTGGGTGTATCAATTGAGTCCCAGTCCAAATCCAGGGTATATTCTAGCCGGCGCCTTTAAGGCCTTATGGATCAAGTTCTTCCTGCCTTATTTTTTGCTTATCACCGGAGTGCTGGTTTGGATTTGGGGTCCCTTGATTCTATTCGACGCCATTTTAGCCATTACCAATCTCTTAGTCTTCAATCTTCTGATTTTGCTATATGCGAATCGCGCCCTTCCGTTTTCTATTATGGAACAGATTCAGCAATCAGGAGAAAGGGTTTTCAAATCCTTGGCGACACTCCTCATTCCCGGATTCCTGGGCCTCGTTCATTTTCTGTCCTTTGACCTGATATGGCTCAAGATTTTGTTTACCGCCCTGAGCGGGATACTTTTGTGGATGTTATGGGATAGTTTAATCCATCTAAAATGGACGGCTCTGATTCCAAAACCATCAAAAAAATAAACTTGTAATTCGGAGGTTTTCCGGTTTTGTTTGGCTTTTATCCAATCCATCGATATAGACCATGTCAAATTCAATTTTTTCTCTTCGTTCGAAAGGATTTCGCGTTACCAGCTTATTGCTCGGAATTGGTATCGGCCTCGCCGCTTGCGGAGACGGGCCTAAGACGCCCGTTCTGGTGAGCTCCACACCGGAGAACGAAGGTAGGGATGTCCATACCCAGTCAAATGGCGACAAAGTTATCCTGGAACATCTCCGTCTGGATTTAAAAGTAGATTTTGATCAGCGTCTTCTTTCGGGTAAAGCAGAATGGACCCTTCAGAATCCGGAATCGCAACCTCGCCTGCGTTTGGACACAGACGGACTTCGCATTGACAGCGTATGGGTTGACGGGGAAAAAGGCAGTTTTTCGGTGGACTCGCCCGTCCCTTACCTAGGAGCTGCCTTAAATATTCCGATCGAGGCAGATACACGATCGGTGACCATATTTTACCAGACCGGACCAGATGCCGCCGCATTACAGTGGTTGGAGCCCCATCAAACGGCCGATAAAAAGTTTCCCTTCCTATACACCCAGTCGGAGTCCATTTATGCGCGCTCCTGGATTCCATGTGCCGATGGTCCTGGATTTCGGTTCACCTATGAGGCCAGGGTAGAAGTCCCTCATTCGCTGATGGCCCTGATGAGCGCTCAAAATCCTCAGACCAAAAGCGACTCGGGGGTTTATCATTTTGAGATGGAAATCCCAATTCCGGCATATTTGATGGCCTTGGCCGTCGGGGACCTCGAATTTGCGGCCATTGATGATCGAATCGGTGTCTATGCAGAGCCCGGTGTCATGGAAAAGGCAAGCCGAGAATTTGAGGAAGTACCTTGGATGATGACCAAAGCCGAAGAACTTTACGGTCCTTACGAATGGGGACGTTATGATGCCCTGATCCTTCCCCCGGGGTTTCCAATTGGAGGAATGGAAAACCCCCGACTGACCTTTTGTACCCCAACGATTATTGCGGGTGATAAATCCCTGATGAACTTAGTGGCTCATGAGTTGGCGCACAGCTGGAGCGGAAATTTGGTGACCAATGCGACCTGGAATGATTTTTGGCTCAACGAAGGGTTCACGGTTTATTTTGAGCGCCGGATCACGGAAGCCATGTACGGTAAGGAATATGCGGATATGCTTTGGCAGTTAGGTTACCAAGATTTAGAGCAAACGATTGGCCTACTTGGCGCCCAATCCCCACGGACGCATTTGTATCAAGACTTAGAGGGTAAAGACCCGGACGACGGGTTTACCGATATACCGTATGAGAAAGGCGCATTATTTCTTAAACAAATTGAGCTGGAAGTCGGCCGGCCAAGAATGGATTCATTTCTTATCACCTACTTCCATCGGTATGCGTTCAAGACCATTCATACACGACAGTTTCTTGATTATCTAGATGAGGAGCTTATCGGTGAGGACGAAGCACTGCGCACCCGTTTACGTATTCCCGCCTGGATTTACGGACCAGGAATCCCCGACACGGCACCGCGGACAGCTTCTTCGCGTTTTGCTGCCGTAGACACCCAAGTAGCGGTTTTTATGAACCAAGGCGCCAGTTCGCTTCAGACCGATTCATGGACGACGCACGAATGGCTGCATTTTTTGCGGCAGTTGGACCGTCCGCTTTCTAAAGAAAAGATGACGGATCTGGATACCCATTTCTCCTTAACGGAAACGGGTAACAGCGAAATCGCCGATCTTTGGTTTATTCATGCGGTTGCGGCCCGATATACCCCAGCTTACGGGGCCATGGATACGTTTTTGTCTCGAGTAGGTAGAAGAAAGTTCATCGAGCCCCTCTATCGGGAGATGCTAGAACGCCAGCAGGCGACGCTTGCCGAGCAGATTTATTCTCAGTATCGAATGAATTATCATCCGATGGCCCAATCGAGCCTGGACAAATTATTTTCTTCCTATCTGAACAAGAATTAGAAAACGATGGGGGCAACCCGTGGGGGTTCAAGTCGGCAAAGTCCTGACCTGACGGATAGAATGCAACCATTCATTGACTTACGTACCAAATAATAATTGAAAAGTGTACCACCCAAGACGGGGTAGAATAGAGTAATAAGAGGGGTCAGCAGACGGTGATCGTGGATTTGCTTCAGGATCTGGGGATGCAAACTCTTTATTCAAATACTCGAAAGCATTTCCGAGCTTGTCGTCTGCAACGACGCCCAATTAAGTTTGTGTCGGGAGAAATGCTCTATGAGGCGTGTCGTATACTAAGGCTGAGCCGAAGTAGTTTGCATTATCGCTCGAAAAAGGATGATACTTCGGTTAGGGCGCATCTGGAGCGTTTAAGCCAGGAGCACCCCACGGAGGGTTTTTGGAAATGTTTCGATCGTTTACGCAATGCGGGCGTAACGATCAATCATAAACGCCTCCACCGGGTGTATAAGGAGATGAAGCTTCCGCTGCGCCGGAAAGTGAAGAAACGCATACCAACAAGAGTAAAGGATCCTTTAGCTGTACCTGAAAGGTTCACAGAAGTCTGGAGTGTTGATTTTATGAGTGATGCCCTAAGTAATGGGAGGAAGTTTAGAACCTTTAATGTGATTGATGACTATAACCGGGAAGTACTATTTATAGAAACGGACTATTCCTTAAAGAGTCGCCATGTAATCTGGGTGCTTAAACACCTGATAAGCCGTTATGGTAAGCCCCGGCGCATCCGTATGGATAGCGGGCCGGAGTTTATGGCCCGGGTGGTCCAATCTTGGAGCGAAGCCC
>CAZYEZ010000160.1:0-4840 GCA_964646775.1 uncultured Chitinophagaceae bacterium | reverse complement strand
GCTCAATCATGGCCTTGCAAATCCCGATAAACTCACTTTTGTGTCCAATACACAGTTTGAATCCCACGGGTTTACCGCCCGAAAGCTCTCTGAGTTGCTGAATAAACTGGATCAACCCTCTGGGCGTATCAAAAGCCCGATGGAAGGGTGGTGAAGTCACTTGGGTAAAAGGATCCAAGCCCCGTATTCTGGCAATCTCCTCCGTGTTCTTGGAGGCCGGCAGAATTCCTCCGTGACCAGGTTTCGCCCCTTGAGAGATCTTCACCTCAATCATTTTGACCTGCTCCAGGGCAGCCTTCTCCTTAAACCGCTCCGGGTCAAAATTCCCATCCCGGGTACGGCATCCAAAATAACCCGTTCCGATCTGCCAGATGATGTCTCCTCCATGTTTCAGGTGATAATCGCTAAGCCCCCCTTCTCCGGTATTATGAGCAAAACCTCCAATTTTCGCCCCCGCATTCATGGCCTCAATGGCATTCGCACTTAAAGAGCCATAGCTCATGGCCGATATATTGTAAATGCTGCAGGAATACGGCTGCTTGCAATCTTTGTTTCCAATCAGCACCCGCGGATTCTGATTCAAAAGATTAAAATCCTTGGGGGAGATTGAATGAGATAACCATTCGTAGCCTTCGGTGTATACGTCTAGCTGGGTTCCGAAAGGCATGGTGTCGTTCTCCTCCTTGGCTCTTTGGTATACGGTTGATCGGTCTATACGATTCACCGGCCTGCCATCGATGTCCGATTCGATAAAGTACTGGTAAATCTTGGGCCTCAGCTCTTCCATCAGATACCGAAGGCGACCCACCACCGGGTAGATCCGCATAATCGAGTGCTTCGTTTGGTACATATCGTAGTACCCCAGCACGGTAAGCACAAGAATTAAGAGGAAAAGCACACCCCAGTTGGGATTCAGGAAAACAGTCAACCATAGGGAAAACCCTAAGGCTAAAAAGGAAGTAATAACAAATGCGCGTCGCATGTCCAGTTGTTACATTTTATTTACCCTGTTTTTCGACAGGGATACCCAATCAAATCTTCGCAAAGAAACGACGGTTTTTTCGATTAAAACAATCCAGGCCATTCATTACTGATCATCTGATTATAAGCGGCGTCTATAATATTATCTTCGCAATATCTTATTCCTCCTCGAAACCCCCTTCATCAAACCGATATCAAACCGATATCAAACCTATATCAAACCTTAGACCGGCTCCGCCCCCGGCTGCGGGATCAACTCATAGCCCGACCACCGGTTGATCAATACAGCCACCGTGGAATCTCCTGTAACATTAACCACGGTCCGGCACATGTCTAAGGGTCGATCTACAGCAAAGATCAACGCGATACCGGCCGGGTTTACCCCAATGGACTCCAGAACAATAATCAACATGAGAAGCCCCGCCCCAGGAACCGCCGCCGAACCAATGGAAGCGAGCGTCGCGGTAAGTACGATGCTTAACTGGTCGGCCAGGGTCAAGTCATAGCCAAAAACCTGAGCAATAAAAACGGCGGCTATACCTTGATACAGGCAGGTTCCATCCATATTGATGGTGGCTCCAATGGGAAGGACAAAACTACTGACCTCCTTATTGACGCCAACATGCTCTTCGACACGCTCCATCGTCACCGGCAAAGTAGCGGCGCTGGAGCTGGTTGAGAAAGCCACCAGCTGTGCGGGTGCCAGCTTCCTTAGGAAACTCCAAGGGTTGGATTTCCCGAAAAAACGCAGAAGAAGACCGTAGACGATAAAAATCATAGCGGCCAAGCCAAGGATAACGGTGAGACCATAGAGTCCTAAAGCCCAAAAGATTTCGGCGGAAGGTGATTCAACAATCAATGCGGCAATCAGCGAAAACACGCCGTAAGGGGCGGCATACATGATTACATCCACCATTTTCATCACCACCTCATTGGCCCCATCGAATAAGGCTTTTACCGGTGCCGCCTTTTTCTCGGGAATCAGCGCGATACAAACGGCCGCAAGTAAAGTGAAAAAAATCACCTGAAGCATATTCGAGTTGGACGCGGCCGCCTCAAAAATATTCTCCGGAACGACATCAATCAAAGGCTGTAAAGGTCCACGCTGGGATGCCGAAGCTGCCTCTTCCATCTTAAGTTCCGCAGTTTGAGAAAACCCATCTAGCAGCTCCGTTCGGGTTTGATCAGATATGGTATTGCCCGGTTTAATGAGGTTTACGAGAACCAGGCCTACGGAAACGGCCAGGACGGTAGTCGATAAATAAAGCACCATCGTTCGCCACCCCATCCGAGATAGTTGACTGACATCTTTCAGATCGGCGATTCCCTTCACCAGGGAGGTGATGATTAAGGGAATGGCAATCAATTTTAATAAATTGATGAATATGGTACCCCATGGCTTGATCCAATCGATTACAAAAGATTTCCCCCAGGAAAACTGCAAGCATATAATACCTACTAAGACACCGGCCGCAATCCCAGCAAGAATCTGCAAATGGAGCGGGAACTTCTTTTTTTTCATGGGCAGTGAGGCGCTAAATGAGGAAAGTCGCGCCAAAAATGATCAAAAAAATCGGATTCTCCGAATTCCGAATTTCCGAATGCCGCGGGTTCCTTTACTACCCAAAACGATGATTCCTAAAGAATGGAAAGGTTGGGGTTCTGCCGGATGTGTTCAATTTTTGAGAGGAATACAGCCGCCATACGGTCTGCCCTCCACTTGGCCTCCTCTGCTTTAATACCCACAAAATGGGCATCTAGGGTTTCATGCCAAAGTTCAAGCCATCGCAAAAAATCTTCCCTAACCAAACCTAGAGGCGCATGTTTGGGGAAGGGGCTCCCTTGATAGCTGCCTTTTCCCAATAAAATGGTTTCCCAAAACCGGTACATTTTTTCTAGATGCGTCGGCCAGCGATCTTCAATAACCCGGTTGAATATAGGTCCAATTCTCTGGTCTTCGCGAACTTTCCCATAAAAGGTATCAACCAACATTTGAATGTCTTCCCGGCTTGCAATTTCCCTACTCATTTCCATTCCATTTCTATGAGACAAAACTACGAAAATAAAATAGAGGACAAAAAACTCCTTTATTATATTCTTATGGTTTCGTGGAGAGGCAAGGTCCAACATCAAAGAACAGATCCACAGGCATTCCATGGAAGGAATCAGGGGACGGATCCGCAGGGATTCAAAAGGAAGGAACGAAATTTGCAATATTTGCACGACTGAGTTCAACCAAAAAATACCTAAAAATCGTCCTTCCTAAGAACCTATACGCATGCGAACACTAACACCAGTTCTTTTCCTTGTCCTGCTCATCCAATCCTGCCAGTCCGGGACGGGCTCTCCCCGAATGCTTCCCCTCAAAGACACAAGCATTCACGCAGACAATGCCTTTTCAACCCTGGCGCTGACCCCCGAAGACCTCCAGGCCTTTAAAGACTCCTCGCAACTGGACGACAGCATCGCCTATCTTCTGGACGCCTTTTACCTGGATCGGAATTTCCATTATGCCTGGTTTCACCCGGATGGACCCTTCCATCACAGTCAATCCTTTCTACGAAGACTGGAAGATGTATTCTATACTTACGAAGACTCTAGCTTCTATTATCCCCATCTTTTTGCGCTCAGGGAAGCCCAAGACCGGAACGAGAAAGCAGATTGGACGGTTCAGGAAATCAAGAACTTCGAACTACTGCTTACCACCCGATTCTTTGAATATGCCCAGACCGTTCTTGGAGGGAAGACAAACTTGGATCAAAAAACCCTCGGTTGGTACATCCCAAAGAAAAAACTGGACCCCAAGGCGTTTCTGGACTCCCTGCTCGTTAATCAAGGTGCCAACTTGGAGCGATACATTCCCGTCAATCGCCAGTATCGCCTTCTCGAATCCCGACTCGAAGAGTACAAGCGGATAAACCATGAAAATCCCCACTGGGAACAGCTAGAACTAGAAGAACGGGCTTTAAAGAAAGGGGACGTTTCGCCCCTGGTCTCCCAAATAAGGGAGCGACTCTTTATTCTGGGGGATCTCGTTCAATTGGATAGCAGCCTTCATTTCGACGAAACCTTGGAACAGGGCCTTATGAAGTTTCAGGCTCGTCATGGTCTCCAGGCAGATGGGGTGCTTGGAAAAGGAACGCTGGCGGAACTTAACCAGCGTCCCGAACACAGAATCCGTCAAATTCTCATAAACCTTGAAAGACTCCGCTGGCTGCCCAAAGAACCCGATGAAACCTACCTGCTGATCAATATTCCCCAGTACCGACTTCATGTTTATGACGAAGGGGTCTATCAGTGGAGCATGAACGTCATCGTTGGTACCGAGGCCCACAAGACCGTCGTCTTCTCCCGAGCCATGAAACATATTGTATTCAGCCCCTACTGGAACATTCCACCGGGCATTACAAAAAATGAAATCATCCCGGCCTTGGAGCGTAATCCCGGCTATCTCGAAGCGAACCACATGGAAAAGTATTCTGGGGGATATCGCCAGAAGCCCGGGCCCTGGAATGCCCTGGGAAAGGTCAAGTTCATGTTCCCTAATGAATTCCACATCTATCTTCATGGCACCCCGGCCATGGGTCTATTTCATCGAGAGAAGCGCGCATTCAGCCATGGCTGCATTCGATTGGAAGAGCCCGGCAAGCTGGCTCGATTCCTGCTTCGCCATCACGAGGATATCGACTCGGTGCAAATCGAGAAATGGATGAACGCAGGCAAAGAAAAATATGTCAACCTCAAAGATCCAGTCCCCGTATTTATCGTCTATTGTACGGCCTGGGTAGACCATCTTGGCCGAACGCATTTTAGAAATGACGTCTACGGTCATGATGCTCGCCTCGCAAAACATCTATTT
>CAZYEZ010000159.1:0-4909 GCA_964646775.1 uncultured Chitinophagaceae bacterium | reverse complement strand
TCGGGAGACCCAAGATCAAAAGCTATTAGGGAGATTCGAGAGAACAAATATCTTCCCTACTTCTTTAACCCATCTGTTCTCTTTATCCAAACCCTGCTCGATCGGAGCTTCAAATCCTTCAATCGTTAGCTGATTAGGACTGACATAAGTGGGAGGAGATGCACGCTTTTTTCGGGGTCGCTTTCCAATTCCTTGCATTTCAAACCAATGTTTTGGGCGCCAAAATACTGATATTAAAGGAAAGAAGGGAAATTAAACAACCCCTTTTTAATACCCTTATCGTATTTATCTGTGCAGTTTTCAGATCCTGACAAATTCAGATTCATCATTAAATTATTGGACAATTGATACTTCCTGCTTATCTACTTGGTATTGTTATTTATCTCATCCTGTGGAGCGCGAAATGCCAAAATAACATCCGCTTCCGAATCAAGAGTTATTATCGATTCGAAGGCTGAATAAGCCGCAGGTCAAGTAAAGTAATTCGTATCCTGCCCCGATACAAGTACAAATGTGAACTACTATAGAAGAATTCGGACAGCAAATTTTATCCATACAAATAACAGTGAACACAAAACACATAGACATACAGATGAAAAAGAACACTCTTATTCGTATTGCTTTGTTCAGGAATGATCGCTTCTGCACAGGAAAAACCTATGCCCGTTAGAAATCCACCCATAAACATGGAAAGCCTTTTTAGTAACAGAGGGGTGGCCTACCAACTGATGATCAACAAAAAGCTCCAAAGTATCCCGAGGTTAGGTTTTTTCAGTGTTACCAATCTGGTAGGCGAATGGGATCAACGTCAAGTAGACGATTATATGACACAGGGAAACCTGACTTTCCAAATTGTGAAAGGATTGGATATTGCGTCCGGATTTCACGTGACCAGTGTCGGGGGATTTAGACCCACAGCCAGTTTGATGTACGCTTATGCGAGACCCGATTTCCTGTTGGTGCTGAGCCCAAGAGCCGACCTTATGGAATACGGTGCAATAGAAGGTTTAGCATTGATGGAATATAAGCCCAAGTTGAATGATGAATGGAGGGTTTACACAAGATTACAAGGCTTATATGCCCACACTCCGAAACCAGACATTCACGCAAGAAGCTATATTATGCTAAGTGCAGGTTTGAGTTATAAGGAATTTAATTTCGGGGTTGGTTCCAACTTCGACTGGTACGGGCCAATGAAGATGAATAAGAACAGCTACGGGGCATTTATTAGTATGCAACTATTCTAATCACCGATACAACGATTAACCATCTTTGATCGGCAGGGTATAAACTAAGATTGAATCACGTTTTTGTTATACGGAATCTGCTTGCTTACCGAGGGTATTAAACAGATTGATGATGATGGCCCGCCTGGCTTTGCTGACCGGAATGCAGGTTTTGTCCAGCATTTCAAGGTAACCGCCGTCATTCCGGTAGTACTTTTTCATGAAATTAGGATTGATAAGATAGGACTGATGTACCCGCATAAAGAAAAACCTATCCAATACCCGCTCTACGTCCTTGATGGTTTTACTGACGATGATCTCGCTGTTATCACGTAAAAAAAATGTCGTATAGTTACTCTGACTCTTGCAATACATGATATCGTCTACTTGAATAAATTCATACCCTTCCGATACAGGAACAGCAATCTTGTTTTTTAAAAAGCCTTTCTTCTCCAAATGATCCAACAGGTCTCCCAACTCCCGATCGTTCCCCCCGTATCGAACTGTCTTTTTATCTTTTTCCCAAACGGAAACCACTTCGCGCAACTCCTCTTCGTCTATGGGCTTTAATAGATAATCAATCGCTTTTGCTTTAAAAGCATCTAAAGCATATTGGCTGTAGGCCGTGGTGAAAATGACATCAAAATGTCGGTCAGGAATCTGGCGAAGCAGCTCAAACCCGTTCATCCCCGGCATTTCAATGTCTAAAAAGAGCAGGTCGATATCCAAGTTGGGCAATCTTACCGCGGCTTCTTTTACCCAGCTGGTTTTGTACACAATTTCCATTTCCGGGAAGAGCTCGTGGATGTGTATCGCCAGACTTTCTATGCAATGTGTTTCGTCATCTATTATCGCTATATTCATAGAACTTCCTTTTATACATCGGTCACCATACTAATCTCCTGATCGTCCAAGTTCAGGATTATTTTCGTTCCCGCGCCGTTCGCTTTATCTATAATTCGTATCGAGAGCAGCCAATCGGCGGTTTTATTGAACTGCATAATGCGCTCTTGCGTAATTTTCATACCCAAACTTTTACTGTCCGTTTTTTCCGGTTTCAGTTTTTCGGATGCTTCCCGCCCTATACCGTTATCTTCTATGCTGATCACAATTCTATTTCTCTTGTCTTTAGACTCCCTGTAAATGTCCATATCGAGCGCTTTTCGCGATTTGTTAGAAGGTAACAATCCGTGCCATATTGCATTCTCTATGAGAGGCTGCAGAAGCAATGGGGGAATTCTTATTTCGGCCACGTTGCAGTCTGGGGCAATGTGGATGTTGAAGTCAAAATCCTGATCAAAGCGTTTTTGCTCCAAAAAAAGATAATGCCGAATGAGATGTAGCTCCTCTTCGAGACTGATGCTTTCATTTTTAGGCATTTCTAATACCATCCGAATGAATCGACTGAAAGCGGTCAAGTATTGAATGGCTTTTTTATGTTCCTTTTTTTGGATCAATAGTTTTATTGCGTTCAGGCTATTGGCAATAAAGTGAGGGTTGATCTGCATACGTGAAATGAGTATTTCCGCCTGCGCCATGTTTCGTTCATATTCCGTTTCTATCAGTTTGTGCTGGGCTTCTTGTTTGGCCTTTCTATTTCTTTGCCCAATAAAAATTAGGATAGCCGTGAAAACAGCGATCACAAATAATAGTAACAAATATGCCCTGTGGACAAGAAGCTTTTTTTCCTGGTTGGCGATTTTTTTCTTTTGCAGATCCTTTTCTTTTTGCAAAAGCTCTATTTCAGACTCTTTTTGCCCCAGCTTATACTGGCTGTTAAGTGCTGCAATCTTCACATTTTGACGGGCGATATTGATACTATCTTCAAAGGTGTTGCCGCGCTTATAAAATTGCAGAGCCATTTTGTAATCCCCTTGCTGCTCTTTGATGTCGGCTATTTGATAAGCATTTTTCATGATAAGCGACTTGTTGGCCAAGCTGTCAGCAATGCGTATCGATCGATCATAATAGTATAATGCTTGGGCCGGCTTGCCCAATGCTTCTTGTAAGCGTCCGAGGCTATATAAGATATCCGACGATTTAAGGAATGCCTTCTCCTTGGTAAAAAGCCGAAGTGCTTCCGCATAGTAGCGGCCAGCCTTGTCCAGATCTTTCCCCTTGCTTAGATAGGCGTGGCCATAAAATTCTTGGGTCATGGCCATGCCGAAAAGGTCGTTTCGCTTGGTATGGATCTCCATCAGGCGATCTAGATACTTCAATGCTCTTCCGTGCTGGTTCTTTTTGATATAATAATCGATAATCGACAAGAGGTCCATAGCCATGCCGAGACTGTCATTCCTTAGCTCTTCTGTTTTCAGGGCTCTTTCAAAATACTTTAAGGCCTCTTCCTCTACGTCCGGAATCTTACTTAACGCATTCCCCAGACCATTCGAGGCAACGGAAATATTTTTTAAATCCTGTTCTTTTTCAGCGAGTGCCAAAGCCTGGAGGTAATAGGAAACAGCGAGGTCAAATTGCTCGTTATAGTTTGCTGCCAGGCCCGTATTATTGGCGAATATCATTTTATATAAGGGGGCCACATGCCTGTCTTTTACCAGATCATAGGCTTTGCGGTGAAAGGGAATCGCTTCATGATATCGCTGATGGTAGCGATACAGTAAGCCCATATTATCCAAAGCTCTGGCATAGAGCAGTGTATCGTTGAGCTCGAGAGCACCATCAAGCGCTTTCTGCGCCAGTCGGTACTCGTACGCTTCATTGTGGTTTTTCCGGTGCGTTTCCCGGCTCAGTCGGATGAGGGAGTCAATCAATGCGCCTTCTTGGCGTGACTCCGGCTCAAAAGCTGTGGCCAGATGCGTATAGCCCACCATGATGTAGCACAGCCCGATCAAGATCCAGGACAGGCTCCGCCATTTGGCAACTGTGTATGGGCTCATTTTCTTTATCCTTGGGTTCATTCGTTAGTTATAAGCTTAGCAGGTGCGGTCAATCGTCATGACGATGCGCGTACCGAAGGTATTACCTTGAATGTCCTGTTTATTTTCCGTAAAACAGTTGATCTTATCCCTATGATTTTTGTTGTGCAGCTCAATTCGTTTATTACTGATTTTATCCCTCTCCGGTAGGTGAAACTTCGCACTTATTTCCTGCCTGCCAACTTTTTGGTCATAATCTATAATGAGAATGTGCCGGGACGGATCTTTGTTAACCTTAATGGACAGCTCATTGTTAGTCTGGTCATCACCCGATAGATTATTCCATATCGCCTCTTCTATAAAGGGAAGCAGGATCATGGGGGGAAGAAGAATCGTTTCCAGTCCTACTTCTCTTTCCACCTCAACGGAATAGGAGAATGTCCGTTCATACCGGTTGGATTCCATCAAGAGATATTGCCGGATTATATCCAACTCATTGGCAAGTGAAATCAATGGTTTCGTGCCGGTATCCAGCACCATACGTATAAACCGGCTGTAACCTGTTATGGACTTAATGGCTTTTTCATTCTGCTTGCTCTGGATCAGGTATTTGATCGCGTTCAGGCTGTTGAAGATAAAATGTGGATTGGATTGCATTCTGGAAGAGAGCACTTCGGCCACCGCACGGTCGCGCTCATGAGTAACCTTTAGGCGTATATTTTTCTCTTCCTGCTGCCTAGCTTCGTAAAGGATCAGTACCCGATGGCTTAATGACAGTGCAAAGCAAACAATTTCGAGAAAAATCCC
>CAZYEZ010000158.1:0-4937 GCA_964646775.1 uncultured Chitinophagaceae bacterium | reverse complement strand
AGTAGGGAAGCATTTCTGCCACCATTTCAGGATATTTGATTGTAACAGGTAAATTTTGTTTTCTAACTGATTTCCAGTACATGCGGCTGAACTGATATACCTGATCGATAAGCTCCTTCACTGTTTTGTAATCATCAACCAATTCAGGATTGGAGCAATTTATCTTGAGCTTTACCGGGAAAGAAAACCCATCATTGAAATTTGTGGCTGCAAAATTTGGTTACGGTAGTCTTTGCGATGAAAGACTTACCGCAGTCCTGACAAATTTTTGGAACTTCTATACTGCTGCTCATGGTGTTCCCTTATTCGGCTTAAAAATGTATCAGAGTATATCCCTTTGTATCGGGTTGTATCTCTATGTAACATCATTTCGCCTGTTGGTCTGAATCTTGTTGCTACCAACAAACTTGTTGTTGTTAGTAACAGATTAGAAACAAATATAAGCAAAAAATAGGAAAATTAGCGACAAGTAAAGGAAGTAAAAACAGCCTAAAAGCAAGAAAAAGAAGGGTTTAGCGTATCAAGGGAAATGTAACTACTTCCCGATACAGAACTTGCTAAATATATAATCTAGCTTATCCTCAGTCGTTATCACTCCGGTGATTTCCCCTAAATACTGAAGAGCTCGGCGAATATCAAGGGCGAGTAAATCACCGGATATCGAGGCGTCTATCCCTTGGGTAATATCAGAAAGTGCTTCGCTAACTTTACTTAGCGCTTGGTAGTGGCGGATATTGGTGATCATGGTCCCTTCTATTTTCATTTCCTCACCTATGGCTTTCCGATAGAGCAAATCTTTAAGTTTCTCAATGTTTGTTTGCTGTTTAGCTGAAATATTTAGGATGGGAAAATCTTTTAGATCACCTCGAACCTTTTCATCTACTTTGTTGCCGACGAGAAGGTATTCAATATTTCTTTCTTGAAAATACTTTATTTGGGCTTCGATTTCTGGTCGATCCACCTCTACAAGGTCAAAAAGGTACAGAACAATGTCTGCTTGTTGCATAATGGTTCTGCTTCGTTCGATACCCAGTTGCTCAATGGTGTCTGTACTATGGTCCCGAATGCCGGCCGTATCAATGAGCCGGAAAAGTACCCCCTGAATATTCAGGGACTCTGTTATGGAGTCCCGGGTGGTTCCAGCAATGTTGCTAACGATGGCACGTTCTTCATTTAGTAGGGCATTGAGTAAGGTGCTCTTACCAACATTTGGATTTCCAATGATGGCTACCTTGATTCCCTTGGTAAGGGCATTGCCCAAACGAAAGGATTGCAGCAAACGTTCCGTAGATTTTTTCAGGCGATCCAATAAATCTTTCAATTGACTTCGGTCAGCGAATTCTACGTCTTCCTCCGAGAAGTCAAGTTCTAACTCTACTAAGGCACTAAACTGAATGAGTTCTTCGCGCATGGAGGCTAATTCCCGGCTAAAGTCACCTTTTAAGTGGTGCATAGCAGTTCGATGGGCGGCTTCCGTTTGGGCAGCGATGAGGTCAGCCACCGCCTCAGCCTGAGCGAGGTCCATCTTCCCATTTAGATAAGCCCTTTGCGTGAACTCTCCGGGCTGTGCCAGTCTGGCTCCTGCTTGTAAACAGAGCTCGATGACTTTGTCGAGAATATAAGGCGAACCGTGGCAGGAGATTTCTACGATATCTTCACCGGTATAGCTTTTTGGCCCACGAAAAAGACTAAAAACCGCTTCATCAATATGTTTTCCCTCATGGACAATCTTAGCAAAATGGATGGTATGGCTTGGGAGGGAGGCAAAGGATTTGTTTTTTACAAGACGTGAGGCCATGGAAAATGCATGAGTACCGCTGAGTCGGATTACTCCGATGGCCCCTTGCCCAGGAGGCGTGGCCAAGGCAACAATCGTATCTGTTGAAGAATCTGGCATCATAGGGCAAAATTAACCGCAATCCCTTAATTTGGTGCCGTAGGTGTGTAAACAGGAATTATGCGAGTGATCGTTCAGCGTGTTCTTCAGGCTTCCGTTGAAGTAGAGCGAAATCGAATTTCAGAGATTGGCCGGGGATTGATGGTGCTTTTAGGTGTTCATTCAGAGGATAAACGAGAAGATGCGGATTGGTTGGCCGGCAAGCTGGTTAACCTTCGGATCTTTTCCGATGAGCATGGATTGATGAATCGTTCGGTGCAGCAAATCCAGGGAGAAATCTTGGTAGTAAGTCAATTTACGCTCACCGCCTCCTATAAAAAGGGAAACCGACCTTCGTTTATTGAGGCCGCAAAACCAGACCTGGCCATGCCTATGTACGAGTATTTCGTTCAACGACTCCGGGAACTTGGATCCTGTCCCGTGCATACCGGCCAGTTTGGGGCAGATATGAACGTTGCATTGATCAATGAGGGGCCGGTGACGATTTATATGGATTCTAGAAATCGAGAATAAAGGATTAAAGGGATTAAATCAAGGGGATATGCTGGTCGAAAATGCCGATGAATATTTTATGAAGCAGGCGCTTCGCCAGGCGGAGATGGCTTATGAAGCAGGGGAAGTTCCTATTGGGGCGGTTGTCGTGCATGGCCAGTCCATAATTTCCCGGGGGCACAATCAGGTAGAAACACTCAAGGATGCCACGGCTCATGCGGAAATGATCGCATTGACGGCTGCTTTTGACCAACTTGGGGCAAAGTATTTACCCGAGGCTACTATATATGTAACACTCGAACCTTGCCTGATGTGTTGCGGCGCCTTATACTGGTCAAAGCTTGACCGCGTGGTCTTTGGTGCCTCTGACCCAAAGAACGGTTATGAACGTATCACCGGCCAGACCTGGCCCTTTCACCCAAAAACCAAACTAAGTCGAGGCGTTCTCGCGGAGCCTTGTTTGGAATTGATCAAACAGTTTTTTGCCGAAAAACGTAAGGGATGAATCCATGGAAGGCAAGCGGAATATTATTGAATAGGCTTGAGGCGGGCCGCATTATACCCCTAGAGCTCGGAGGAAAGAAACTCGCCGTGGTCGTATTGCAAGATCAAATTTGCACCGTTTCGGCTATCTGTCCACATGCTTCTGGCGATCTTTGCCAGGGATGGCTTGATGCCCGCTCACATTTGGTTTGTCCGGTCCATTTTTACCGTTTTGATCCAAGGAATGGACGGAACACAAGCGGTGAAGAATACAAGCTTCGTACTTATCCCTGCGAAGTTCGCAGTGGAGAACTTTATGTAAAAATTGAATAAACCAGGATTATGTTATCCTTTAGACGTCCCCCGTCTCTAAAGCCGGGGTCATTAATCGGAATTACTTGCCCTGCATCCTACGTGCCTGCAGAGAAGATTCGTTTCGCTTGCGATTACCTTGAATCTCGAGGTTATAGGACGCTGGTCTCAGGGAATTATGGGACCCAGAAAAATTATTTCGCCGATACGGATGAAGCACGGCTTCGAGATCTTCAATATCTGTTGGATCACCAGGAGGTGGAAGCCATTTTAATGGGCAGGGGCGGCTATGGGACCAGTCGGATTATCGATCAGCTCCAATTTGATCGGTTTTGCGAGCACCCCAAATGGATATGTGGATTTAGCGATATTGGAGTTTTGCAAGGTCATATTCTGGCTCAATGGGGAATACCGGTCATTCATTCAACGATGTGTAACGGCTACAAACCGGAAATTCTGGACAGCCCGTGGATGGAGAGCTTTTTCCATGCAATAGAAGGGCGAGCGCAAGTTTATGAAGCGCCGCCTCATTCCTTGAATCAGTACGGGGAGGCAAATAGCCCACTGGTTGGAGGAAACCTAGCCATCTTTACCCACCTGATCGGAAGTCCTTCTCAAGTTGATACCAAGGGGAAGATTCTTTTTCTTGAAGACGTCGGAGAGTGCTTATATAAGATAGACCGAATGATGTACCAGATTCGGCGAGCAGGACTTCTGGAGGGTGTGACGGGTGTAATCTTTGGTGATTTCTCCTGCATGGAAGATACCCAGGTTCCCTTTGGTCAGACTTTAGACGAGATTCTCTCCCATCATACCCAGGACTTAAATGTTCCGGTGGGATTTGGATTTCCCGCGGGCCACGAAACCGTTAACTATGCACTAATGCTTGGTGTAGAACATCAATTTCACGTTAACGAAAAAGGGATTCAATTGCGAAGACTGGTAGATAAATAAATATTTGCAATTCTTCCTCCCTGATATTCATATCATCGGATCTTAAGCGCTTCGGGATTCCTTCCCTCCTTCCCCGACCTGATAGTCCTTTGGGAAGACATCAATAAGCCAATAGAAACTATTGAATACGTTGGACGCCGTATTTTCGCTTTGTCTCCCTTATCTTCGCAATCTAATTTAACCTAAATTAAATTTCGTCATGAAAAAGATCTTCCTTTTAGGCGGTGTTTCCGCCATGTTATTTGCCGCTTCCTGTCAGGATGCGCCGAACGCCGACCAGGCCGCTGTTGCTGATGCTCAAGACGTTCAGAACCTAGAAGGGGTTGAAGTTCCCGTGGATCTGAATAGCTCGAAAGTGCAATGGGTAGGTACCAAGCCCGTAGGAACCCATACCGGAACGATTGCCATCAAAGAAGGCACGGTAGTGCTTACAGGTGATGCCGTTACGGGCGGACAGTTTGTCTTGGATGCAACCACGATTCAGCCGGTTGACCAAGACGAAAAAGGGAACACTAAACTTCGCGCTCACCTATTAAGTGAGGATTTTTTTGAAGCCGAAACCTATCCTGAGCTGGTGTTTGAAATCACCAATGTTACGGAGGGAGTACAGCAATCTGAAGAATTAGTCATGAAGGATGCCACCCATACCGTTACCGGAAACCTTACTATGAAAGGAATTACCAAGAGCATCACCTTCCCTGCGAAAATTGAAACCACCGATAATAAAGTATTGGCACAAGCCAACTTTAACATCGATCGTACGGAGTGGAACATCGTTTATGGTAACGATAAGAGCTTA
>CAZYEZ010000157.1:0-4943 GCA_964646775.1 uncultured Chitinophagaceae bacterium | reverse complement strand
TACCCTCATGAATCGCAGAATATTTGATAAAGCCGAAGACATTTACCACCATGGCTAACACAACGAGCTTGGCATCGGTGCGTTTCTCTTTGCTTCTGCCGAATTTGGCCAGCTGGCTGTTGCGCTTCTCTCCTTCAAAGTACGTGTTGGCAAGATCATACAATAAGATCTTGACCCGTAGAGGTACACATGCTCATGTTTAAACTCCACCAGAAGCGCTCTATGGCTATGTTATCCGTGGCTCTTCCTCGCCCATCCATGCGAAGCCTTGCACCCATTCCGTAATTCGCTGTATTGCTTGCAGCCCTTATTGATTTTAAGGTCATCCCCATCTACTCAAGCTGGTTGCGCCGCGCTTTCGCTCCTAGCTTACAGCCCCGCTGAAAAAAATTAGCAGATCAATTCCCGAGCCATGTCTGTGAATGGAACGCCCCAACCGTTGCCGAATAAAAAAATATTTGGAGAAAAAGATGAGGGTTTTTAGATTTGCAACTATTCGGTTGCAAATGGCTTAAGATCTAGGGCAAGAAAGATTAAACGGCAGCCACACGAACCGACGTATAAAAAACCCCTCCACGTAATTGCCTCAATGAAATGAGAAGAGATATTTTTCATGCGATCGCAGACCCAACCCGTCGGGCCATATTGACCCTGCTGGCCATGCAGGCCCTGACACCAGGGCTCATCGCCCAAGAGTTTTCCATAAGCCGTCAGGCGGTATCGAAGCATATTAAAGTCCTCCAAGAGTGTGCCTTGCTCAAAGAAGAAAAAAGAGGCCGTGAGATTTACTACCAACTGGAGGTTGAAAAAATGAAGGAGCTCGATCTATGGATCGCACCTTTCCGAAAACTCTGGAGCCAGCGCTTTGACCAGCTCGACCAATTACTCGATCAACTAAAACCCTAACTCTAAACCCTAAACCCGATTTATTATGACTCATCCAGACGACTACGTTTTCCAGATCAACCCTCAGCATCATTCCCTATCCATTCACCGAAGCTTTGACGCGCCCGCTTCTTGGTTGTGGAAAGCATGGACCCAGCCTTCTATTCTAGAGCAATGGTTCGGACCCATGCCTTTTAAAGTCCAGACCCTTGAAAGCAACTTTAGCGCGGGCGGTGAATGGATTTACCAGCTCGACGCGCCGGAGTACGGGCCGCAGTGGGGACGCACCGCCTATCACCTTATCGAACCCGAGCGCCGATTTACCGCCTCGGACTGCTTTTTGGGAGAGGACTTGCAGCCTCTGGAGGGCATGCCCGTATCCCAGTGGGAGATTCAGTTTGAAGACCTAGGTTCGAAATCGGCCTTTGACCTGGAAACAAAGTACCAGAGCGCAGAAGACCTTGCTATTATGATCCAAGGAGGCTACCGGGACGGATTTGAATCCGTCATGGGAAACCTGGACCGATTAATCCAGACAAATCCCGCCTTGTTTCAGCGCTAAATCAACACATTCAACGCCATCAACGTCATCAACGCCATCACTCCATTCAACCATAGTTTTATGAAACCATACCTAGAAACCGCCTTCA
Organism: uncultured Chitinophagaceae bacterium; assembly: GCA_964646775.1. Lineage (GTDB taxonomy): Bacteria > Bacteroidota > Bacteroidia > Chitinophagales > Chitinophagaceae > CAYPQN01. The sequence goes on along the minus strand of CAZYEZ010000157.1, from coordinate 3,408 downwards.
CTGTAGACCTAGCCAAAAAGACCATTGACATTGACCGGCCATTCGCCGCCCCGCTCCCATTGGTATGGCAGGCTTGGACCGACCCCGAGTTATTAGACCAGTGGTGGGGACCTGCGCCCTGTCGCGCCGAGACCAAATCGATGGACTTCCGCGAAGGAGGTCGCTGGCTATATGCTATGATTATACCCGTCGATCAAAAGAAATGGAGCAAAGTGGATTATATATCCATTGAACCCCTGGTTCAGTTCACCGCCCGCGATGGGTTCTGTGATGAGAACGGGATCCCCGATCCTCAACTTCCTGAAAACCTCTGGGTGACTCGCTTCGAAAAACAGGCCCAAGGAACCCTCGTTCAGATCCATCTTCAGTTCGATAGCGAAGAAGATCTTAAAACCATCGTCAGCATGGGATTCAAAGAGGGATTCCAAATGGGTTTGAACCAGCTCGACCGGCTTTTATCCGAATTATAACTGCCTACCGATTCAACCTAAGATCGATGAAAAATAAACTGCTTCAAATCTCCTCGGTGATCTTCGGACTGTTGCTCATCCATGGTGGCCTCGATAAGTTCTTCTCTTTTTTGCCCGTCCCCCCGGATCTATCTTTCGAACTTCGGCAGGATTTGGCAGCACTGCAAGAAATTCGCTGGCTGCTGCCGTTGATTGGATCGGCAGAAATCCTCGGCGGCTTGCTCCTCCTTTTCCCAAGAACAAGGGCTTTGGGGGCACTGATCATTTTCCCCGTCATGGTAGGCGTACTGCTCACTCATATTTTTGTTGATCCCGCCCAGCTACCCACGGCCTTGGTCATCTGGCTGATATTGGCCTGGATCCTTTTTGAACATCGTAAAAAGTATCTGCCCATCCTTCATTAATCGCTTCTTCATTCATCGCTTATGACCAACTATCTCCTCTCCCGAGATGGGACCCGCATTGCCTATAGCCGCATCGGAAAAGGAGCGCCCTTGGTCCTGGTGGACGGCGCTCTATGCCACCGAAAATTCGGGCCCAACCCGGCGCTGGCCCGCCGTCTGCAGGATAAATTTACCGTCTACACTTACGATCGCCGAGGCAGATCGGAATCCGGTGACACCCTACCCTATGAACCCGTTCGAGAAATCGAAGATCTTTCAACCCTGGTAAGGGAAATCGGCGAACCTCCTTTTCTCTATGGAATATCTTCCGGCGCCGCACTCGTCTTAGACGCCCTTCAAAAAGGTCTTCGCGCTAAAAAAGTCGCCGTCTATGAGGCGCCTTTTATCACCGATTCCCAGGGCCCCAGGATTCCCAGGGACTTTCTCTCCCGGATTGAGCAATCCCTCAACCAAGGTCAACCGGATCGGGCCTTGACCTCTTTTTTTCAGCAGGGGATCGGTCTATCGCCCTTTGTCATCCGCCTGATGAAATGGTTTCCCGCCTGGAAGTCTCTAAAAAAGCTCGCCCATACCCTGCCCTATGACCTTCGCATCCTAGGCCATGAAAACCAAGGGAACCCCTTACCACTGACGCGATGGAATCGGGTTCAAATCCCTACCCTGGTCATGGCGGGCAGCCAGAGCCCTGCCTGGATGAAAAACAGTATGAAAGAATGGTCCGAAATCCTTCCCCAGGGCAGCTACGAAGTCCTAAAAGGCCAAGACCATCGTGTCTCCGCAGCCGCCATGTCGCGGGCTCTCCGATCCTGGTTTTAAATTCAAACTCATGAATACCACAGAAAAAATCCAAAATTATCTGCGCAAAGGAAAAGCTTGGCAAACCGAATCCCTCCTTGCCCTTCACGCATTAATCCATGAAGCCTACCCCAAGGTAGAAGAAACATGGAAATGGAACAGTCCCGTTTACGCCAAAAACGGGAAAAACATTTGTAGCCTGGGATGTTTTGCCTCCCATCTATCCCTCACCTTCTTTCATGGCCATTTGCTCGAAGATCCCCATCGATTATTTCGATCTTCGACCGATGCCAAAAAGCTGCGCTCCTTCGTCCTTCGCCAGGATGATTCGCTTCCATTCGATGCGCTCCGCGATATGTTGAGACAGGCATTTGCCAAATAAAACATTTTGGCAACCCATAAGCGCGAAACCTAGGAGGTCTCCGGGCCAGGCAATTCCCTAAGGCCGCCCCTCCTCTCCCTCGGCTTCCTCGTCCTCCTCAGGAAGAAACTCCAGCGGGTCGTTGTGGTCCGGGTGCTCGCTGCGCAAATACTGGTTGTCCTTGTCAAACATATCCTTCAGATCATCTCTTACGGAATGCTCCCATAACTGGGTACCGGTTAAATAAGCGGATCGTCCAATCATATGGGCCGCCACCGGGGCCGTGAGGATGAGAAAGAAGACGATCGCCAAGGCCGAAGTAACCAGGGAGGAGTCGGGGAAATAAACGGCCGTACTGGCCAGCAATAACCCAATACCCAAAGTGGCCGCCTTCACCGTCACCGAAAGGCGGAGATAGAAATCGGGCATACGGACAATGCCAATGGCGGCGATTAATATGGCCAAGGCCCCAATGGTCATCAGTACGCCAATGAGAATATCAGTCATCATTGTTCCCTTTTTTTTCGATATAATAAGCAAAAGCGATGGTTCCCAAGAAGGCAATCAGCGCCAAGATCATGGCTACGTCCAGAAAGGTGGCCTCGCCAACACTCACACAATAAACGGTAATAACCCCAATCCCGATGGTGATCAACAAGTCCAGGGCAATGACCCGGTCCACCATGGATGGCCCGATGTATATTCGGTAAAACACCAAAAACAGGGCGATGGCCAGCATGGGCAGGATAACAAAATTGATATATATACTTAGGGTCATCTTAATATTTCGAGTAGGCGTCGTTCAAGGCTGTGCTCAATCTGGCGAATAAACTGATCCTTATCTTTTAAATACATAACATGAATAAAAATGGCTTTCCGATCGCTGCTCACGTCCATAATCAAGGTCCCCGGTGTCAGAGAGATTAAAGTGGCCAGCATATTGATTTCCACATCGGTTACGGCCTTCATGGGATAGCGGACGATCCCTGGTTTCATAAAGAATCGGGGCGTAATAACATCATAGGCAACCTGGATATTGGCCTTCAACAATTCGAAGAAGAAATAGAGCACAAAGCCAATAATTTTGGGCACCCGGAGAAAATATCGCTTGTCCTCCCCTTTTCGGTTCATCAGCCAAAGGATGAAAAACCCCAGCATGAATCCAAAGTACAGATTGGTAAAGTACAAGGAACCCGTCAGCGCGACCCAAATAAAGGCCAAAAGCAAATTCATCAAAAACTGGTTAACCATTCCCATGTCTCTATCTGTTTATCGATTTCCCAATACCGCCTCCAGGTAAGCAGAAGTATCTAACAGTTCCCCCGCCACCAGCTTGGATATCTGAACCAAGTACTCCGCTCCAAAACCAATATAAAGA
>CAZYEZ010000156.1:0-4944 GCA_964646775.1 uncultured Chitinophagaceae bacterium | reverse complement strand
TTATCGTTGGTGGTAGGCCGTCAATGGGTAAGTCTGCATTCACCAGCGGTCTAGCTATAAATACGGCTTCGGAATATGGGGCTGTCGGGATTATTAATTTGGAAATGAGCATCCCCCAAGTCTATGGTAGGTTACTGTCGTATGATTCCAAGATCCCTTATTGGCTCTTAGACAAAGAGGATATGGACGTGCATACACTAATGCAGAAGATGACAGATATATCGGAATTACCGATTTTCTTCTCTTCCAACGTGAGGGTAAACATCAACTCCATACGATCATCGGTGGAGTATTTAGTCAAGAATCATGGCTGCAAGCTGATTATAATCGACTACCTACAGCTTATTGGAGAAGATGATGAGCGCAGAACCCGAGAACAAGCCATTTCTCGCATTTCCAGGGGCCTTAAAACGCTTGCGATGCAGTGCGGCATACCTATAGTCGCTTTGAGCCAATTAAGCCGGAAATCGGAAGAAAGAACGGTAAAGAAACCGCAGCTATCAGATCTAAGGGAATCGGGGTCCCTAGAACAAGATGCCGACATTGTGATGCTATTGCATAGAGACTGGCGGGTTAATGTCCTGGTCGATGAATACGGCAATAGTACGGAGAATCAAGCCGATCTGATCATCCCCAAATGGAGGAACGGAGACACAGTAAGCCTAAAACTTCACTTCGATGGGGAGACTATGACGTTTAGCGAAATAGAGCAAGATCTTTTTTAACCCTCGTATTCATCGAAATTTTCCTCGAATTCGAGATCCTCGATTCTATTCTCTAGCAATCCTTCGTTGAGCATTATTTGCTCTTCGGAGGATGCTAGTTTTGGCGCATCCTTAGACATAACAATACTAACCTTAGGGGCAGCTACTGCTGTGACGTGGAAGTCGTTCCTTCTCTTGTCCTCTAGTCCAAGTATCCGGATTGACATTTGCTCCTTGTATATTCCGGCCATAGCACCTTCATAAACATCATTCTGCACGAAGTCCTTGATATAGCGCATTGCCTCTCTATATCCCTTATCGCTGCTGTTATTGGCCGCATTGACCCGAGATTCCAAAGTCGAAAACCATGAGGCAGAACGCCCTAAAAACAGGCAAAAACCCTTAAGAGATAGTGGCCGTTTTTTCGGAACGTAGGCTAGTGTACCGAAATTCGTATCGGTGGTACTCATTCTGGCCTCCATGATCGGATTTTCGCGGCACCATTCGACATATTCGTGGAACCTTTCCCTCATCTCCGCTCCGGTAGCTATAGCTCTAGGCTTAGTCTCTCTGACTTTCATACCCCCAAATATACGAAACCCCGACTAAATGAATAGCCGGGGTTAAGTAAGGTTTTAGTGCATTATGCACTACTGCAAGGCTGACTGCAAATATAAGCCATACATTTCATTCAACCAACCTTTTTTTAAAGATTAGTCAGATATAATTTCCTCAAATTATTTTTTACTATTTTATTAGAATTTTATTGTTGGGATATTGATAGAGGAAGGTTTTCAACTGCAAGGGGTTTTGGGTCCATGGAGGCAATCCTTAAATCCTTTAACCAAAACAAATTTTGCAGTTTGGAGTGACATTCCCGAAGTCCTCCCTGCCAGCCCAAGGCACCCGCCAACTGTTAGAAACGGACACTACGGAAGCGATCAAGCTTTGCAGCCACCTGTTGACACCTTAGAGTCAGCGCAGGGTTTTTACCGTAGTGCATAGCTGCATGTCAAGTCTGGAATTACCCTTTCAACCCATGCAGTTTCCTTGCCCGACTTTTTCATTCTAGCAGCGGAGGAGCCGCTGGGGAATCACTACAGAGTAGTGCCTATGGGGAAAAACGGAGAAAAAAACCTCTTTTATTTCAAGAACAAGTTGCAATTATACGCAAATAATTTTTGAATCCAAATTTGCTCTTTAAACTTTTTTATCTTTTTTTTGTAGCAAATAAAACATCATGGCTAAAAAGAGCGTACAAGAAAGGATTAAGGAATCCGGGATCACTATCGATTATTTGGACGGTACGGATGAATCGCATATCGACTGGGCTAGATGGCGAAGGGATTGCAAGCTTGGGGTAGAGAAGCGCAATAATATGACTATCGCCCAGTACTTCCAGATGAACCAACCCAAACGCAGCAAAGGTCATATATACATCGAGAAAACATTACGCCTATGGACACACACCAGGGGTTATGCGTTGGCCGAAGAGTATAAATTCCATAAGGATAGAAAATTCCGGTTCGATTGGGCGATCCCGGCCATAGGTGTAGCCGTAGAATACGAAGGCGTTAACGCTGTGAAAAGCCGCCACACGACCAAAAAAGGCTATAGTAACGACTGTATTAAGTACAACCTGGCGGCTATAGATGGGTGGATAGTCCTACGTTTTACCGCTATGAACTACATCGAAATAGATAGGATGCTAGACATGATAGAACAAAATATGCGAAACAGAACTAAATAAATGTTTGGAACTAAAAAAAGTTTTACTACCTTTGTTCCAATAAGGACGTCAAAAAAGCCAAATTCACTAACACTAAAACCAAATAAAAATGAACTACGCAGAATTCGAAAAGAAAATTAAATCCATGTCCGCCCATGACATCATCATGGCAATGGTCAATGGGCTGAGAAGTCCACGGACAAAAATAGATATGACGACATTCGGGGAAATAAGAGAGGGAATCTGCTATGGTTGCGCAGCAACTAATGCAATCCTCAACATCATGAATGCGAATAAAAAAGAGGTGGAGGCCCACTCCAAACTCAGATCAACCCAATTCAGATCAACCCACGATGATTACACTCTGTATGATTTCGAGTACGCAATTGACCTGTTGAGATGCGGCCTGTTGGAATCCTACAACGATTATGTCAAGGACCTTGGCATCGCTCAAATAACCCCCATACCTGGGCAAGAACTGCCGGTCCTGGACAATGACTACACCGAAGAGGAGTTGCAGGAATATGAGAAACTTGCTAAATATCAGTTAATCAAATAAAACCAAAAAAAATGATCAACTACCAAGAATTTGAAGAAAAAATAAAATCCATGTCCGCCTATGATATAATCATGGCCATGGTGGAGGGTCTGCGGAATCCGAAAACAAGAATAGACATGAGTACCTTCGGTTTAATGATAGAGGGCATATGCTTTGGCTGCGCTGCAACGAATGCAATCCTGCATATTATGGATGCGAATGGAGAAGAGGTGAAATCGCATGTAACCTACGCATCAATATACGATGATTACCCGCTGTATGGGTTCGAGAGTGCAATCAACGATTTGAGATGCGGCCTGTTGGTAACCTACAACGCAAACGCCACCCGCCTTGGCTTAGCTCGAATAACGCCCATGCCGGGGCAAATACTTCCGGTCCTGAGAAACGACTACACCGAAGAGGAGTTGCAGGAGTATGTAAAATTAGCTGAATATCAATTAACAGTATAAGACCAACAAAAATGAACTACGCAGAATTGGAAAAGAAAATTAAATCCATGTCCGCCCATGATATAATAATGGCAATGGTCGAGGGGCTTAGGAAGCCCCGGACGGAAATAGATATGGGGACATTCGGAAAAATGGAAGAGGGCATCTGCTTTGGTTGTGCCGCCACCAATGCCGTACTCCATATTATGGAGGCGAAGGAAGAAGAGGAGATAAAGGATCATATCCGAGCGTTCCCGGACTATAGGTTATGCCCTCCATTCGTAACCCATTTTGAAAGTGCTATGGATTATCTCAGGAGAGGTAGGGTGGACGACTATAATTATTTTACAGCGAAGTTGGGGATTGCCCAAATAACCCCTATGCCAGGGCAGGAGTTGCCCCGCTTAGGGAACGATTATACGGAAGCCCAATTGAAGGAATATGAAAAATTAGCTAAACATCAATTAACTGTCTAAGACTAGCAAAATGAACTACGCAGAATTGGAAAAGAAAATTAAATCCATGACCGCTCATGATATAATAATGGCAATGGTAGAGGGGCTGAGGCAACCCCGGACAGTAATTGATATGGATGACTTTGGGTATATAAAAGATAGCATCTGCTATGGATGCGCTGCAACTAATGCAATCCTACATATTATGGAGGCCGGCGATGAAGAGGCGGTGGATCACGTCCACGGTCGCGCATCCTTTGCCTATGGGACGCTAGAAAAATTCGAGCTCGCAATAGATCAGCTGAGGAAAGGGAGGGTGCACCTATACAATTATTACGCAGAATTGTACGACTTAGCCAAAATAGTCCCTATGCCCGGGCTAGAGCTGCCACCCCTACGGAACAACTACATGAGTAGGTACAAGGGTAAGCAACTTAATGAATATGTCAAATTGGCTGAATATCAATTAACAGTAAATCAATAAACAATGAACTACACAGAATTTGAGGAAAAAGTAAAAAGCCTGACCGCACATGATATTATTATGGCCATGGTCGATGGGTTAAGGAATCCCCGGACAGTAATAAATATGAAATCCTTTGGGCATATGGAAGGCGGTATCTGTTACGGATGCGCCGCCACTAACACAATACTCCATATTATGGACGCGAATACAGCAGAGAAAGTGGTGGTCCACATTTTTGGCCGCAAAAACGATGCATATAAGGCATTCGCTCTGAATAAATTTGAAAAAGCAATTGACTCCCTCAGGTACGGGGATGTGGACGGATACAACCAATATGCAGCGGATTGCGGGATCGCCCAAATAACCCCTATGCCCGGGCTAGAGCTGCCACCGCTGTATGACGATTACACGGAAGAACAATTGCAGAAATATGAAAAATTGGCAAAATATCAATTGACCGCATAAAACGAACAAATATGAAAAATTTAACATTTGACAAGTTGCCCGAAGTGGTAACAATGCTAACAAAAGAAGTTAGTGAATTAAAACGCCTGTTAATTGAAAAACAGGAACAAACACCCACCACCCCACCCGAACAGCTTT
>CAZYEZ010000155.1:0-4964 GCA_964646775.1 uncultured Chitinophagaceae bacterium | reverse complement strand
AAACACCTTGTAATGAATGCCATCGCGACCAAGGACCCTCAGGGGATTATGGAGACCTTGATTCGATACTTCGATCAAAAAGGGAAGCTGGTCTGCAAAGAATGCACCCGCTTGCAACTCACTAGGCAGCAGCTCGCCAACATGTCTGGCCTCCGCGTTGAAACCGTGGTGCGGGCCATAAAAAACTTGCACCAAGAGGAAAGATTATGCATAAAGAAAGGAAAAGTATTTATCAGCCCCTAGAGAAACCGAAGCCTTGGTGGGCATCGATTTCTACCATACAATGGATGAAGCTGGCCTTGTTTCATTTGGTTTTGGTCGCCCTGCTGGGCTTCCTGATGCGGCTAAAAATGATTTTCCCCATTCCAGGCCTGAACCAAAAGTTTCTTCTTCATGCACATTCTCATTTTGCCTTCACAGGCTGGGTCACCCTAGCCTTAATGGTGCTTACGACTCGTTTTATTATCCATGAGAAAAGAGCGGGCGAGCTACCCCAACGGTATCAATCGATTTTTTGGATAAACCTTCTTGCCGCCTATGGCATGCTTCTCAGCTTTCTATTTCAAGGCTATGATACCCTTTCCATTTCTTTCTCGACGCTGAGCGTGGCGGCCTCCTATGTCTTTGCATGGATGGGTTGGAAAGATCTCCATTCAGCTTCGGATAAAAACCCCGCCCACCCCTGGCTGAGAGCGGCGCTGATTTTTATGGTGGTCTCCTCCGTGGGAACCTTTTGGCTTGCCTGGATTATGACCAACAATTTGCAGAATGCTCGAGCTCAGCTGGCGGCCATCTATTTCTTCCTCCACTTCCAATATAACGGCTGGTTCTTCTTTGCCTGCATGGCGCTTTTCCTAAGCTGGGTCCATAAACTTGCGCCCCCGAAGACCTATTCTCCACTCATTTTCAAATGCTTCGTTTTCGCCTGCCCCTTGGGTTATCTCCTATCCATATTATGGTGGAAAATGCCCAGCTGGCTCTATCTCCTCCTGGTAATAACGGTGATTGGACAAACCATGGCCTGGGCACTGTGGGTTCGACGAACCTGGTATCTGCGTCCATGGTTCCGACCCTATTGGACCCCGCTGGTGCAGGGGATCTTTGCATGCGTCCTTTTGGCCGCCACCATTAAATTCCTGCTGCAGGGATTTTCCGTCATCCCTGCGCTTAGCAAACTCAGTTATAGTTTTCGACCCATTGTCATTGGATACATCCACCTGGTTCTCCTCGGCATCGTCACCCTGTTTATACTCGCCTTTGCCATTCTGAATAACTACTATCGAGCAAGCCGGGTATTTCGCCTCTTTAGCTTTATGTTCATCCTCGGGGTGATTGCCAACGAGCTCATCCTCATGCTTCAGGGAATCTCAGGAATCCTGCGAACTCCGATCGCGCACCTCCCTGAATCACTGGCCATCGCTGCCGGCCTTATGCTTGGCAGCTTGCTTGTCTTGTTTTGCAGCCAGATTTTTCATTTTGGCTCCTCAGAATCTGAACCCACCCCTTACGCGCCGAAGGCAACTTCCATTAATCGCAGTGCTCCATTTCGATGATGGTATATCCCTGGCGTTGAAGGTCGGCCTCCCAAGAAGGTCGAACGGCCTCCACGTGACAAAACTTGCATTCTTTGGCCGTTAGGGGCTGCCCATCCTGTCCTTTGGACCGAAGGTATTGCCTCCCGTAACCAAAGATCGTTGCGGTGTCTTTGAGTTCCGCGGGCACGAGAATGTCAAAGTGCATCACGCGGCCATCCTTTCTGGGCACATAGGTATCCCAGACGGCTATCTGTTTTTTATTTTCTTTTTGCATGGTTTGCGCATTTAGGCCCCAAGCAGACCCAAGGAATACGGATAAGAGTACCATTTGTTTCATAAAAAGGGAATTGATTTCATGGGTATAAAAAAACCTGGGGGTAATTTCATTTCTATTTGATCTATAAAAGGTGACTGCCCATACCGTTCGAAATATGGGCAGTCCAACCTTTATCCTTTGACCTCTTCCATGGAGGCGCCAAAATTGATATGCAAGACATGGCCCTGTGGGGTCACCAAAGCAGGCACCGATTTTACGCCGGCACGCTCGGCTTCTTCGATCCGGGATTTGTCTTGCCCAAAATGAACGATATCAATCTTATCCCTTCCGATCAAGTTGATCAAATCTTGCTCGGCGCTCACGCAAACGGGACAACCGGCATGGTAGAAAACAGACTTTTCCATAATTAACATTTTTTGATTTCGGCAATATCGCCGTCACAAATATAGTTAGGCATCCTAACAAACAGAAATAATTATGACACTATTTTTATTCTTCTTTGTAATTCCCCCACGTCTGACTTAACTTCGGCGCGTGCGACCGTGGCGACCATATCGGCGATTCTGTTTATACTTGATTCTGAGTTCGATGATTCTTCAGTCGCTAAGCCCCATGCTCCTGCTCGGTGACTATTATTTAAACCCGCAATCCTATCTGGCTCAATGCGAGAACCGGGACAAGCCCAAAATGGACTGCAATGGAAAGTGCCAGCTTGCCAAGAAGATTCAGCAAGACACCCAGGAAGAGCCAGGCCATAAAAAAGATCACCGCTTTGAACTCCTGTGGACGATCCCCAGCACAGATTGGGCGTACATCGAACTAGATTCAACCTCCACAACCCGCTATCCTCCCATGAGGACCCCTGATTTAAGGGAAGCGCATCTTAGCTTGTTTAAGCCACCCACCGCCTGATCTTTTGCCGGAGGAATCCCCTCCTTTTTCCATGAATCAGACCGGCTCATTGGCCGGCTGCCTGAACTTATGCATCCGGTATCCCCAGACCAAGGGGGACGGCGTATCTATAACTTATTATACAATGAAAGTATTCATATGGCGAGGGCTTAGAGTGCTTATTCTATCGCTCCTCCTACCCTGCCTCCCATCGGAGGCCCAGATTTTCCGTGGACAAGTCATCGACATCCAAGACGGAAGCCCCCTTTTCCCTGTCCAGTTTCAGTATCCCGACTCCACGGTCGCGGGATACAGCGGAGAAGCAGGACGATTCGAATTGCTGATTCCACCGGGCCCATCCCGCCTGCGCTTGGTTAAGCCCGGCTATCAAACCACAGAAATCACCGTAAATCCTGAATCCGAACCCGTCCATATCGGGATGACCCCCTCCTCCATATCCTTAGCCGAAGTGAAAATCACCAGCTATGCATCTGGCAAATCGAATCGAGAAACTGCCGGATCCCTTGCCGTTATTCGGGGAGAGCAGCTTCGGCAAGGGAGTGGAATTAGCCTCCAATCCGCCTTCAACAGTGTACCCGGACTACAAATGGACCAAAGTCATCTCTCTGAGTCCCGCGTCTCCATTCGGGGCAGTGGAATACGGGCACCTTGGGGGATCCGGAACGTTAAAATCTACTTGAATGATATCCCCATCACGGAAGCCGACGGAACCTCTCGCCTTGAGGCCATTGACGTGCATGATTTGGGTTCCGTAGAAATCATCAAAGGACCGGCATCAAGCCTCTACGGGGGCGGAACCGGCGGAGTCATTCGATTTCAGCTCCAAAGGGCCGCGTATTTGGAGAACTCCCTATCCCTGAGCAGTCTTGTAGGCAGCTATGGGCTGAAGCGCTGGGCGGCGACCTATCGCCATGGCGGAGACAAGATGAATGCCTATCTCTCCTTTGGCGAGCAATCCCTGAAAGGATATCGCGCACACAGCCAGGACTTTCGGCGCTTCCTTGCGGCAAATCTTCAGGTTTACCCGAACGAAGATCAAACCGTCACCTTTGTGCTAAGCCACAGTCGTCAAGAGGCCCAAATTCCTGGCGCCCTTAGCGAACTGCAAATGATGGAAAATCCAAGACAAGCGGCCCCGACGCAAATTGAAAAGAATGCGGGTCGCAATCAGACCTGGACGCGTTTTGGCATGAGCCATCAATATCGACCCTCCAGCCGGTTTCATATCCGCACGAGTTTGTTCCAATATGCTTACGACCTGGACCACCCACTCCCCTTCGCATATATTCGCAATACCTATCAAAGTCTGGGGGGAAGAACGCAATTTCAGTGGAGGCCTGGGAAATCACCGGGTAAAGTTTCCATGATTTGGGGTGCGGAAGCGAACTCAGCAAAAACCAAAGGCACCCAGTTTCAGAACCTGGGCGGGAAGGAAGGCCCCATCCAATCTGCCATCGACTATACGTTTATCAACTATGCGCTTTTTGCGCATGGCGAATACCAGCTTCTCCGGCACACGCGCCTAACCGCCGGACTAAGCTATAATGGAATTCAATATCAGGTGGGGGATTATCTGTCCCCTGATCTATCTGGAGAACGAAACTTCGATCCTGCACTTTCCCCACGCCTGTCGATAAGTCAGCGCCTTTTGCCCGGAATTTTTATCCATGGGTCAATAAGCGCTGGGTATTCGCCGCCATCTAGCGCAGAAATCAAGGATGCAGAGGGCCGGGTCAATCCAGAAATTCATGCCGAGCGGGGCACCAATTACGAGATCAATCTTAAAGGCGGATTCCTGGATCAGCGCTGGGTATTTGATCTGGCTTTCTTTCAGATGGACATGAAAGGAGAGCTGATCGGGCAGTCCATTCATCAGGGCATCACCGTTTATCATAATGTAGGCAAATCACAGCACCGAGGAGCAGAGGCTAGTTTGACTTGGCATCCCCTGCGAGAAGCCGACCACAAATGGCTGCGGTTATGGATGCTGGGGGGCCTCTCCTATTCGGACTTCCGATTCATCGATTACCGCAGGTTTGATGCGCAAAGCCAGCAAGAAGTCAATTATAGGGGAAATCAGATTCCGGGCATTTCTCCCTGGGTTCTTCATCTCGCCACCAACCTATCTTCCCGTCCAGGCATCTACGGTCAAACCCAATTACACCTGAAAGACAAAGCCCCCCTTAACGATGCCAACACGGATTACGTGTCGGGCTATCTATTAGTCCACGCCAAGCTTG
>CAZYEZ010000154.1:0-5036 GCA_964646775.1 uncultured Chitinophagaceae bacterium | reverse complement strand
AGGCAACCTCAGTTTGAAGAGCTGCGTTTGTCCATGAAGTTGAAATTCCTACCCTGTTTGGCTTTTGGACTCTACCGGGAAAAGCTTCGGGAAGAACTGGTACAATTTCTAACGCCCTGGACCCAAGAAGGCAAGGGAACCCCTCTTTCCTTTGGTGGACAGGTGGACAAATCGGTACTCATTCATTTTATTGATCAAAGACCCTATGTGGATTTTGTTACGGACTTACGTCTTTTCCAGCGCATAGATGGGGCGCCTGAATGGGAGGTATTAGATCAGGCAAAAGCCTCTACGGCTCGCTCGATTCTGGTATCCGCTGCGGGGGATAAGCACGAGATCGAAGAGGCGGAGACATCCCCGCAGGACGCCGCGGCGGATTGTCAGCCCTGTTCCAGTTCAGGGTCCGATTTGAATGCTGACTCAGGCCAGGAATTAAACCAAAAAAAGGGGAAATAAATCATGCAGGATCCCATTACCATAGCGCGCCACCATGCCTACCCGCCAGCCCAAGACTTCGATCGGCTCCGGGCAGAAGGGCTGCAGTGGATACAGGAGATGGCCAGTGATATCTGGACCGATTATAATGTGCACGACCCCGGGATTACGATCTTGGAGGCCTTGGCTTTTGCCCTCACCGATCTGGGATACCGGCTGGAAATGCCGGTGGTCGATCTCCTGGCTCTGCCTAATCCTTCGGAAGCTTCGAACCGAGATCAATCGTTTTTTACGGCGGCAGAAATTTTGACCATTAACCCGCTGACCGTTCTGGACTATCGAAAGCTGCTCATCGATCTGTTGGGTGTGCGAAATGCCTGGTTGCATGCCAAGACCTGCGCCTGTGAAGGATTGGTCTTTTATGCCCACGCTTTGGAGTCTCGCCTCAGCTTTGAGCCTTCCGATCGTCCGCTTTGGGTTCGGGGACTTTATGATGTGGAAGTAGAATTCGATCGGGACCAGATTTTGGGGGACCTGAATTCGGGACAGTTTGCTTTTCCCTTTCGATTTAGTTCCTCTGAAGTCCATGAGCCGCCCATCCAAGCCCAGGCAGAACTCTGGCTTCCAACTTGGCGGGATATCGAGGCCGAGGGGGCGTTTTACGCACCTTTACGCAATCCGTCTCTTAGGGTGGAGCAAGTTAAACTAACCCGGATTGCAGGGAATCGGGAGGCATCAGACCCCCATGACATCTCCAACCAGGCCTTAGCCCGGGCTTTGCGTAAATCCCTTTACCTGGACCTAAGTATACATTATAGGCTGGAGGAGGCAGGACCCGTCCAGGAGCTGAAGCTGAGCCATTGTCCTCTAAAAATCTGGTTTGAGCATGCAGACCATGCCCGGAAACTGCGGGTAGAGGAGATGAGGCAGCGCCTCGAATCCACCGCCTGGGAGTCGTTCATTCAGCCCTTCCATCAAAGTTTGCTGGAAGCCGACCGGGTGATGCAGCGCCTGCGGCAGCGCCTGCATGCACATCGTAATCTAGCCGAAGATTTCTGTTCCATTACGGCCGTTCCGGTCGAAAACTTTGCCGTCTGCGCCGATGTGGATCTGGAACCCGAGGTAGACATAGAGGAATGGCTGGCGCGGGCATATAAAGAGATTGAGGACTATTTGAATCCGCCCATCCCCACCCACCGACTGGAGGAATTGCTGGATGAAAACATGCCGGTCGAAACCTTGTTCTCCGGTCCGAGACTGGAACATGGGTTCTTTAAAGACGAGGAGTTGCGTGCCGCGGAGCGCAAGACCCGACTCCAGAGTTCCGATATGATTCATCGGCTCATGAACCTGGACGGAGTAAGGTCTATTAGAAATTTCACATGGGTACGATTGGATGCCTGGGGGAACAAGTCCGATTCCGAGCCTTGGTCCATGGAGGTGTCCTCCGGCCACCTTCCGCGGTTTTCCTGGAGAGATGCCCGGTTTTTAGTTTTTAAGGATGGCCTACCGTTTCTGCCTCGACAGCAGGAGCTGATCGATACCCTTCGTGTATTAAGGTCTTCGGAGGTGAGGCCTTATAACCCGATGATGGATCTTCCGGTTCCCCAAGGAACCCCCATCGATCCGGGGCCCTATATCCCCATATCTTCTGCCTTACCGCCCAATTATGGACTGGGTCCGGAAGGTCTTCCTGCCCATGCGCCCGAAGCGCATCAGGCCAGCGCCCTGCAGTTGGCGGGTTATATGCAGCTGTTTGAGCAGATATTTCATTTATGGTATCAACAGGCCCTGTCTTTGCGGAAATTATTCTCCTCATCCAAATCGATTCAGCAGACCTATTTCGGAACCCTGCTGAATGCAGGGAGCCTGCCCAAAATCGAGGCTTTGTTGCCGGGCGGGGAAGCGGCTCCGACGCCCGAGGACTGGCAGTCACTGGTGGAAACAAGAGCCCGCTTTCTGGATCGTCGCCGTCGTTTCCTGGATCACTTGCTTAGCCGATTCGGCGAAGATGTACAGGATTATGCGCTTATGCTAAACACCTATGAGGGGAGTCTGCATAATCAGGAAAAGCTGGTGGAACAAAGGATTGACTTTCTTCAAGACCTTCCGTTTCTTTCCCGAAACCGTGCTCGGGCGCTCGACCTGACGCAGGTCGATCCCTGGCCCACGGGGGATGCCGTATCTGGATTAGAGCGGCGGATTCAGCGATTGCTTGGCCTGGCCTCCCCCCGGTCTTATTTCGAGCTCTATGAAGAAGAGGATGAGGATGGGAAATCCTATGAACAGCGATGGCGGCTGAGAAACGAGGAAGGCAAGATTTTGCTCAGCGCCTCAACCCGGTATGTGGACGATCAGCTGGGTCGGGCTCAGGACAAAGCCTGGGAGGAAATTGATCAAGTCATCGAACATATGATCAATCCTGCCCATTACATCATCGCCGAGAAGAAGAAATGGGGTATTAACCTGGTGGACGGAACCGGGGAAATTATTGCCACCCGCAAAGAACGTTTTGATACCGAAGCGGAGGCGGAGATGGCCGTGGAAGAAATCCTGGAATGGGCGCAACGGGTCTACTGGTCCGATAAGGTCCTGATTATTGAACACATGTTGCTGCGCCCGCGAACCGGGCCTACGAGCGATCATCCCCAGGGGGACCCTTTCCTCTCTATATGTTATGATGCCGACGATCCTGGATGCTGTGGTTCGGATCCCTATTCTTTCAGGATCACCATAGCCCTGAATGGGAGCGCCGGCCTAGCCAATCAGGGCATTGCTTTTCGGCGCTATGCCGAGACCTGCATAAGAAGGGAAGTCCCGGCGCATATTGGGTTGAGGATTTGTTGGCTTTCGGAGGCGCAGATGATGTCCTTGTGGCCCAGCTACCAAGTTTGCATAAAAACCCTGGATGCAGATCGCCATACCGAATTGGAGCGTTATGAAGCCTTGGTTCGGATGGTGGCGATCATGGGAAAACTTAAATCCATTTATCCGCCGGCTTCGCTGCATGACTGCATCGAAGGCAATGACGAGCATCGTGTTTATCTAAATCAGACCATCATTTAATTTTTTTATTATCCAATAAACTTGCCATTATGCTGCCTACCCATTTACAATATCCGCATTTTGTGCCTGATCAGCTCTTGCGTGCTGAACACCTAAACCAGGTTTTTGCATTCCTTGACGAGCAGGGGAGGATGACAAGAACCAACCTGATTGGAATGGGCATTGTTTGCGGCCTCGTGCCCCAGCTTTCCGCCGATGGCCGGCAGATCACCCTGAGCGCGGGCGTAGGCGTTACCTCCCAGGGTCATTTGATTGCGATCGAATCCCGTAGTTTTAGCCGTCGAAAATCTTATCCGGTTGACCGAGAGAAGGTCTATTCTGCATTTGTAGATGAAGACCTGAAACCCCGGTTCCCCGTCGATGAGCTGCTGGCGCCTTCAGAGACCGAAGGGACTCAGGCATTCGACCGGAAATTTCTTGCCGGAAAGCAGCTGTTGCTCTTTGTCGAACTAGAGACCATCGATGCCAAGAACTGTCAGCCGGACTCCTGCGATGATAAAGGAAGACAGATACACTGGAACTTACGTGTTCTGCTGGTCCCCAGGGATGCCATGGCGGAGGCCCATGCCGCCTATGACCAGGCTCCGATCCAAACCCTTTCGGATCTTCCCTGGGTTCGGATGCCCCGGTTTGATGTGGAAGCCACCGCCCTGATGGATACGAGCTCACTGATCGCCGCTTACCAAAAGATCTTAGGGGCGAAGTATTTGGCAAGATGGGAGAAAATGCTCAGCGAAACGTATTTACGCCTCGCACCTTGGGTTCACGATCTTTATTCCGGGAATCCATTTAAGGGCTTTGCCTCGCGGTTTTCTGCCATCCATCCCTCTTCCAAGGACCTTTTCGCCTTGATTCATATACAGTACTATTATGATTATTTGGCGGACGTAAACGAAGCCTATACGGCCCTTCGTGAACTGGCAACTCGGCTGATCTCTCTGTGCCAACCCCAGGCCGATCCCTTTCCACGTCATTTGCTGCTGGGTCTGGCGGACCCTTCAGAGGAAGGAGCGGAATCGCCTGCCTACCGTCACCGATTCATACCTTCGCGGGCGATAAGCGGCGAGGCGGAGTCAATTGGGGAGCTCCGAAATTTGTTCCGCCGCCTGGTAGAAATAGTCCGGGGCTTTTCTCTTCCTCAGGCAGAAGTCGAAAACTGGCGCCGACCGCGTTCTAAGAATGCCGTTCGCATCACCCCGAGCCGATGGGGGAATCCGCCCTTTACGGGCAAGGCCATCCCCTATTACTATCGCCCGGATAAGCCGGGAGACCCCCTATACAAGTTATGGGATCCGGTATTGCGGCAGCAAGGTCGGCCGGAACAGACCCTATCCTATCATAGTGATCAGTATAATTTGAGCGACGATTTTGTTAAGAATCCTTTGGCTTATGACCTGGAGCCTTATAATTTTTTAAGGATTGAAGGGCACCTGGGACTGCATATCAGGATGGCCGTCGAACTCATTCAGCAGGCTCGGGGAAAACAGCGATTACCCTTTGATTTGCTGCCTTTGGGCACCGATTTGAGGGGGTTG
>CAZYEZ010000153.1:0-5118 GCA_964646775.1 uncultured Chitinophagaceae bacterium | reverse complement strand
CCGGACGGCAGAAAACAAATTCGAAAGCCTGGCGGCCCACGATGCCATCGTAGAGGCCCACGGCGCGCTAAAGACCGTTGCTGTAAGCCTGATGAAAATCGCCAACGATATTCGATTGCTTAGCTCCGGCCCTCGAAGCGGAATTGGCGAAATCCGAATCCCCGAGAATGAACCCGGATCCTCCATCATGCCAGGGAAAGTGAACCCCACCCAATCCGAAGCGCTGACCATGATCGCCGCCCAGGTGCTGGGCAACGACGTGGCCATTAATGTCGGGGGCGCCAATGGGCATTTTGAGCTCAACGTCTTCAAGCCCATGATGATCTATAACTTCCTCCACTCGGCCCGCCTCATCGCCGAAGGCTGCCAATCCTTTAACGACCACTGCGCCGAAGGCTTGGAGCCCATCGAAGAAAACATTCAGGCACATCTGAACAATTCACTCATGCTGGTCACTGCTTTGAATCCAAAGATCGGCTACTATAAGGCGGCGCAGATCGCCCAAACCGCCCATAAAGAAGGCACCACCCTTAAACAGGCGGCGGTGGCACTGGGGCATCTGACGGAAGAGGAGTTCGATCAGTGGGTGGATCCTCGCGCCATGATTGGTCGCAGGACCCCATCTCAGTCTTAAGGGCAACCTGGCTCTTCACGTCAAAAACAAGGTCAAATGCAGGGAGGGAACCATGGGTTTCCCTCCCTGTTTGCTTGGCATCCACCAGGGAACCCCTGGCGATCACCGATCGGCAGGCTGGGAGCCCCGAACCATTCTTGGGTGCCCGTTCGCGTCGGTTTTCGTTTCTACGGATGCATAGCCAAAGTCCACCAATAATCGGGCAACCGACTCGGCATAGCGGAAATGCGTTTCCAAATAGATCTTTCCGCCGGGATTCAGCGCCTTGCGACCTTCGCGGGCCAACAACCTATAAAACAGCAACGGGTCGTCCTGGGGAACGAAAAGCGCCTGATGCGGTTCATGGTCCCGAACGGCCGCGTCCAGGGATTGGCTTTCATGAGCGGGGATATAGGGCGGGTTGGAGATCAGATGATCGATCGAGCCCAGCGACCAGTCGGGATCTAGCATATCCATTGGGTAGAATTCCACTTCAGCATTTAGATCGGCTGCATTCTGCCGGGCTACGGCCAATGCCTCCAAAGAGACGTCCCCACCCCGTGCGCGAACAAGCGGGCGGGCTTTTTTGATGGATATGGGAATACACCCAGAACCGGTGCCCAGATCCCAAATGGTTTTGCCCCCTAGATTTTCTTGATCCAGAATCCAGTATACGAGTTCTTCGGTTTCGGGACGCGGGATCAGCACGGATTCTGAAACCCGGAATCGGTGGCCACAGAAATGCTGATACCCCATTACATAATGAAAGGGCCTTCCGGCCCGAATCTGATTTACCCAGTCCTTTAATTGGTCGCTGCCCGACTCGGGCCATGGCGCTTCCCAATCGAGAGCCAGCTGACTTGCCGTTTTCCCGGTAATTTCTTCCAGCATCCAACGGGTCATGGCGCTCGCCTCCCTTTCGTCGGTCACGGCGCTCAGCTGCTCCATCGCCCATTTCCGGGCCTGTTTGGCGTTTTCCATCCCATAAAGTTCGGCTAATTCTGTCGCTTATCGAACCCTGGCGATCCAGCGCCCTTCCTCATTGAATTTAAAAACTCCTCGCATCTCCAGGTTTATCTTATGAGTTTGGATTCCCAGTTCGATGTCTATGGAGCGGCCATAGATACCGCTTATCCGTTAACTTTGGATCCATGAACGAAATGCTGTTTATGCGACGTTGCATGGAGCTGGCTTCCCTAGGGAAAGGATACAGCCGCTCCAACCCCATGGTGGGCGCCGTGCTGGTTTACCAGAACCAGGTTATCGCTTC
This sequence comes from uncultured Chitinophagaceae bacterium, assembly GCA_964646775.1. Lineage (GTDB taxonomy): Bacteria > Bacteroidota > Bacteroidia > Chitinophagales > Chitinophagaceae > CAYPQN01. The sequence continues at coordinate 3,235 of CAZYEZ010000153.1, read as the reverse complement.
GGGGGGACACCATCGATTGGGCGGAGAGCATGCCGAAGTACATTGCTTTAACCAGGTCCCAACCTCGCTTCGGGATCGGGTTCCCGCAAGCACTTTGTACGTAAACCTAGAGCCCTGCGCCCATTTTGGGAAAACCCCTCCCTGCGCAGACCGGGTCATCCAGGAAAAAGTTGCAAAAGTGGTGATCGCCAATCAAGACCCTTTCGACCAGGTCAACGGAGAAGGGATCCGGCGCATGGAGCAAGCTGGTATTGAGATCCAACTGGGCCTTGGCCAAGAGATGGGAAGATGGCTGAATCGGCGGTTCTTTTGCCTTCACGAGAAAAAGCGCCCTTATATCATCCTGAAATGGGCGGAGTCCGATCAAGGCTACCTGGCTCCTACCCATGGGAAACGCTATCGGCTCAGCTCCCCCATTGCCCAAAGGCTCAACCATAAATGGCGAACCGAAGAAGGCGCGATTCTGGTCGGCTCCCGGACCGCCCAATATGACAACCCCCAATTGACGCCTCGGCTTTATCCAGGGGATGCCCCTTTGCGCGTCTGCATCGCCCCCCAGGGAGGGCTGGACCCTCAGCTTTTCTTGATCAAGGATGGTCTGCCGACCTGGGTATTTCATGCCGGTCCATCTCGGCAGGATGGCGCCGTAGCATACCATGAAATCCCTCCAAACCAGGATCCCATCCTCCTGATGCTCGCAGCACTCTACCAAGAACGGATTCCCTCTTTGATTGTGGAAGGTGGAAGCCAGACTTTGGAATCGTTCTTTCGTTTAGGAATCTGGGATGAACTGCGGGTGATTACCGCACCCAACCCCCTTGCCCAAGGCATCCCCTCGCCTCGAATTCGGGATGGAAGGAAGATCATGGACTTGCCCCTGGGACCCGATCGGCTTCGGGTTTATCTCCACAAGGACAGCTCCTACCCTTATGTGGAGGGAATGGAACTTTAACACGAAGCGCCCATGTTATTCTTGTTGGCCACCTTACTGCTTAACCTGCTGCTTTTTGTCCTCTTCAAGCTCTTTCCCCGCTTCGGTGTAAACCGCGCGACGGCCATCCTCATCAATTACCTGGTCTGCTTTGTTCTGGGATGGGTTTTTACGGGCGGTCTGCAGGCCTCGACCCTCCTCCAACCCTGGCTACCTTTTGCCGTGGGCATTGGCAGTTTATTTATTTTCCTTTTTAATCTCCTTGCCCGAAGCACCTCGGAGCTGGGCATGGGCCCCACCACCATCGCCAACAAATTATCGCTGATCATCCCAGCCATTGCCGGGGTTTTCTTATTCCAAGAGACCCTGCACTGGGGCGAAATCCTGGGCTTTGTCCTAGCGTTTCCAGCACTTAGCCTGAGCCTGCCTCGAGGTTCAAAACTTTCCAAAAACCCCTCCTGGTTTTTACCGGCGATTATCTTTTTGGGAAGCGGACTGCTGGACACCTTGCTGGCCTACACCAGTCATCATTTCCTTGCAGAAACCCCATCGTTCTATCGATTTAGCCTGGTCGCTTTTGGGACCGCCGCCGCTTTAGGCATGATGCATAAGATCGCCTCCAAGAGATCCCTGGACTGGATTCTGGATGGGCGATCCCTGGCGGCTGGAGTTCTGCTCGGCCTCCCTAATTATTTTTCGATATATTTTCTCGTTCAACTGCTCCAGTCTGGATGGATTGAAAAGTCAGCCGCCTTGCCCATTAACAACATCGGAATCGTTCTCTTTTCCGGGCTTCTCGGTCGCTTTCTGTTTCAGGAGCCCGCTTATAAAAAGCAGAACCTGGGCCTGCTGCTGGCCGCCCTTTCCATTCTCTGGATCAGCCTATCAGACCTCTATGGATAATACCGATCAATTCTATGTCATCACCGAGCCGGCGACGGGCGCGTATAAGGATCGGGGAAGCCGGTTCCTGGCTTATGCCTTTCCCTTATCCCAGACCCAGGACTTTAAACCTATTTTCGACCAGATCAAGGCAGAACACCCCAAGGCCCGACATCATTGTTTTGCTTACAGGCTGGGATTCGACGGGCTAAATTATCGGGCAAGTGACGACGGGGAGCCTTCCGGTACCGCCGGACGCCCTATCCTGGGCCAACTGGATCGCCGACACCTCACCGATACACTGGTCATCGTCGTTCGCTATTTTGGCGGCAGCCTTCTGGGAGTGCCGGGGTTAATCCATGCATATCAATCGGCGGCCGCCGATGCCTTGGATCGGGCCACCATGGAACAGAGATGGCCCGAAGAACCCCTGATCCTGCACTGCCCCTATGGACAGCTGTCCTGGCTTGAAAATGCCCTAAGCCAACGAGAGGCCCGAATCATCGACAAACAGTTTACCGATCAGGTCCAAATCAAGGTGGCGGTACGAAAGGAGCAAGTCGAAGCCTTCCTTAGCTTTTTATCCGAACTTCGCTTTGTTGCCTTTGAGCGAATCACCCATCCCTCTTCTCATGAGTCTTAGTCTTAGATCCGAACGAACCCAGCGCATCAAAGAGGAGGCCAAACGACTTGGTTTTATGGAGGTCGGCATCGCCGAAGCCCGGTTTCTGGATGAGGATGCCCGCCGCCTGGAGCGATGGCTATCCCAAAGATACCAGGGGAAAATGAAGTACATGGAAAATCACTTCGATCTTCGGGTCGACCCCCGCAAGCTGGTGCCGGGAGCAAAATCTGTGATCACCCTGCTGATGAATTATTTCCCTCGCCAACCTTTGCCCGAAGCCGAAGTCAAAGTCTCTAAATACGCCCTAGGGGAAGACTACCATCTGGTTATCCGTGAAAAGCTCCAAGCCCTCCTTGCTTTTATCCATAAGGAATTCGGCCAGGTGGAAGGCCGGGGCTTTGTCGATAGCGCCCCGGTTCTGGAGCGAAGCTGGGCCGTCGAATCGGGACTGGGATGGGTGGGCAAGAACGGTAATCTTCTACGAGCCCGCCAGGGATCTTTCTTTTTTATTGCGACTTTGATCACCGATTTAGACCTGGATTTCGACCCCCCCACCCAAACATCCCATTGCGGCAGCTGCACCCGATGCATCGACGCCTGCCCGACCGGGGCCATCGTTGCCCCCGCAGAAATCGATGGAAGCCGGTGCCTATCCTATCTGACCATCGAACTGAAAGATGCCTTTCTTCCTCAACAAAGAGAATCCGAGATGGAAGGCTGGGTATTTGGTTGCGATATATGTCAGGACGTCTGCCCCTGGAATCGCTTCGCCAAGCCTCATGAGGAACCACGATTTG